>JADKKB010000001.1:0-300000 GCA_016720705.1 Chloracidobacterium sp. | reverse complement strand
GAACGTAATTGTCGTCCTGCCAACCTCGGGCATTGCCTGCGAAAGCAGCGGTCTCGGCGGCGTGGTCAAATTCGGCACTGTCGGACGTCACAAAAACCGGTTTGTCCGACGACCCGAAAGGTAGTGCGTCACCCATCGTGCGGCGTGTGTAATAGGTCGTGCTGACGGCACCGCGCATATTCGTTCGTTTTGCCGACGTATTCCAATCGATCTCGCGTGCCTTGACCCGCGAACGTGAGTCCCAAGCCGTCGGATCACCGCCGCGAAGTCGGACGGTGGTATCGGCGGTCGTATATGACATCTGTGAAGCGATCGCAGTGCGGTCAAGTTCGACAAACTTGGTACTGCCGACTGCGTCAAAGCGTTCGATATCCTTACTCGTTTCGCTAAATGCTGCGTTAAGTGAATCCGCCGTCAGTGTCTGTTCCCCACGGCCGTCGGTAGCGACCGTCGGCACGCGAACGGCCTTGGCCTTTTTGCCGCCAACGCACAACTTTGCATTATTGCCTGCGTAAAACTCACAATCGAAACGAGGTGCCGTCACGGTCGTACGGTAATTTTCGGCGGCGGCACGAAGCGGATCGACGAACAGTTCGGCGTTTCCGACAGCCTCGGCCCGTTTGATATCCTTGCCGTTGTCGTCAAAAACGGTTTTGACAGCATCGGCGGTCACACGCTTGTTTGCAGAGTCGGTCGAGCTATTGACGGCATTGAGTTGGATAGTCGTCCGCCCTTCGGTCGTCAATTGGCGAAGAAGCCCTGGGCCCGCAAATGTCAGGTGCATTGCCCGAGGTGCGGTCATTGTGACGCGTGAGTATTGCGGATCGCTATTAGGTATCATCTCGGCCGTGCTTGCGCCGACGGCGTTTGCGGCCTGCAATTGCCGCGTGTCACCGAATAAAGCATTAAGTTCGGGCCCGCTGACGCTCGTTGTGCGTGCATCCGCCGATTGCCTGATAAGCGCATCGCCGCGCAAAACCGCGTATTTGAGCTTTTTGTCGGGAAACAGGTCCGCGTTAATGCTATTGCCCTTAAGGTAGTCGCTTCCCTGTGTGATCTCGCCGGAACCGTCGATCGAGACCTTGAGAGCTGACTGCTCATAGACGGCCGAATCTCCGCGAATATCGGTAGGCTTGTCGGCGGCCGACGTAACTATGTGAACTGCGTTCTTAAGCTCGTATCGGTCCGCGGCTTTGTCAAAAAGTGCGTAGCCCGCGTCAATATTGGTCGGCGATGCACCGCCGTCGATCGAAGTAATATGTACACTTTCAAATAGTTCGAATTTCTTTAGCTGAGCTGATTCCGGGGCAAATCCGGCGGGTCGCTCGGGCGTCACCGCGGCGGCCTTGTCATCGGCGGCAAAATACACCACCGCCTTTTGTGCGGCAACGTCCGTTCGGACATCCTTTCCGGTCGTTTTCGATCTGGAATCGATATGGATCTTGACGTTGTCGTTTAGTGTGATCTGACCGTTAAGCTGATCAAAGCTAGCCGAAACCGAATTGATCTTGGCATAGCGAACGCCGGACGCCGCCAACTCGGCGGATTCAAATGTCTCGATCTCGACGTCTCGCAACAGATCTATACGCTTTTCGCCCAACTTTACAGTCGCGCCAAACGACTTTCCGCGGACGTTGTCGCGTTCAAACTCGATCAACTGGTCCGCTTCTGCAGTCTCGTTCGACTTGGTATATACGATATTCGGCGTGTTGACCTTGAGGCGGTCGCGGCTCTCGATCTTGACGTCGCCCTTCATATACGCCGTAAAATTCTTGTCCGCTTCCGGTACGTAGAGTACCTCTTGGGCGGTCATCGTGTCGGCCTTTTCGCCCTTTTCATCAAAGGTTTCGAGGTAAACGTCGCGGAGTTCCTGGTGATTATCTGCAAAAGTGCGGGCAAATGCGGCCTTGATGTAATATTTAGAAAGATTACCGTCGGTCTCGAGCCTTTCGTAGCCATTGACCTCGGCGATCACATCGGGTGAGAGCTGAGCGTGCTCGCTTTTAAGTCGAAAACCGGTCTTATTGCGTTCTCTGTAAAATCCGACGAGCACCGCGACGACCGTGATCACGATCACTGCCAATGCCGCATAGCGGATCAACAGCGGCAGCTTTGCACGCAGTTGAAACTCTCGTAGATCGTGGATCTTTTTCTCCGGCACTTCCGTCAATTATCCGCTCTCAGGTCCTGTACGACAAGTTGCAGCCGCGTGTTTCCCTGCCACGAATTGGCATCGGCAACGTAAGCTAGTTCGATGCCGGTTCCGGCCGTAAGAGTTTGCCCCTTTGAACGCTCAACACCGTCCCACCAGACGGCCTCAAACTTGTAGCCTGCATCAGAGGTCAGCTTTAGCTTGAGATGTTTGTCCTTCATCACAAATGGCTCGCCGCTCAGATATAGTCCGCGGGTGACAAATACAGGTTTTGGATTGCCCGCACCGAATGGCTCAAACATCGCGAGTTCCTCGACGAGCTTGAGGTTGAGAGTTTGCGGTGTGACGACAGCGTCGATCTTTAGCTCGGGAGTGCGTGCATCGCCGGAGATGAGGCCGGCGGCGTAGGCGTCAAGGCGATCGCGAATGGCGTCAATATTAGCCTCCTTGGCCTTCATCCCGGCCGCTGCGACGTGGCCGCCGAATGTCTCAAGCAGATCGGCGGCGGAGCCGAGAGCCTCAAACAGGTCAAATCCAGCAATGCTTCGGGCACTGCCGGTAGCGATGCCGTCTTCGATCGAAAATACTATCGCAGGCCGGTGAAATTTTTCGGCTACACGCGACGCCGCAAGCCCGACAACGCCCTTGTGCCAACCGTTGGCAGCCACGACGACAAAATTGGGATCCGGAAATGAAGATGCCTCGAGGATCGCACTTTCGGTGACCTCACGCTGCAATTTTTGCCGTTCGCGATTACGCGTATCGAGCAAACCGGCGAGGCCGCGGGCTTTTGTAAAATCATCGGACTCGAGCAGTTCGACAACGTGCGTACCGACATCGATCCGCCCGGCGGCATTGATCCGCGGCCCGATGCGAAAGCCGATATCATAGCTCGTCATCTCCGCGTTGCAGTCGGCGACCTCCATTAGAGCCTTGAGACCCCAATTATCCGTTCGGCGAAGGTCTTTTAGGCCGAGGGCCACGATAGCACGATTCTCGCCGGTCAGATCGACCACATCGGCCACGGTGCCAAGGGCCGCGATCTTTAGCAACGGCGGTATTTCGTGTTCGAGGCCGTATTCGCGGAGCAACGCGTGTGCGAGTTTGAAGGCCACGCCGACGCCGGCAAGATTGTTGTCGGGATATTCGCAACCTGCTTGAAATGGGTTGATCAATGCCGCCGCTGCCGGCAAAACCGCGTCGCTTCCGACCTCGTGATGGTCACAAATGATCGCGTCTAGCCCGATCGAGTTGGCAAACGCGACCTCATCACAACTGGAGGTGCCGGTATCAACGCTGACCACCACGGTATAACCCGCATCACGAGCGGCCTGGAGCGGTTCGATATTTAGTCCACGCGATTCGGTGAATCGGTTTGTGATGTGAAAATCTGTCTCAAGCCCAAGCAGTGCGAAAGTTCGCCGCAACAAAACCGTTCCGGTAGTGCCATCGACGTCTAGATCGCCCCAAATAAAGATCTTTTCCTTCGCCTCGACCGCCCTTCGGATACGTTCGACCGCCTCCCGCATCCCTTTGAGCAGAAACGGTTCGTGCAGATCCTCAGGCGACGGGTTGAGGAACTGCAGAGCCTTTTCGGCCGTGTCGTGCCCACGTGCGATCAAAAGTGCGGCAATAAGCGGGCGAACACTGAGTTCATTCGAAAGTCTGTTGACAGCATCCGCGTCGTGCTTACGAATTGTCCATCTCTTGTGCATAAAGGTTCAAAGCCGTTGAAGGCGCGTCTAATAGCAAAAGAATATCACGCAGAGTCGCTAAGATCGCAAAGATAAGAAAAGTTAAGACGTTAAAGCCATCCGGGACACAATTTCGAGCGAACCCACGCCTCATCTTCCTTTGCGTTCTTGGCGGCTTTGCGTGAGACGGTTTTGCTTTAGCTTCTATTGGATCACGGGACTCAGTACGCCTTGCCAGAGCAGCACGAGCAGGACTGTGCCGAGGATCAGCCGATAGACGACAAAGACCGCGGTCGTGTTCTTTCGCAGAAATGCGAGCAGGCCCCAGATCGCGACATAGCCGACGACTGCGGAAACGATGGTACCAACGAGCAAAGGCACAAGGCTGTCCGGCGGAAGTATTTTCAGGGCTTTGCGGAGCTCGAGCAGGCCGCTGGCAGTGATGGCGGGGATCGAGAGCAGAAACGAGAATCTGGCGGCGGTTTCACGCTTTTCGCCAATGAACAGGCCGCCCATAATTGTCGAGCCGGAACGGCTTGCTCCGGGCATCAATGCCAGTACCTGACAAAACCCCTGCAGTATCGCGTCTCCTAGACCGAGATGGCGCAGGTCTTTACGCTGCTTTCCGACGATCTCAGCCAAAGTCAGGAGGAGCGCGATGGCGATCAGCATAATTGCGATCACCCACAGATTCTTGGTTCCCGGCCCCTCGATAAAGTCCTTAAAGAGAAGGCCGATAGTACCGATCGGGATCGAACCGAGGATGATCAGCCACCCGAGCCACGCCTCTTCTGAGAGCCAGATCGGGCGCACGCCGTCGGTCCCCGAGAAACGCATCCCACGTTTTCCGCTGACAACGGCCCAATGGTCACGAATGAATGCCATCGATATGCTCAAAATATCACCGGCAAAATAGACCAATACGGCAGCCAATGTACCTAATTGAATTACCGCCATCGTAGCGGTGACCATTTCGGGGTCGCCCCCGTAAATGCCGGTCCAACGGCTCGCAAATACGAGATGGGCAGTCGAACTGATGGGTATAAATTCGGTTAAACCCTGAACAATACCAAGGATGATCGCTTGAATTAAGTCCATTAGAATTGCAATGTGCCTGACAAAGGTCTGAAATGCGAGTACAAATCAGTGTGTCTAATCTGCCGATTAGCCAATTTACCATACCGGACGCAAATGTTGCGAACCGGCGGAGAGTACCTGCGATCCGCTATTCCCGATAACGTGCTTTGCCGGCGATGCGGTCATAAAGCCAGCCGGGCATAACTTTGGCGGCACGCACCAATGTCGCGAGTTGCCAGGGGAAAGCAGCGAAGCGCTTTTTCCGTTCGATCGCGCGGATAAATAGCGGGATGGCATCGACGAGTTCCATAATGAACGGCATTTTGGCTTCGCGTCCGGAGGTCAGCGGCGTTTTGATGAATCCCGGTTGAATGATGGTGACATCGACACCCTGATGTTTAACGTCGAGACGGACGCTTTCGAAAAATGCGGTCATTCCCGCCTTGCTCGCAGAATACGCCGCCGAACGCGGCAACCCGCGAAAACCGGCGAGGCTCGAAACGGCGACGATATGTCCGGAACCGCGGCTGAGCATTGAAGGCAGCACGGCGTGAACGGAATTGACCGCTCCCATCAAGTTTATGTCGATCACCTTTTTGACAGCGAGAGGTTGCATAGCCCGCGTTTCGGCGTTGTTTCCGCCGATACCGGCGTTCGCGATGAGAAAGTCGATGTGCTCGAATTCGTGCAGAAAATCGTCGACCGATGCCGCGACCGCATCTGCGTCGGTCACATCGCATACATAAATACTGGCGGTGCCGCCGACCTCTTCGCACTGGGTCCGGATCTTTTCGAGCAATTCCTTACGGCGTGCGAGGAGTCCGAGCACTGCACCCTTTTCGGCAAGAGCGAGAGCGATGCCCTCGCCGATGCCGCTCGACGCACCGGTCAGGAAAACAGTTTGGCCATTCCAATTCATATAGACACGTACCCTCAGACCATAAGGTCATTTCACGCGAAAGCTTGGGTTATCAGGCTGAATTCTCATTGGTAAGCTCGCTGACCGCATCAGCGAGCACTTCCAAAAGCAGATCGACCGTGCTCAAATGCGTCCTGAAGGAAAGGCACGCAAAGCGCAAAATGAAATCGCCATTGAGCATCGTGGACGAAATAAAAACGCGTCCATCGGCGACGATCGCCTCCATTATTTTCTTGTTAAAGATATCGGCATCGCCCGTTTGGGGCAAATATCGATAGGTGACGACCGAAAGTTCGGGTTCGATATTACTTTCAAAGCCAAGCTTTTGTACCTCGGCGTAGAAATATTTGGCTAGCAAAAGCTTTTCCTCGAGACACGCCCGGAATGGGGCGACGCCGTGAAGTTTGAGCGGCAACCAGAGCCGCATTCCGCGAAAATGCTTTGTCAACTCAGGCGATAGATCCGCCGGCGAAGGCTCATCGACCGCGGCGACCGCGTCCTGCATATAATTGGCGTCGTAACCGTGCGATGAGGCGAGTGCCGCGGCGTTCTTCACCAGAACCACGCCGAGCCCGTACGGGAGAAAAAGCCCCTTGTGCGGATCGATCGAGAGTGAGTCACTCATCTCGATGCCGCGTAAGGTTTTACGCCCTTCATCTGTAAGCATAAAAAAACCGCCGTAAGCCGCATCGACGTGAAACCAAAGGCCCTCGCGTTGAGCGATCGCACCGATCGCCGCAAGCGGATCGACCGCACCGACGTCTGTTGATCCTGCCGAACCAATAACGAGGAATGGCTCAAGGCCGTCCGCTTTGTCTGCAACAATTTGGCGGGCGAAGGCGTCGGCGTCTATGCGAAAGGCTTCGTCGATCGGCAGATAGCGAACCACACATTCGGCCAGGCCGGCGATGCGGACTGCCTTTTCGATAGAATGATGCGTTTGCTCGCTAAGATATATGACCGAACGCTCAGTGTTCGAAGCTTTGATCTTGCGGGCGTCGCGGGCGGTCACGATAGCAATAAGATTTGCCAGACTGCCGCCCGATGCCAAATTTCCGGTGGCGGTTGCGGGGTAGCCGACGACCGAATTCATCCACGCGATGAGCATATTCTCCATCCGCACCGCGCCCGGACTGGCATAGAAAACACCGGCGTAACGATTGAACACATCTGCCAAATAGTCGCCGAGCGCCGAAGTGTAGATACCGCCGCCCGGAATGTAACCGAGGTGGCCGCCGGAGGCCGATTTGAGTCCGGGTGTGTCCACATTGTCGCGGATGAGTGCGATCGCCTCGTCAATGCCGACACCATCCTCCGATATCGGCGAATCGAGCAGACCGCTGCCTTGATCCGCGGAGAACTCATACGCCTTGATCGACGCGACGTTATCCAGAAAATGTTCGGTATATTCGATGACCGGACCGCGAACCCTCGCTCTTTCGGCGGCCGACGGTTCGAGTGCAAGGGAGGCCCTTTCCAATTCGAGTATTTTTTCCTTCATAACCTGATGATCTTTTGCGTTTCGGGCATCTATGGCATATACAATTATAAAAGCTTCTAACACAAAACCTGCGATCTTGGTCAATGATACATTATGGACACTCCATTCCTTATTTTCGATAAAATGCACAGCCCGCGGCCCCGCTTAGCTATATGCCTGATCGGCATCCTGGCGGCAATGGTGGTTACCTCCGTCACGGCAGTTTCGGCCCAGGAACCGGATCTGACGCTCGAGAATATATATACAAAGCGAAGCTTTAGCCAAAAAGGATTTGGTCCCGTGCGGTGGATGAAGGACAGCAAAGGATACTCGACCGTCGAGGGAAACAAAGAATCCGGCGGCCGCGAGATCATTAGATACGACGCACGCACGGGCGAGCGCAGCGTTCTTGTCCCGACAGCCCAACTTATACCGCAGGGTGCAAAGGGTCCGCTCGGGATCGCCGACTATATCTGGTCGGACGACAACTCCCGCTTGCTCATTTTCACAAACACAAAAAAAGTATGGCGATACAATACCCGAGGCGACTATTGGGTGCTGAATGTAAGCACGGGAAAGCTACAACAGCTAGGCAAGGATATCGAAGCCGGCACACTGATGTTTGCCAAATTCTCGCCCGACGGGTCACGCGTCGCATACGTTAGCAAACAAAATATCTACGTCGAAGATATTGCCTCGTCTAAGGTCACACAGATCACGACAGACGGCGGCGCCAATATCATCAACGGCACATTCGATTGGGTGTATGAGGAAGAGCTTAATTGCCGCGATGGTTTTCGCTGGAGCCCGGACGGCAAGACGATCGCGTACTGGCAAACAGACTCGAAGAATATCGGCACGTTTTACCTCATCGATAACGTGTCGGATATTTATTCAAAGCCGATCCCGCTGCCCTATCCAAAGGTCGGTACCAAGCTCTCGGCGGTCAAGATCGGCGTGATCCCGGCGACGGGCGGTAAGACCAATTGGTTTGACATCCCCGGCGATCCGACCAACAACTACTTAGCCCGAATGGACTTTATTCCTAATTCGAATGAGTTGATGATCCAGCAGCTTAATCGTCTGCAGAATACCAACAAGGTCTGGATCGGCGACGCCGGTTCGATGAAGCTGAGCAATATCCTGACCGAGACGGTCGAGGGTTTTCTGGACCTTCACGACAATATCCGTTGGCTTGACGGCGAAAAATACTTTACCTGGACGAGCGAACGTGACGGATGGATGCACCTTTATCGCGTGTCGCGGGACGGTAAAAGCATCAAAGCGATAACAAATGGCGACTTCGATGTGGTCAACATTAACTGCATCGACCCCGACGGAGGTTACGTTTACTACATCGCCTCGCCAAATGACTTTACCGCACGTTATCTGTACCGAAGCAGGCTCGACGGCACCGGCAAGGCCGAACGCGTAACGCCTGACGGTGAACCGGGCCATCACTCATACCAAATGTCGGCGGACGCAAAATGGGCGATCCACAGCTTTAGCAACGCGACGACGCCGAACCGAATTTCGCTCGTTTACCTGCCGGAAAACAGCGAAACGAGATTGCTCGAGGATAATCACGAACTTAAAGCAAAGTATGACAGGCTGGGGCTGCGGCCTAAGGAGTTTATCAAGGTAGATATCGGCGACGTTACGCTTGATGCGTATATGATCAAGCCAAAGGACTTTGATCCGGCGAAGAAATACCCGCTTGTGTTCTATGTATACGGCGAACCGGCCGGCACTACGGTGCAAAATAGTTGGGACGGCGGCGAAGGTCTCTGGCATCAATATTTGGCTCAAAAGGGCTATGTCATTGTCAGCGTGGACAATCGCGGCACCAATACGCCCCGCGGGCTGAAGTGGCGCCAGTCGATCTACGGCCGGATCGGGATCCTCGCATCCGAAGACCAGAGTAATGCGGCCAAGAAACTGCTTTCGACCTATAATTTTCTCGACGCGTCTCGGGTCGGCGTTTGGGGATGGAGTGGCGGCGGCAGTATGACGCTCAATTGTATGTTCCGCTATCCTGAGATCTATAAAACCGGCATCTCTGTCGCCTCGGTCCCGGACCAAAAGCTATATGACGCTACGTATCAAGAGCGATATATGGGCCTGCCGGAGACGAACGCACTTGGCTACCGCGACGGTTCGCCGATCAACTATGCCAAGGATCTAAAGGGCAACCTGATGATCATCCACGGCACCGGCGATGACAACGTCCACTATCAGGGCTTTGAGTTGCTGGTGAACGAACTAATTAAAAACAATAAGCTCTTTACAATGATGTCGTATCCGATGCGGACTCACAGCATCAGCGAGGGCGAAAATACGTCGCTACACCTGAGGCGTACGATGGAGAAATATTGGACGGACAACCTATAAGCGAGACGGCAAATGTATAAATATCATTTCGGATTACTTATTATCCTGGCATTGAGCAGTATTATATTTGCCGGCGAGACCTGCACATCGCAAAAAGTCACAGACAGGTTAAATGGCGTCTGGGAGGGCGATGATAGCTATTTTCTGAAGTTTCGAACGAAAGCCGGGAAACTCTGTGTGTCGGTCGTGGATGAGGAGGGCAACGTGACGCGAACCATCAAGGACATCGTTGTCGTAAAGGGCCGACTTATCCACCTGAGCTATTACACCGCGATGACCGGAGCGTATGTCGTCTACGTCAATATCAAGGTTTCCGGCGATAAGATGAAATTTGACTGGTTCAGTTCCTACGATCTGCAAACGGGCACCGACACCTACGAACGCCGTCATTGACCAACGGCATTTCCGATATTGATCGCTTAGACCTCAACTACCGTCGTGACGATCACCGGTTTCGAACTCAGTTCCTTTTGAACAAAACGCTTTAGGTGTATCCGCAGGTTTTCCTTAAAGACCTTGCGATCCGCGATCTGCTCCGGTTTCATATCGCCGATGGCCTTGGTAACGGCGTCACGGGCTTGTTTGGCAAAGCCATTGAGCGCGTCGAGTCCGGCAACGCCCTGAAAGGTTATCTGCGGCTCACCGGCAAGTTTATGCAGCCGTTTGTCGACCGACACGACCAGCGAGATGGCTCCGCCGTAGGCAAGCTTTTTGCGTTCGCGGACGATGTCATACTCGATCTCTTCCATTGATTCCTCGTCAATAAAGGTTTTATGTAACTCGTGCTTATCGATGATCTTGGCTGCGTATTCGTCGATCTCAAGGACGTTACCGTTTTCGATCAGGATGATATTTTCGTCATCATAATTGCCAACGTGATTTTTGATGAATTCCTTTTGGCGAAACAGCATTCGGTACTCGCCGTGGATCGGGACAACGAACTTCGGACGGGCGGTCTCGACCATTATCTTGATGTCGCCCTGTGAGGCGTGGCCTGAGACGTGAACGAGGCGACGCTTTTCTTCGATAATATTGGCACCGCGTTTATAGAGGTGGCCGATCAGGCGACTGATATTCTTTTCGTTGCCGGGGATAATACGTGCGGACAGCACGACGGTATCGCCCTTTTCGACCTCAAGTCCCTTAAACGTCGATGTGGCCATATTCCACAAAGCGGCCCGCATCTCGCCCTGTGAACCCGTCACCAAATAGCAGATCTCGTCATCATCCATAGCCCGCGACATTCCGAGTTCGATCATCGTACCGTGCGGGATCTGTAAGAGTCCCATATCGCCCGCGATCTCGACATTCGTTTGCATCGACCGACCGATGACGCAGACCTTTCTGCCAAATTGATGAGCGACATCAAAAACGATCTGCAAACGATGGAGAGACGACGAAAAGGTCGAGATGATCAAACGCCCTTCGGTCTCCTCAAATATTTCTTCGAATGCAGGTATTACGGCCATTTCAGACGGCGTTCGGCCAGGCACAGTAGCGTTTGTGGAATCGCACAGCAAGGCAAGCACGCCTTCGTCGCCGATACGGCCGAGCGTTTTGAGGTCGTACGGTTTACCGATAACGGGGGTGTCGTCGATCTTGTAATCGCCGGTGTGAATGATCGTGCCGACCGGCGTGTGGATCGCCAGCGAAAAACACTCGACTAATGAGTGGGACGCGTGAATGAACTCGACCTTAAAATTACCGATCGTAATGATGTCGTTGGCCTCAACGCGATGGAGCAGAACATCGTTGAGCATATCAAACTCGCCAAGACGCTTTTCCGTAAGTGCCAGCGTGAACCGCGATGAATAGACCGGCAGATTAAACTTGCGGAGAATGTACGCGAGCGCCCCGATGTGGTCTTCGTGTCCGTGCGTCAGTATGATCGCGGTCATATCGTCGCGGTATTCTTCGAGAAAATCGAAGTTCGGGATACAAATATCCACTCCGAACGGAGTTTCTTCGGGAAAGCCCATTCCGGCATCGACGATGATCATCTCATCGCCGTACCTGATGCCCATACAGTTCATTCCGAATTCGCCGATGCCGCCGAGCGGAATAATTTCAACTTTGTGCAAAATATTTGGCCGATCCTTTAATTATCTTATTAACGCGATAATTGTATCACTATAAATTTTGACTCATACCAACGGCGACTGTCAGCGACATCAATATCGGTCGATATGATCGCATTTGACAGGAAACTTAACACTCTAGTACTCTCTTTTTAGTTCAATAGGGGAGTAGATGCCTTCGAGAAATATCCGAAGGACTTTCATTGCCGTCAATACGAATGCCCGATCAAGCGAGCATTCCGGTGTGGAAGAAGAATTTCGAGACCTGTTGCGGTTTATGTTTGCCGCAATGGGTTTTTTCCATTTAGCCGCACTAGAATAATCACGATCTATGAATCTATTCCCATTTGCTGAATATTGGTGGCTCTACGCCGCATTTCTGGTATTTGTTTTGGCGATGCTCGCCATCGACCTTGGCATATTTAATCGTAAAGAACACGTCGTATCATTTAAGGAGGCCGCCGCCTGGAGTGTCGTTTGGGTGATACTGGCGATGACCTTCGCGGGGGGATTCTATTGGTACACTCTGGGTAAATTCGGCGCCGTTGCGGCCAAGGCTTCGACGCTCGAATTTTTAACTGGATACGTACTCGAATATTCGCTATCGATCGACAATATCTTTATTTTCGTTCTAGTCTTTGCCTATTTTGGGATACCGGCTAAATACAAGCACCGGGTTTTATTTTACGGCATCCTCGGAGCATTGATATTCCGGGCGATCTTTATTGCCGCCGGTTCGGCGTTGATGCAGTTTCACTGGGTGATCTATCTCTTTGGCGGATTTCTGATCCTGACGGGCATCAAGATGTTCTTTACGAGCAACGAAGAGATCGACCCTGAAAAGAATCTTCTAATCCGCACATTTAAGCGGTTTATGCCCGTGACTCACTCCATCGACGGCAAAAGCTTTTTCCTGAAACTGAACGGTAGGTGGCACGCCACTCCACTATTTATCGCACTGCTATTTTTAGAAGCGACCGACGTAATTTTTGCGGTTGATAGCGTCCCTGCCATTTTTGCTGTTACCAATGAGCCCTTCATCGTATTTTCGTCAAATATCTTCGCGATAATGGGACTGCGTTCGATGTACTTTATGTTGGCCGGGGTCATCGATAAATTTTATTTGTTGAAATTCGGCCTGGCCGTTGTACTGGTCTTTGTCGGATTGAAAATGGTCTGGCTTAACGATGCTTTCGACGGCAAATTCCCGATCTCGTATTCACTTGCATTTATCATCAGCGTGATCGCCGCTTCGATCGTGTTTTCACTACTATTTCCCCGGCCCGTCGGGGTAGGGGAAACGTCGCAAAATCCCGATTTCGGCGAGAAAGTAGACTAGGTTTAGCGTTCCAACAATATAAAATGCGGTATGGCCAGCTATAAAGCTGAAACCATACCGCTTTTTGGCGCGTCTTTTACCTGACAACTAAAGTTGGGGTCACACTTATGAAACGACAGCTTTCAGATGAGCAATTCGACAAAATGATGAAAACGCTAGTGGCCGAAGCCTCGGCCGACGATGCATTGATCGACGATATCACTGCGTCGCCGACGCTCTGGTGGAATATTCAGCGTAGTGTCCGAGACGAAAAGGCCGCCGCAAAAATGCCCTGGCCGCCGGTCAAAACATTTCGGCGTTGGCTGATGATCGGAGTGCCGACCATCGCTGCTGTTGCTGTCGTTACTGCGATTTTTGTATTCCGTCCGGCATTGAGTCCGACGGAGACGGCGGGTTTGCAGCAGAATGGTTTGTCGGTGGTGACAAAGGTCTCGCCAACGAACGCTCCCGAGCAGGCATTGCCCGTCACACTTTCTACGAATGGCGACGAGCCCGAATTGCCAAAGACACCCGCCAAGACCGTCGCCGCACGCACCATTCGCACCCCCGGGCCACGACCGAAAAGCTCAATGGTTGCGGTGGAAAAGGCCGCTATCAAGTCCGAATTTATCGCCCTAACCTATGCACGCAACCCCGAAAGCGGACAATTGGTCCGCGTAAGGGTGCCGAGTGAGATGATGGTCACCCTCGGGCTTGTAAATTCGGTCGAAAAACCGACCAGTATGGTCGATGCCGAGGTCGTCATCGGCGACGATGGTCAGACCCACGCAATACGTTTTATAAGATAAACGTCGTTCGGATTTAGGAGTTTAGATATGAGATCGAATCAATTGTTCGCACTTGCCGTAGTTTTGGTCCTTAGCGGATTCGCATTCGCACAACGTCCACCGCGTCCCCAAGGCCCGCCGCGCGATATCGGTGCGCCGCGTGACGGTCGAGGTGGACGTCCCGGCGAGATGGGACCGGTAAGGCCTGACGGGCCGCCGAGAGGCGAATGGATCAAGCCGCACGACACGAATAAGAACGGCAGTCTGGATGCCGAGGAATTTGCCGCCGCGATCGAACGGACATTCACCGGCCTTGATCAAAACGTAAACGGCACGATCGAGCGCGGCGAACGCGGTTCGATACCGCCGAATGACGGCACGCGGCGTCCCGGCGGGGAGGGCAAGGCGATGCTGCCGCCATTCTTTTTTGACGAACTATTGAGGACCGGTGGCAATGTTCCGAGGTCAGATTTTGAAAAGGCAGTACGGCTCCGATATAGCGAAATGGACTCGAATCACGATGGGATCCTCTCGTCGGACGAAGCACGGCCTCCGGTGCCGCCCGATCGTGGTGAAGGTCGGCCTCCTGCACCGCGTCGTCCGGGAATGCCGCCAAATGCCGAATTTCTCGGTGCCGAGCTTAGATTTGGCGACAAACTTGTCAAGGGCCAGCCGTTTTCGGCTGATTCGATGATCGAGGATACAAAGCGGCTTTTCGACGGTACGACCGTGACCAAAAAGCGAAATGGTGCGATCTATCGTGATTCTGAAGGGCGGACCCGTCGCGAACAGCCATTTGAGGTGCTTGCCGGTGTAGAAGTTGTCGGAAACGACAACAAACCGCAAATGCTTGTCTTTATAAACGACCTGAACTTAAAACTTCAGATCTTTTTAGATGCAAATAACAAGATCGCTCGCAAGCACCGCATTGACGGCCGCCCCGGGCCACTCGCACCGGAGCAGGATGACAGTGGCAAAACCGAGTCGCTTGGAACGAAAAACATCGAAGGCGTTCGCGTGGAAGGCACTCGAACGACGATGGAGATACCCGCAGGTCAGATCGGCAATGATAAACCGATCCAGGTGATCTCGGAGAAATGGTTTTCGCCGGAGTTGCAGGTAGTGGTGATGTCTAGGCACCTTGACCCACTGGCCGGAGAGCATATATTCAGGTTGATCAATATCAAGCGAACGGAACCCGCAGCTGAGCTATTTTCCGTGCCGGCGGGCTACAAGATCGAAAACTAGGCACTCTTGATCGAGAGACAATATCCGCCGCGGCACTTAAACGTCGGGCTCGACTTGAAGTTAATGTTTGAAGAGGTTATAAAAATCAGCTTGCAGACAGAGCCTAAAGCCCTATCGCCTGATCTTAACGACGATTCGCCGGTGACGGACGGATCCATTGTCTACCGCGTTCTCGAGGGCGATGAACGCGCTTTTGGTGAGCTATTTGAAAAGTATAAAAAGCCGGTCGCACGAATAATCGGGCGATATTTCCGCGAGCGTAGTGAGATCGAGGAATTCGTCCAGATCGCGTTCACGAAAACGTACTTTTCGCTCAAGGATTATCGCGGCGGCGAAGATAATTCGTTTCCGGCGTGGATATCGCGGATCGCTGTAAATGTATGTTATGACGAGTATCGCCGCCGGCAACGCAAAGGCGAGAGCCTCTTCACCGAGATGAGCGACGACGAGAATGAATATCTCGAAACGGTGGTCGATGGACGGCAACCTAGCGTGGAGGCAACGTTGACCGCACATCAACTTGCTGAAAAAGTAATGTCCTCGCTCGACGCTCGAGACAGGATCGCGATGACGTTGGTCTATTCGCAAGACTACAGCTTGAATGAGGCGGCCGAGATGATCGGAATTTCACCAAGCAACTTAAAATCACGTCTGTTTCGCTGCAGGAATCAGATAAAGACACGTTTTGGACATCTATTTGGGTAGGATTTCCGTGGACGGTGAGTGCAAACCCAAAGATCTATTTATGAGAGCTATTAAAATATTGGTGTGTAGCGCGTTCATTATGGGATGCGCAGGGATAAGCCTTTACAACTCGGGCGCCGTTTCGGGCCAGGGCGGCGGCAGTTCTCTTTCGGCTCCGACCGGCATCATCGCATCGGACAACAAATACAACAACAAGGTGCGCGTCGAGTGGGATGCGATCCGCGGGGCGACCTCATACCGCATCTTTAGAAATACGTTGGATAATGCCGCGACCGCCACTGAGGTCGGAACTACGCCCGCAAACACCTTTCTGGATATGGCCGCGGCCCCGGGACAGACGCTTTTCTATTGGGTAAGGGCTGAGAACGCTTCGGGTGTCAGTGTCTTGAGCTCCAGCGACTCGGGATCGAGGGCAAACGCAACACAGCAAGGGCCGGTACCGCCGCTGGAGCCACCGCCAGTTCCCCCGGCAAACCCGATCACGGCATCGAAAGTTTATCTCGGCAAAGCTCTCTTTTGGGATGAGCAATTATCCTCAACCCGGACGGTTTCGTGCGGCACTTGCCACACGCCGGCGGGCGGTGGCGATGACCTGCGAGCTCGCAATACACCCGCGACATCGACCAATCCGGGACTCGATCAACTCTTTGGCAACGCCGACGATATTGTCGCTTCGCGCGGAGTGCCGACGGTCAACGCCGATGGCACATACGCACTTTCCTCCCTGTTCGGCCTCAAAGAACAGGTTACGGGCCGCAGTTCGATGTCGTACCTGAACGCGGGATATTCCCCGGTGATGTTCTGGGATGGCCGCGCGACGCAGCAATTTCGCGATCCGATCACCAACGCTGTGATCCTACAGGTCGGCGGTGCTCTCGAAAGCCAAATCTTGGGTCCGCCGACCAATCCGACCGAGATGTCTCACGCCGGACGGGACTGGAATCAGGTTGCTGCACGGATCACCTCGTCCAAACCGCTTGCGGTTGCGAGTAACGTGCCCGCCCCGTTGACAGCGTGGATCAATGGCCGCAGCTACCCTGAGCTCTTCAGAGAAGTTTTTGGTTCACCGGATGTGACGCCCGTCGGGATCGCCTTGGCGATCGCCACCTATGAGCGAACGCTATACACAGATCAAACGCCTTTGGACATCGCAAACGCGGGCATCACGCCCTTGACCCAGCAGGAGCAGAACGGTCGAAACCTATTTGTCGGCAATCAATGTGCGGTATGCCACGCCGGATCGCTGACCAGCGACAACAGTTTCAGATACATCGGCGTTCGGCCCACGAATGACGACACCGGACGATTTCAGGTAACCGGAAATAATGCTGACCTCGGCCGTTTTCGAACGCCGAGCCTTCGAAATGTGGAACTTCGGGGAACGTTTTTTCACAATGGGCGGTTTAGTACGCTGGATGAAGTTGTGGCCTTCTACAACCGCGGCGGTGATTTCAATGCACCGAACAAGGATGGAAATGTTCGCCCACGTGGACTAAGTGCCCAGCAACAGGCGGATATTGTAGCTTTTTTGCGTCGCCCACACACCGATCCGCGAGCCGCGTCCGAGCTCCCGCCATTTGATCGCCCGACATTGTACTCGGAGACCGACCGTGTCCCAAAATTGACCGGAACCGGTGTCGCCGGCAGCGGTGCACAAGTTCCGCAACCGGTAGCGGTCGAACCTCCGCTCGTGGGTAATCCGGCATTTACCGTCGCCGTCGCGAACGCACTTGGCGGAGCAACGGCGACGCTCGTTATCAATTCGACCGATCCGGGAACCGTAGCGATCCCGGCAAGCGGATCGTTTATTCGCCAGACGATAAACCTGCAAGGCAATGGCCCGGGCGGCGGGTTTGGTTCGGCGATCATCGCGATCCCGGATGATCCGGCACTTGTCGGCGAGACGTTTTTCGGCAGATGGTACATAGACGACACCGGTGCGACGGGCGGATTTTCGGTCTCCCGTATTTTCTCATTCACTATATTTGGCGAATCCACGGCCGTGAATTCGGCGGCACACGTTGATTTTGACGGGGACAACAAGACCGATATTTCGTTATTTCGGCCGTCGAATGGGCAGTGGTGGTTTACGCGAAGCTCTGACAACCAAACTGTCGGAATGCAGTTCGGAAATGGCACGGACGAGATCGTCCCGGCCGATTTCACCGGCGATGGCAAGACAGATGTTGCCGTTTGGCGGTCAAGTGTCGGCCAATGGTTTATTTTAAGAAGTGAAGACAACAGTTTCTACGCGGTTCCCTTCGGTTCGTCGGGCGATGTGCCGACACCGGCGGACTTTGACGCGGACGGCAAGGCCGATGTCGCTGTATTTCGCCCATCGACCGCGACGTGGTTCATACAGGCTAGTTCGCAAGGGACGATTATCCGGCAATTTGGGGCGAGCGGGGACATTCCTCAGGTCGGTGATTACGACAATGACGGCAAGACCGATATCGCTATCTATCGTCCCTCAGTCGGACAGTGGTGGATCGACCGCTCATCTGCCGGGCTTTTGGCAACGCAATTCGGGGTTTCAAGCGACATACCCGCCGCGATGGACTATACCGGCGACGGCAAGACCGACATCGCTTTCTGGAGACCGTCGAGCGGTGAATGGTTTGTACTTAGAAGCGAGGACCTGAGCTTTTACGCGGTGCCGTTCGGAACATCGACCGATCTGCCCGCACCGGGCGACTATGACGGTGACGGCAAAGCGGACGCGGCGGTATTCCGTCCGTCGACCGGAACGTGGTACGTTAACCGCTCAACCCAGGGCATTCTGATCACTGCATTTGGAGTTGACGGCGATCTCCCGGCGCCGGGTTATCAACTTCCGTAGAATCTCTATGGAGACTTAGGACTTTTTTTCAACAACCTGGTAGAGTTCCACCCACTCGGCCAACGTCAGCGTTTCGGCGCGGCGACCGGGATCGATCCCCACCGTTTCGAGTGCGGAATCGGCGTCGGGCATTACGGACTTCAAATTGTTATGCAGCGTCTTCCGCTTTTGGGCGAATGCCATACTGATCAGGCGGCGAAACCGCGGTTCGTCGGCGGCGGACGCGGGTTTGGGCGTGAGCCTTACGATCGAACTCCAGACTTTCGGTCGCGGCGAAAATGCCTCGGGCGGCACGTCGAATAGAGCCACACTTTCAAACGCCGCCTCGATCACAACTGAGAAATAGCCGCGTTCACTCTCGCCGGGCCGGGCCGTGATACGCTCGACCACCTCACGCTGAAACATAAATACCGCACGCGAAAAATTATGTCGAGCCTTACTTACCCTTTCCAGGATCGGCGTCGAAATATTGTAAGGGAGATTGCCGATGATCTTTACGCTACCGCTCGCGTCGATATTTGATAAAAGTTCGTTGAGATCCACCTGCAGGATGTCGTCGGCAATAAGCTTAAAGTTTGATCTTGAGCCAAAATTCTCAAGCAACAGCGGGTGAAGGTCGCGGTCGATCTCGATCGCCGTTACGTCTGCTCCCGTTTCAAGCAATTCGGCGGTCAACGCGCCGCGGCCGGGACCGATCTCGACGATGCTCTCGCCAGGCCGGAGGGACAGCGAGGCGACGATGCTCCGCACCACGCTTTCATCAACCAAAAAGTTTTGCCCGAACGATCTCTTTGCCCGGTGGCCCGAATTGCCCCATTTCTGTTTCATCGGACTTGATTTTAAGGCGGCGGCGGCCGACATTCAACGTCGCAACTGGGATTACCGGTCGGACTCGGCCGGAAATCTTCTTTGATTGTCCGGCAAATTCGGCTAGAATGATGAACTAGCATCCTTTACAGGCGTAAATCGCGATAATTTAGCTCGATATTCAAGAATATGAAAGGTTTGTTTACCTCGGCGTTTCTGTTTGCCGTCATAGTTGTAACTGCGGCGGCACAGGATGATCTAAACCCAAATTCTCCCGCACCTGTTCTGCTAAGTTCGGCGGGATCGGGCCGTGTTTCAGCAATCGATCCGTCGGCATACCCGGGACGCAACCCAAAGGCTCCAAAGGATGTCTTTACCGCCGGACGCGACGCGAGAGCAATACTATTCCTCAAACGGCTACCGCTGATCGACGGTGAGGGAGCAAATGCATTCCGCGTCTATCTAAAGCAACCCAGCGGACGCACCTTTGAGTTGCAGTCTGATGAGATCCTGCCGACTGCCCGCGACGTGATCGCGTTGAGCATTCGCATTTGGGATGTCAACGGCTATCGCGGCCAGCCTGTCGATTCGGGAGACTCTTGGATATACGTTACTTGGCGCGGAATGGCCAGCAACCCGCTAAAGATCGCTCTCGGATCTAAAGGCGGCAAAATCGGTCCGGCTCCCGAATTGGGAACTAACACCGCACCTGCAGCTGAATTTGTCGGATACCGTTGGTCGGCTGACCGTACACGCTTTCTCGAGCAGGCCACCTTCGGGCCAACGTCGGCGACGGATGCAAGACTGAGGCGGATCGGACTCAGAACGTGGCTCGTTGAGCAGTTTGAGACACCTTATCCATACATCCCGTTTCCCGACCCTCCGCAGATGCCGACCTCGCCGCCGACCGATTGCCAGTCCGGAACTAATCCGACCTGCTTTCGTGACAGATATTCGATGATCCCGCTGCAGCAGTGGTTTTTTCGTGAGGCATTTTACGGTGATGCGCAACTACGTCATCGGACGGCCTGGGCTCTGAGCCAGATCCTGGTCACTTCGGGGACGACGACGCAGCAATCCAGCCACGCCATCGCTTATCACAAAGTCCTCACCAATGGTGCATTTGGCAATTACCGCGATCTGTTGGGCGATGTCACGCTGAGCCCGACCATGGGCAATTATCTGGATATGGTTCGGAGCACCAAAAATAATCCGAACGAAAACTATCCGCGCGAGATCCTGCAACTTTTTTCGATAGGACTATTTCAATTGAATCAGGACGGCACACGGAAACTCGACGGGCAGGACCGGGCGATCCCGACGTTCGATCAGACGGTCATCAACGATCTCGCAAGGGTATTTACAGGCTGGACTTACTGCAACACGGCCGCGTGTGCAAATGCCACGCCCGGCATCGTCAATTACAAAGACCCGATGGTGTTGATCCCGGCCAATCACGATCTGAGTGCCAAGACACTGATGGCGTATCCTGGAGCACCGGTCACGTCGATCCCGGCGTGCCCCGATTGCACAAACGATGCTGCGATCCGGGCGTACGCCGAATCTTCGATCAAGGACGCTCTTGACAATATATTTGCCCATCCGAATCTTGGCCCGTTCATCGGCAAGTTGCTGATCCAGCAAATGGTCACAAGTGACCCGTCACCGGCGTACGTCGCTCGCGTTGCCGCGGCGTTCAACGACAATGGTTCGGGGACGCGCGGCGATATGAAGAGCGTGATCAGGGCGATATTGCTCGACCCGGAGGCTCGGGGTGACGTCAAGACAGCCCCACGATATGGCAAATTGCGTGAGCCCGTCCAATTGCTTACAAATCTTGGGCGCCTGTTTCCTGCAAAGGCATATAACGGCATCGACCCATCGGATGGCGGTGTAAGTTCGTTTATAACGGCAATGGGACAGAATCCGTTCAATTCGCCGACGGTATTCAACTATTTTAAGTCGGATCATACAATCCCCGGGACGACGATCAACGCACCGGAGTTTGAGCTCTTTAATAGCGGCACAGCAGTTAAGCGAACCAATTTTCTCTATATTCTGGGGTTTGAAGGGCTGACGGCGAATGCGACGGATGCTCTTCGCGGTACTTCGCTCGACTATACCGAGTTGATTCCGATCGCCCAAGGAGACTCCACGGGCGGACAACTTGTCGATGCACTTAATACCAAGATGATGCACGGCACGCTGACGCCGGAACACCGGGCGTTGATCTTGTCCGCTGTTCAGGCAGTTTCTGCCGCAGATAGCATAAGACGGGTCAAGACGGCCGTCTATTTGATCGCGGCCTCCTCACAATACCAGGTACAAAAGTAAATATATGAAAGAGTCACGCAGAGATTTTTTGTGCAGATCGGCCACTGCCCTGAGTATGACGGCACTTGCGACCCAGTCGGGCTATTTCAATGGTATGTCCGCTCTAGCCCAGCGTAGCGTTAAAGGACGTAGCAATGCGGTACCGTCAGACTATCGAGCCCTCGTATGCATATTTTTGGTTGGTGGAAACGATGGCAATAATCTGATCGTGCCGAATCATAACGACGCGAGTATTAGCAACTATTCGGCATACAGTGCCGCTCGGTCGGCACAAGGTCTGGCACTGCCGCAAGGGTCACTGCTACCGATCGCCGTTCCGCGTATCGGTGGGCTGACGTACGGATTGCATCCGTCATTGGGTACGGTCACCGGCGGGATCAACCCCGGGATCCATCCGCTCTGGGCAAACGGCAAAATGGCAGCGGTAACCAATGTGGGGACATTGGTGAGGCCTATGACCCGTGCGGAGTATCAGTCAGGCAGTGTGCCGCGTCCGCTGCAGCTATTTTCTCACACTGATCAATCCAATCAGCAGATGAACGCGAGTGCCGGCGATGTCACTATGTCGGGTTGGGGCGGGCGAATGTCTGACCGTATGTCGGATTCGAGTAATCCACAACGGTTGCTCCCGACGGTGAACTCGATCGCCGGTGAGCCCATCTTTACCATCGGTGAACAGCTTCTGCCGTTGGCCATCGGCCCGGCACCGACACCGCTCGGGAGCATTCTGGCGATGACCGGATTTAACGGCACGGCCGCGGCAAATGCTCGCTACGCGGCGATCAGCGGCGGGTATAGCCTAACGTCGACAAATGATATGGACGCTGCCGCGAACGCGGTCCAACGCGAGGCTCTGGCTATTGCCGCGTCGCTCAATAACAGTTCGGATGTGACTGTCGCGTTTCCAAACTCGAACATTGGCAACCAATTGAAGCAGATCGCCCGGTTGATAAAGAATCGTGCTTCCCTAAATATGAATCGGCAGATATTTTTCTGTACGGTCGATGGATTTGATACCCATAGCACCCAACTTGTGGCGCAAACCTCGCTCTTTCTTCAGTTAAGTCAGGCGTGCCGTTCGTTCTACGACGAAATGTCGGCACAATCACTCGGAGATAAGGTGACGCAGTTTACACTTTCTGATTTTGGACGAACCTTCAATCCGGCCGGGTCGGGTGTCAACGCCGGTAGCGATCACGCGTGGGCAAATCACTCTTTAGTGATCGGCGATGGCGTGTTGGGGGGCGATTTTTTTGGCGTTAACACAACAAATGGTTCACCGTTCCCTTCGCTCGTACTAAACGGCCCCGATGACGCCGATATCGGCTCGAACGCTCGTGGCCGTTGGATACCGACGACCGGCGTCGAGCAATACGCAGGTACCTTGGCGAAGTGGTTTGGACTGGAACAGGCAGATATGGGATACGTTTTCCCGAACCTGACCAATTTTGCTCAGACGGATCTGGGCTTTATGCAGCCCTGACGTGGCCGGTGATCTCGATATCGTCACCGAGTTGGGTAACGCGGACGTCGTGGAGCTTTAAGGCTGAAGCGATCGAATCGGCGCCCATTCCGCCGACGGCAGTTGGAGCTTCACGTCCGCCGATGATGAGCGGAGCGGCGATGAATGTAAGTTTGTCGATGAGTCGTGCGTCAACGAATGCTCCGGCGATCTCAGTCCCGCCTTCGACCAAAACGCTTTGAATATCCCGTTGGCGCAATTCTGCAAGCACCGCCAAAAGGTCCCGGCCGCCCAATTCTAATTCGATGACTTCGACGCCGTTAGCACGTAAATGTTCGATCTTGGCGTGGTCACGGCTGTTAGTGAAAATGATTGTCGGTGCGTCGGCCGTGGCCGTTACAAGCGTTGAGCTAAGCGGGATCTGAAGCCGATTGTCCAATACGACACGAGCGAGCGGACGCCGACGCGGTTTGCCGCTGCGGTCGGTCAGGCTGGGGTTGTCGACCGCCGCAGTATTGCCGCCGATCAGGATCGCATCGTGTTCGTGACGGAGTTCTTGAACGCGCCCGCGGGCATCTTCCCCCGAAAGTGCGGTCGAGATGCTCGAATCCACCGAGATCCGGCCATCGAGCGACATCGCCATTTTAAGATGTACAAACGGCCGCTGTTGCTGATGCCAGACGATAAATTTCTCGTTGATCTTTGCCGCCTCCGCCGCCAGGGGGCCAACGACAACCTCGATTCCGACCCCTCGAAGATGGTCGAAACCGCGGCCTGAGACCAGCGGATTTGGATCCTCGATCGGGCAAACGACCCGCCGAATTCCGGCATTGATCAGAGCCTCGGTACAGGGCGGCGTCTTACCGTGATGGTCGTGCGGCTCGAGCGAGACGTACGCCGTGCCGCCGATCGCGTCCGGACCGGCCTGCTCAAGCGCGATGGCCTCAGCGTGAACAAGGCCGTCAAGCGTGTAAGTTCCCTCGCCAACCACCTTGCCGTCGGCAGACACGATCACACAACCGACGAGCGGATTGGGGCTGACGAGGCCTTTGCCGTCAGACGCGAGTTCCAGTGCTCGCAAAAGATATTGTATGTCGTCGCTTTCGGTCACAATACTCCGATCGGGAAAAAAACGTGCTGTATGCTAATTGAAAAGACCGTTTACATAGCTTTCGGCGTCGAAAACCATAAGGTCGTCAACCTGCTCACCAATGCCGACATAACGGATCGGTAAATTCAGTTCCTTGGCGATGGCGATCGCGATACCGCCCTTGGCGGTCCCGTCTAGTTTTGTTAGCACGATGCCGGTCACGTCCGCGACCTTGGTGAACTGCCTCGCCTGCTCGAGTCCGTTTTGGCCGGTAACCGCGTCGATGACGAGCAGCGTCTCGTGCGGTGCACCTTCCACCTCACGGGCTGATATCCGCTTCATTTTTTCGAGCTCAGCCATCAGATGAGCTTTGTTATGCAGCCTGCCCGCGGTGTCCACGATCAAAACGTCCGAATCACGGGCCTTTGCCGCCGCAAGAGCGTCGAACAATACTGCCGCCGGGTCGGTTCCCTGCTTTTGCTGGACGATCTGAACTCCCGCTCGATCCGCCCAGATCTCAAGCTGGTCACTCGCGGCGGCTCTGAAAGTATCCGCAGCACAGATCAGGACGTCATTGCCCTCATTCTTGATACGCTGGGCGAGTTTGCCGATCGTGGTGGTCTTACCAACGCCGTTGACGCCGACGACCATCAACACATACGGTTTGATATTCTCGGGTATCGAACGTTCGTCCGCAACGCCTCGTTCTTTCGAATTCTTGAGCGTATCGAGGAGCTCATTTTTCATCGCACGCTTGAGAGCCTCAACGTCGCCGATCTCCTGCCGCGACACGCCTTTTCGGATCGTGTCGAGCACTTGCATCGTGGTTGCGACGCCAATATCGGTCGAGATCAGCATCTCCTCGAGCTCGTCGAGCAGTTGTTCGTCGATCTGCTTGCGACCCTCAAAGATCGTGTCGAGCCGATCATTTATCGTATCGCGCGTCTTTGCTATCGCCTTGGTAAACCGAACGCCGATCTCACGCTCGATCGCCTGCTCCTGAGCCTGCAGTTCTTCGACGGACTTATCCAGCCCCAGCACTGAGCTCGAAAACGTGTCTTCCTTTTTTCTACGCCAAAAAAACGCCATATACTTTTTAACCGACCTGAATCGCAAAACTCCAAACACCCACACACGGTCGAGTTTCCAACTCTCTGCCAAACTACTGAGTATAAAAAAATATCGCACGCTGAACAACGTGCGATAAATTCTTGCGTATTTGGGCGATGTCTATCTGGCGAGCTTTAGGCGATCCGCAGCTTTATAAAGTGCGTAACCGATAATGCACGAAAATACCACCGAGAGGTAGAAACCGAACAGACTGCCGATTGCCTTGGCGGGCAGATTGCCCATCGACGGCAGATCGAATGGTGAAAATATGACCGAGAGCACGCCGCTGACCAACGTTGCAGCAATTGCCAAGAGCAAACCCATCACCAGAATGAGAATATATGACGTGCCGAGACGCTTGATGGTGTCGAGTCCGACGAGCGGATTCATCGTCGCCGTGAATGACCGAGTGTATCCCGCGACGGCACACGCGGCCGGGAAATACAAAAGCCCCCAAAGGATTGCGATCCCGCCAACGATCAGAAACACCGCCCCGTAACCGACGAGGCTTTTGAGAAACTGTGTTCGTTCGGCGGCAACGGTCTCGGGTGTTTTGCCGAGAGCCGATTCGAGTTGGGCCTTTCGTTGCTGGCCGATCATTCGCTGCATTTCCTCAAGATTATCAGCGTTCAATTTGTCGGCGTCGACGATCGCTTCCCGTTCCTCGACCTTGGACGCATCTACATTCGCATCGTTCATTGCCGCGACACGACGTTGCTGTTCATCGGCATTTTTTTTGAGGATCTCCCGAACACGCTCACTTTGTTTGGCGGCGTTGGCGGCGTAGGGGAGACCCGGATCGACGATCCTTGAGGCATCACTCTTAATACCGTTCAATGCCGTCGGAGCAGAATTCATCATCATAAATATCGCGATGATCCCGACAACGATCAGCGGACCAAATGAAACGACGTAAACCCCAATACTGAGAAAGAAGGGGTGTACGATGTCGTCCCAGACATTGAAATCATCGAACGAAGGCATAAAGTTCGCGTCCAATCTGCCTTGCGTAAAGTTTTCGACGGTGTTTGTAAGGATGCCAACCGTCAACATATTTGCCAGCAGAAAGCAGAATAGGGCGGAGCCCATCAGCACATAGCCGCCGAATGACACCGCCGACTGGCCGACCGAAAATGCCATATACATCAACGCACCGACGATCAGACTGACCTTGAATTTGAACGGATGAGCTAAGGCTCTTGCGAAATCACCGAAGCCGAAAGAGGTGTCAGCCGGGGCGTTCGGAATTGGTCGTCCCGCCGCGTTCACCAACGGTGCGGCGATCGGCGAACACATCGCACCGCAAAACGGGCAAATTTTGACCGTTCCGCCGTATGAATTAGGACACGCTCTGCAAAACTCACTGTGACAAGTGCCGCAGACAAAATCCGCAAGTGCATCCGCGTGGACACTGCAGACTCGTTCCGCAACTTCCTGCGGCGCGGCGATATTCCGCGAGACTGAATTTTGGGGAGCAAGCCGAGTTGGCTCTAATTTGGTAGTTGAAATGACCGGCGGTACGGGTTGGCCGTGTTCGACTGCATTGAATACCGAGACGAGCGACGGCACACGACCGGCCTCGATCCAGCGGAGATTGCCTTTGCGTACGCGGTCACCGCGTTGCAGGGTCCGGCCCTCGATCCACGACGTTAGCTCTGCAAAACTGGTATCACGGACCTGCCCTTCGGTCTCGATCTGCCATTGTTCCTGTGCCTGTTCTGTATTCATTAGCTGATAAAGTGAATCGGTTGAGTCTAAGCGACAAGCTTGGCCTGGGCCGCCTCTTCCTTTTCCGCTTCACGGATAGCCGCCATCTGGCGGACTATACCGTTGGCAACCTCACCCGCACTGCAAGCGTCCACCAAAGCTTCGACCACTGCACCGTCATAGCGGGTGTCGATAAACGTCTTGATGCTCGCAAGAGCGGACGACAGATCCATTCCCTTGGAATACGGTCGATCGATGGTCATCGCGTCAAATGTATCCGCGACCGAGATGATCTTTGCCTGGAGCGGGATCTGATCGCCGTAGAGTCCCTGCGGGTAACCCATTCCGTTGACCATTTCGTGATGCATATACATACCCGGCAAAAAGTCCTTCATCGCCGGTATCTGCGACATTATCTTGTAACCCCTTTGCGGGTGAGTCTTCATTATCTCGTATTCTTCGTTGGTCAGAGCGGCCGGCTTCTTGAGGATCGAATCGTCGATCGCGATCTTGCCGATATCGTGCAATAGAGCACTCATTCGGAGCGTATCAAGCTCTTGCTCGCCCATCCCTAGGCGTTTGCCCATCGCGACGGAGATACGTGCAACTCTCTCGGAATGACCTCGGGTATATTTATCTTTGCCGTCGATCGCGGCTGAAAGTGCTTTGACGGTGCCGACGAACAGTTCGCGGTTCTCGGCCGCTGCCTTGGCGAGATTTGCGATCTGGTCCTCGATCTTTTCCGACATTAGATTGAACGTATCGCCGAGCGTCCCGATCTCAGTAATGTCGCGGCTCTTAACACGTGTCGAATAGTCACCGGCGGCAATACTCTTAGCGGCCGTAGCAAGTGTTAGGAGCGGCGCCGTCAAGAACCTCGCCAGCACGAGTCCGGCGATCAGCGCAAATATGGCAAATGCCAAACTTATCAACCAGGTTTGCAGACGCATATCGCCGACAGACGCCAGAGCAGTCTTTTCATCCTGCATCGTGATGACGCCAAGCGAACGGTCCGCGGTGATCCGGGCGGTCGAATAGGCACCGATCATCTCGTGTGAGATCTTTTCATATTCCGCAGTGAACGGCACAAGGGCCGACTGGACCTGTGCACCCGATTCCCGCCAATCCTTGACGATCTTAAGGTCATTGAGTGACTCACGAGACGCTTGGAGGCCTGCGTCGGGGTGAAATACTGCCCGGCCGTCCTCGTCCACGACAAAAATGATCGGCAGACCGTTACGCCATAGATCGCGCTCCTTCAATGAACTGAAGCCCACCGTGAGCCGTGCAATATCACGCAGAGAAGTTATCGCCACAACGCACGCGTGTTTGCCGCCCGGTACAGTGGCCAGCGTTGTAAAGGTCATCACCAGATCACCTGAGGAACCGATGGGCTGGAGTTTGCCGATACTGACCTTGCCGGCGGAGGCGGAAGTGGACGCATCGAAAGCGAGTTTTTCGACATCGTCACGAGTCAAACCGTTGGACCGAAAGACGGAAAGCGAATCGGCACCGTCCGGTTTGACGTAGATCGCCAGCACTTCCGGATTGGCAGAGAGCATAGAACCGAGTTTTGTCTCGGTGGCCGGAGCCAGGAAGACACCGGAATTGTTCGAGAGTTCAATTCCGTCGGCAATTCCGGTAACAAGATCACCGTTGCGTTTGCCGAAAGCCTCGATCTGACGGGCCTTTTCCTGAACGAGTTGTATCTGGTAACGATTTTCGGCCGCTCGCAGTTCCTGACCGCTCTTGTTCGACAAGAGCCAACCGGTTAGGACAAGCGGCACCATACCGACCACCAAGAGCGTGGCGATGACAAAGTATATGAGACTGAGTTTTTTTGCGTTTCGAGGCATCTGCGGGGGACGGCGTATGGGAAACGCCAATGAAGATTTTAATCTATTTCCGCAGACTGGTCAACAAGTTTTAACGCGGAGCGGAAGACTGCAAATTCCGTTTGACGATCACTAGCGTGATATCGTCATTCGGTTCCGCAGTTCCGGTAAAGTCTGACAGGGCACTCTCAACTCGGTCACGAATAGCCGAGGCCGAACGCCCGACATTGGTGCTGATAACCTGCTTGAGCCGATCCATACCAAATTCGTCCTCGTTCAGATTATTTGCCTCGGAAACACCGTCGGAATAAATAAATAGCACGTCGCCCGGATCGAGGTGAGCGGTGCCGGTCTCGTACTCGGCAAAGCTCATAAGCCCGAGCGGTAAACCGCCTGATTGGAGTAATTCAAGCGAGCCGTCGGCACGCGCGATCAAGGGCGGATTGTGGCCGGCGTTGATAAACGTAAGATCACCGGTCACAGCATCGAGTTCCGCGATAAAGAGCGTGATAAATCGGTTTGCGGGTGTATTTTCCGCCAGATATTTATTGATCGAGACGACAGTCTCATCAAGCGGGGTCTTTGCCGCGACTTGGGCGTGGATCGCCGCGTGCAGGCTCGACATAAGCAACGCCGCCGCAGTTCCCTTGCCCGAAACATCACCGAGTGCGACCAGCATCTTGCCATTGTGCCGCTCGATAAAATCGTAATAGTCACCGCCGATCTCATAACACGAAAATGAGATGCCCTGAAACTCGTATCCTGCGACAACCGGCGGCCCGGCGGGTTGGAATCGCTGCTGGATCTCTGTCGCAAGTTCGAGTTCGCGTTCCATCCGTTCGCGATTGATCCGCTCGTCCAGAAGACTCGCGTTTTCGACGCGGATCGACGCGACCGATGCCAAAGTCGTAAGGATGTCGAGGTGCTCCTCGTTAAAATTTGCCGAGTATGTCGGTGAATCAGCGTAAATGATGCCGAAAACGTGACGCTCATCCACGCACAGCGGCACCGCCAGAACCGACCGAATTCCCTGCAGAACCAATGTTTGGCTGGCGAATCGTGGATCTTGCTGAGCGTCGCACGTCAGGACGGATTTTCCGTTCTCGACGACCTCATTCATAATGTTGCGGCTGATGCGGATCTCCTCGGTCGGGAGATCTTTACCACGTTCGCGAGCGACACGTATGTGCATACCGTCATTCGCCTTCTCATCACGCAGCATTATCACTACGCGCTCGGCCGGAACCGCATCGAAGACTAGCGATGCGACCTGATTAAGTGTTTCGTCGAGCCCGCTTGATGACAAAAGTGCAACGCCCACCTTACTGATCAGACCCAGCAGATCAGTGCGGGTGGACATTGTCGAGTCTAGAAATTCTGTGGTCGGATTGCGTTTGCCCGATAGAGCAATGGTCTTGGATGGGTCGAGTGCCGATGTCGAATCGCCGATCAGCGTCGCACTGACATACGGCGTGGCGACCCGATCGCCGTAAAATACTATCGTCGTTTCTCCGATCTGAACAACACCGCCGTCCGAGAGCGGCATCGGCGTTGCGACTAAGTTTCCATTATATCGGGTTCCGTTGGCCGAACCGAGGTCGTGCAGCCAATATGAATCGCCCTCTTTGCGGACCTCCGCGTGAAGCCGCGATGCGAATGCGTCCGGAATACATACATCGCTACGGGCCGATCGCCCGATCGTGGTACGAAGTCGACTGAGAGGCACCGTCTGGTCCCCTACTCCAGCGTTCGAGATCAACAATTGCGCCATTGGTCTAATTTATATCTAAACGATCCGCCGTTTGCCGTGCACGACGACGGTCCCGGAAACGAGGTCGTGCAGAGCTCGGCCGCTTTTGCCAAAAACACTTAAAAGAAAACCTAGTCCAAGCGTCAGTGCCGTAAGTAGCAGTCCGATGGTCTGCCTAAAAATGATCGTCCTATGTTTTGGGATACTGCCGTCGCGATTGACAACCCGAAGTCCGGTCAACATTTTTCCAAGACTGCGGCCCGTGAAAGCCGGCAGGACGACGATGTTAAAGAAAAAGAAAACGATCGACAGGAACCACAACGTGCGGTCGGTGACGATATTCATATCCCCAAACGTCTTATTTGAAAATAACCCTAATACCGGCAGGATCATTAAAGCCATATAGTCGATCAACAAAGCGCCGACCCGAAGCATAAACGGAGCCTGAAGTTGCTCCGCGGAGAACGCGACTATTGTCTCACCGCTTTCGGATATATTCTGGATCGGATCGGATGCCTGTGTGGTCATATTGGACGATTATTGTCTAACCTAAAATGAAGTGCAATGTCGTATCACCGACGCGTATCCGATCGCCGTTGGCAAGCGGATGAGCCTGATGCGGAGTGAGCCTGAGGGCATCGCCCGCTGAGCCTAAAAGGATCGTTCCATTTGATGAGCCGAGGTCTTCGACCAGAAATGAACTGCCGTCACGCCAAACGCGTGCGTGACGACGAGAAATCTTGGTCTGCGGGTCAAACTTAGAAAGATCAACTTCGGGGAAAATGTTCGACGTCGGATCACGCCGGCCGACGAGATTTTCGCTTTTGTCGAGCATATATGCCGGCATTTCAAGCTGGCTGGTGCCCTCGATAACAAGCCGTGCGGTGGCGTTGGCCCGAGCCGCGTATATCTCGGAATGGACACCGTGCTGAGCCAGCGGTTGCTTAGAACCGCAAAATGCACAGAATAGATCCGTGGCAACTATCCGCTGTCCGCAAAATCCGCAGAAAACATTCTGATTGGCCAGGCTGACCGCGGCGGGAGCCTCGCTGATCCCATAGCTGACACGGCCCGCACCGAGGTCTTCGAGATGCTGCTGCAACGCCAGTTTCATTTCCAGAGCACTAGAAAAGCGTGCATCAGCACTGTATTCGACAGCCCGCATCAAGATCCGTTCCATCTGATCGGAAAGTCGTGGATTGATCTGCCGCGGCCGCGGATTCTTTTGGAAATCAAAGATCAGCAGAGGATTGTTTTGCGGATCCGCACCCGTCAGCAGATGAAACATCGTGGAGCCCAGACTATAGATGTCCGAACGGGGTTCGACCTGGCCGCTGAAAAGCTCCGGCGGAGCATAACCCATTGTGCCGACAGCGGTCACGCCCTTTTCCTGCGTTTGGTTAATTGACCGTGCGATGCCAAAATCTATCAGCATAACGCGGCCTGTATTGCCGTCGATCATTATATTCGACGGTTTGAGATCACGATATACGATGGTCGTCGGCAGCGAGTGCAGATAATGCAGAACGTCTATGACTTGGACGGCCCATTCTGTGACGGTGCGCTCGTCGATGCGTCCTTCAGGGGCAGAACGTAAACGGCCGGCCAGATCGCCGCCCGAGATGTACTTCATCACGAGATAAAATCTGCTCTCTGCCTCATCAAAGAAATAATCGTATATTGTCGGGATCGAAGGATGATCAAGAGCCGACAGGATCATCGATTCACGCTTAAAGTCCTCGATCGCTTTGGCCTGCTGCTCCTCCTCGATGTGCGATTGGACCATCTCCTTGACCGCTCGCTGTGTCCCGCCCAGATTTTGATCTACGGCGAGGTAAACGGCTCCCATACCGCCGCCGCCGATCTTTTTCACGATCTTGTATCGGCCGTTTAGGAGAATGCCCTCGCTCAGAGGTTTGAGGCCGGAGCGCTTGCCGTCCGTGCCGGCTTCCAAATTCGGCGTAGTGAATGAGAGCTTGCTATCGGCCCCAAGGTCGCCTGAGGATGTTCCGGCTTTGATCGCCGCCGGATCCGTGAACGCTGCGACCGGGACCGCGTCGGTTGCAGTTTCGGGTGGTGCTTCGACCTTGCTTTCTAATTCGGGCGACTCCGACGCACTTTCGATTTCCGTTGGTTCGGGCTCAATGTCTTGCTCGGACAACATCACGACGTCGGTGTCGATCACGACATCTGACTCGACAAGTGAAAACGGATATTTGTGTTCGTCCTCAACCGGTTCGATCAGTTCGACGGGCTCCGTGACGGAAGAAATAGAAGCGTCGCCGGAATCCGCAACTTCCGCATCCACTCTTTCCACAACCTTCGCTTCAGCGTCGTTGGCGTCGATCTCCGGGACGGGCTGATCTTCGGGAGACACCTCGACAGGATCGTACGCTCCCACCGACAGTTCGGCGGAGGCATCTTCGATGACGAAAGCCTCCGGTTCCTTGATGTCCACAACTTGCGGCGAATCCACGGCCTCAGGTTCTTCGTTCGGCAACGGCACATCTTCAGAAATTTGTTCTAGAGGCGTCGACGCGACCTCCGACGGATCGGTTGTCGGCTCGGCAAATTCGTCCGGTTCGGACATGTCGTCGGATTCGACGGCTTCATCGTGCTCCATCAATTCCGGAACGTTATCCGCGGTTCCGGCGTTTTCGACCTCATCCGCAACATCCAAAGGTTCATCCGCCGCGTCAGAAGGTTCATCCGCCGCGTCAGAAGGTTCATCCGCCGCGTCAGAAGGTTCATCCGCCGCGTCAAAAGGTTCAACCACCGCGTCGGAAGTTTCAACCACCGTCGTGGAAGTTTCATCCGCCGTCGTGGAAGTTTCGTCCGGAACGTCTGATGTCTCATCCGGAGGCGGAGCGACAATGTCCGAAATGATTTTGGGGACCGGTGCCTGCATCACGATCGTGTTTCCCATATCAACGCTATCGTCGCCGGACACGACAACAGGCTGCAGTGAGATGCCGCAATACGGACAGAATGTATCTTGGTCAGCAACTTCGGAGTTGCATTCCTGACAGTTCGCCATTAGGAAATTTTACCAACGAGAATTAACCAATAATATGAAAACGCATAAACGTCTTCCCTACAATAACTTCGTCACCGTCAACCAGAGCCTGAGAATTACCCGGCAGCAATCGACGGCCGCGATTTACATATGTACCATTCGTAGACCCAAGGTCCTCGATCTGGTACTTACCATCCTGAAACTTGATACGGGCGTGCCGCCGCGACACCTTGGCCTCACCGTCGTGAGCGTCGAGGTCAACATCAGGGAAAACCCCATTGTCAGCATCCCAACGCCCGATGATCGCTTCAGTCCCCGAAAACTTAAATTCAATTCCCGGCGAATCACCGCGTTCGATGACGAGCTTTGCATTCATCGTGCCCGACACCGTTGAAGGCGTCGGCGGAGGCAATGGCTCAACCGAAAGAATTTCCGCATCCACGGGTGGAATGCCAACTGATGTCACGCTCACCGCACGCGGCGGCGCGTCGGTCGTGATCGGTGCTTGGTAGAGAGGCACCGACGGCGGAGTCTCTATTGGCTGAACGGGCTCAATGAGCAGTGCTCCGCACTCATCGCAGAATCGCGATCCCGCCAGGCTATCTTTTCCGCATTTTTGACATTTGATCATTGTCGCAATTTTTACGCTTACGGCCTTATTCGACTATTGACATATTAGCGTGTAATTTAATGTTCGTAAATCGTAAATCGACAGCGGGATTACGTCAACAATCAAATTACGGTTCCGAAGGGCAATTTTGCTAGTTCGGCAGCAGTGTCACTTTTTTGAAACTTGACGCAAAATATGGTCGTAATACCTGATTGCTGAAATAAAGAAAGTACAATTCGATTGTGTCCGCTCCGTCGGAAATATTATAGTAACCAGTTGCGAGGGTAAGTGTAGATTATGGCATTGAGCCGCAAAAAGAAGATCATCATCGGCGTATCGGCAGTTGTTTTATTGGCGATCATCATCGTGGGCAGCGTTCTGGCCACACGAACAGATACGCCCGAGGTCACGGTCGTCAAACTTGAAACACGTAAGGAATTGCGTTCGACGGTGACATCGTCGGGTGAAATACGCCCGATACAATTTATGAATCTCACGAGCGAGGTCCAGGGTCGTATCGAAGAGATCTATGTAAAAGAGGGCGATACGGTCACAAAAGGCCAGCCGCTGGTTAAACTCGACCCAAACCAATTAAATTCGAATACGGACGCGCAGATCGCGGCATATCAGACTGCACAAGATGAAGTCCGCGTATCACAGACACAGGTCACTGCAGCTCAAAATCAATATTCGCAAGCACAACAAGGATTGAATGCGTCCGACGCATCGGTCACGACCGCACGGCAAAACGTCGTAACGTCGCAGACCGACGTCGACCGTGCGCAGGTCGATGTCAACACCGCCCAACGCGAACTGAATCGAAACGCACAGCTTCTGGAATCCGGCGTGATCTCGCGGCAGGAATATGACCAGAAGAAGGACGCCCTCGAAACTGCTCAAGTAGGACTCCGCACGGCAAAGGCAAGGCTCGAGTCGGCAAAACTAAGCGTTAACGAAGCCATTGCTCGGCGAAATCAACAGGCGGTTGCAGTACGTGATGCCAAGCGCGGCGTCGAAACAGCGTCGATCAGTGTTCAGAGTAGCCAGTCGAGGGCAAATCAGCAGGCCGCAACCTTGCGTGGCAGTAAGAGCCAGCGTGACAAAACCCTGCAGGTTGCACCGATCAACGGTGTGATCGCTGAGATCCCGTCCAAAGTCGGAACGTTTGCCGTTGCCGGACTTTCGACGACCGCACTGCTTACGATCGCCGATATGTCGCAGATCAACGTCGAAGTAAAAGTGGACGAAACCGAGATCGATAAGGTCGAGGTCGGTCAAAAAGCAAAGGTCAAGGTGGATGCATTCGGCGACAAAGAGATCGGCGGTGAGGTCTTGCAGAAGACGCCGCTCGCAGTCGGCAAGTCGCAAACCAGCGGCGGACTTTCAACGAACATCAACGTGCAGGAAGCCAAAGAGTTTCGTGTCGTGATCAAGCTGACTGAATTGCCGGAAGATCTGAAAACCGGCCTCCGTCCCGGAATGAGTGCTACCGCGACCATCACTACGAAAACTGTAACTAATGTGATCACAGTGCCGCTCCAGGCCGTGATCGAAAAGAAACCGGACGCATCGCCCGCCCCGACGATCCAGGGCGACACACCGCAACCGGCAGATAAGCCCAAGACCATCACCGGCGTTTACGTACTCGAAGGTAACAAGGCAAAGTTTGTCGAAGTGACGACCGGCATTGTCGGCGAGTCGGATCGAGAGATAACCAGCGGACTCAAAGCCGATGACGAGGTCATAACCGGACCGAGCCGGATACTAAATACGCTGAAAGACGGTACAGTCGTTAAACGACAGACCAAAAAAGAAGGTGCAGCCGCTAAGTAGTTTCCAAGGAACGAATTATGGACCAAAAGAACGGAAACGAAAACGGAACGGTATCGCCTGAATCGCATCCTTCGGATTCGATCATCTCGATGCGAAACATCTGGAAGACATACCAGATGGGTACAGAAGAATTGCACGCTCTGCAGGGCGTATCTTTTGAAGTAAAGCGCAACGAATACCTCGCTATCATCGGCCCGTCGGGCTCAGGTAAATCGACGCTGATGAACCTCATCGGTTGTCTGGATTCCCCGTCAAAAGGGGAATACTGGATCAACGGCAATCTCGTCTCGGAAATGACCGACGACGAACTTGCACGCATTCGTAACAAGGAGGTCGGTTTCGTTTTTCAGACCTTTAACCTGCTTTCCAGGGCGACCGCACTTCATAATGTCGAATTGCCTCTGATCTACGCAGGTATGGGTTCGGCCGAGCGGCAAGAGAAGGCTCAGGCGTCGCTTGCGGCCGTCGAACTCGGCGACCGAATGCTGCATAGGCCTAATGAGCTCTCCGGCGGCCAGCGGCAGCGTGTGGCGATCGCAAGGGCTCTGGTCAATCATCCCTCGATCCTGCTTGCTGACGAACCGACTGGTGCACTGGACACAAAAACGAGCTACGAGATCATGGCCCTATTTGAAAAGCTTCACGCGGAGGGCAACACGATCATTGTAGTTACGCACGAACATGATATCGCCGAACGAGCCCATCGCGTCATTACGATCCGCGACGGACTGATCGAAAAGGACGAACGCATTAAATAATGGAAACAGTTCCGGCATATGTAACGATCGTCTTTTTGCTGACGACCTTTACGGCGATCGGGTTTCTGCTCAGAGCCACACGTAAAGCGGGACTGGGACTGTTACCCTCACAAATTCTTATTTTCATTCTGCCGCTCTGGATATTCTTTCAGGCGGCACTTTCTGTTTTAGGGTTTTACGAGGATTTCACATCGGTACCGCCGCGACTGTTTCTTTTCGGCATCTTGCCGGCTTTGCTGTTAGTGCTCGGATATATCGCGGCCTTTCACCGAACGTACGTCGAACGCTTGCCGCTGAAACTTCTGACGTTGCTCCACATCGTGCGTATTCCGGTCGAACTCGTCCTGCTTTGGCTCAGTATTGCCGGCCAAGTGCCCCGGATGATGACGTTTCAGGGGTTAAATTTTGATATCTTATCCGGAATCGCAGCACCGATCGTCGCGTGGCTTGCATTTCGCGGCGGCGAGACACGGCGAGGCCTGCTGATCGCATTCAACGTCATCGGGATATTGCTACTCGCAAATGTTGTGGTCATCGCAGCGTTGTCGGTTCCATCGTCGATACAATTCCTGAATATTGCCGAGCCCAACCGCGCGGTTCTGTACTTTCCATACATTTATCTGCCGACGATAGTCGTGCCGATCGTACTGTTTTCACATTTGGCATCTCTTTACAAATTACTACGCGCGGATCGCGTGGGATCGTAAAGCTATTAGTCGATCGACGCAGTTACGTTTGAATTTCGAGCATTATTCATCGAAACTTTTAACAGCATTAACTCGTAACATTCGCTTGACTTAGATAAGCTAAGGTATCGATGAATTTTTCTGAAACGATCAAACTTGCCTTCGACCAGATATTGGCGCATAAGCTGCGGTCATTTCTCACGCTTTTGGGAATGATAATCGGCGTCACTGCGTTTATGATCGTTTTGTCGCTACTGCAAGGTTTTAGCTCGTACGTTGACGAAAAACTCGCCGGTATCGGATCGAATTCGTTCACAGTTCGACGCTTTAGCTTCGACGATTTCAAGGATACCGATACGATCGCCGCAGCGCAGCGGCGAAATACGGAATTGACCTTTGATGAGATGGAATTCATCAAAGAACGAGCTCAACTCGTCGGCCTGATCGGTGCCAAAGCGGGCGGTATGAGTCGTGATGTCAAGGGCGGCGGTGAGACGCTGGCCAGCGTTCAGATCAGCGGTGCCGAACCGGTCACGGCGCTGATCGACAAGCTTGACATCGCGGACGGACGATTCTTTTCCGAACCCGAAAACGCAAACGGCGCCCGCGTCGCCTATGTCGGTTGGGACGTCGCCAACAAACTCTATCCTCGTGAATCCGCCATCGGCCAGGAATTGACCATTCAGGGTATTCCCTATCGGATTATCGGCGTGCAGACGGCAAAGGGCACAGTTTTTGGGCAGCCGCAGGATAATTTTATTACGCTGCCGATCAAGACCTTTGGGTCGGCATTTGGCGGTTTGACACGTCAGCGGGCACCGTACTTCGTTGTAACATCAAAGGATGAAAAAAATGTAGCCGACACAGTCGAAGAGGTGCGTATGCTTATGCGTATCAAGCGAAAGATTCCTTTCGGTGAAAAGGATAGCTTCGGTATTCTGACGCCGGACGCGATCACAAATCTCATCGGCGGCGTTACAAAGCCGATCGGGACGGTAATTTTGGCGGTACCGTCGATCGCACTTCTAGTCGGCGGCATCGTAATTATGAACATTATGCTCGTCGCCGTGACCGAGCGAACCCGCGAGATCGGGATACGAAAAAGCCTCGGGGCGAGACAATCGGACATTTTAAGACAGTTCTTACTGGAATCGGCCACGCTCTCTGCTCTGGGCGGTATCATCGGGCTCATCATCGCAGAGATCGCCGGCGTGGCTATTACAGCGTTCTTTTTTCCGACTAAGATATCTCTTCTGGCGGCTTTCTTTGCCATTGCATTTTCCGGAGTTGTCGGGGGACTCGCCGGGCTTTATCCGGCGTGGAAAGCGGCCCGTCTGGATCCCATCGAGGCTCTGAGGGCAGATTGATCCAATGGTAGTCGCAACAACCTCATTTATCGAAAACTTTAAGATGGCGATCGACACGCTGCGGAGCAATAAGCTGCGCTCGTTTCTGACGATCATCGGTGTGGTTATAGGCGTTATCACCGTGATGCTGATCTCGTCGCTGATCAGCGGGATCAAGGTAGCCGTCGAAAAACAGGTCGAATCCTTTGGTACCACGTCGATATTTCTGTACAAGATGGATATCGGCATCCGCACCAGTTCCCCGTCGCGCGAAGAGCGTATGCGCAAGCCGCTGACGATGGAGGATGCGGCGGCCCTAAGCAACCTGAGTTCGTTACAGGCGGCGGTTCCGTATCTCAATATTACAAACAATTTCTTTGGCCAAAAGATCAACGTCACCGGAAAGAATGGCAAGACCTCATCGTCCATACAGCTGCAGGGAACGCTTCCGGATGCTGAAAAGGCTCCGGGCGAGGTGCTGATCGACGGGCGTTGGTTCTCGCCGGCTGAAAACGATTCAAAGACCAATGTATGTGTAGTAGGCGACTCGATCCGTGATGCTTATTTCCCGAATAGATCGCCGATCGGCGAAACGGTGGAGATCGGCGGCTCCGAATTCAGGATCATCGGCCTTTTGCAGAAGCGCGAACAACTTTTCGGCGGCGGCGGCGGCAATAATGATCAGTCAAATGTCATCTATATGCCGATGGGGGCAGCACTCAAGCTCAAGCCGAATGCCGATGATCTCTTCATTCTGGCCATCGCAAAAGACGGTCAACTCGACGCCGCAAAAGATCAAGTGCAGGATCTGCTCAGAATTCGCCGGCAAGTAAAATTTGGCGATAAGAACAACTTTGCAATGGAAACCGCGGCAAGCATCATCGATCAATTTGCGGCCATTACGAACGGTGTTTTCATCGCGATGGTGGTCATATCTTCGGTGGGCCTGATGATCGGCGGTATCGGCGTGATGAATATTATGCTCGTCTCCGTGACCGAACGTACCAGAGAGATCGGCATCCGCAAGGCTATCGGTGCCCGTCAAAATGACATTTTGCTACAGTTTTTGGTCGAGGCTGCCACTCTTACCGGTTTCGGCGGTATCGTCGGCTTACTCATTGGGTGGCTTTTGACGCTCCTTGTCCGTCTGTTTTTGCCCTCGTATGTACCGCTTTGGGCACCGATCGCGGGCTTTGTCGCAAGCGTCGGTATCGGACTCGCCTTCGGACTGTTTCCGGCCTGGAAAGCGGCCCGACTCGATCCGATCGAATCGCTACGATACGAATAGTAAACTTCCGGATCGTGGCCGATGCCAATTCGCACAAAAAGTAACCGCCCGCAATCTTGAATAGATCTGCGGGCGGTCGTATTTTGCAGTAGCTCCAAAAGCTAGCTGATAAAACTCGGGAACAGCACCGCCATCGCCATACCGAAAAGTAGAACGAACAAAAAGACTGAGATCGACGCCGACCAAGCGATGGTTCCGCTAACCCTCTCGCCGGCGTTCTTGAGGCCGATCGCATTCATAAACAGCCAGTAAAAACCAAGGACGCTTAACGACGCAAGCAGCGTAAAAATTACCGGATGCTCAGCTGAAGTAACAAGGAAGCTAAGATTGTCCTGGATCAACGATTGCTGACCGAGGATGGGGTGAATATCGGTCGGATCCTTTAGGTATAGAAGCGTGGTGTTGAGTACAAACTTAATAATATTGATCGGCAATGCCGCGTAAACTGCAGCCGAAAACGCCTGCCAAAAGTTAAGCTTGCCGCCCATCGCCAATGCAAAAACAAAGTATATTAGGGCAAGGATCGCGTAGAGGATTGTGAAACCGGCAAACGACGCAGCAACTTGGCCTACGCGGGCCACGGGATTTTTGGCATCCTCCAAAGCTTGCACACGTCCGGCTTCAACACTCTTTCTGGCGTCTTCGCTACCGGCGATCATAGGCATCTCGAGCGTTTTATCGATGGAGAAGTTGGTGATCCGATCGATGCCGATGCGTGCCGAAAATAGATTGCTGTATGCGACCGACATAACGACCATCAGCAAGATGGGCACAAGCCATCGCGGGTGCCAACGGAGATTACGAAAGACTTCGCTTGGGGCAAAAAAGATATTGACTATGCTACTTGCCGTTGACATCCTCTCAACATCACCCTCGACCGCCGGCTTGTTTATGAAGCTAAGTCCGATGACTAGCCCACCGAGCACGATCATAAATACGCCGGGCGAGGTCAGGCCAGGCACGATCTTGGTTGCGCCCAATACGGCGACTACGAGACCAAGGGCCGCAATGATAATTCCAGCTATTCGATTCATATTTTCCTCAATAAAGGTTGATTTTGGTTACGACACCATCAGATACGTTCACCGGATGATCGAAGTTCCGTTTTTTCAAGCCGTCCGCTCGGCGTTGTCGTAGCCGTCAATGCGAATACACGCGGCAAAATGTCCCGGCGTGATCTCCTTCAGTTCCGGTGATACTGATGCACATTCGTCGATCGCCAGCGGGCAACGCGTGCGAAAGCGGCAGCCCGACGGAGGGTTGATCGGCGTCGGCACGTCACCTGTCAACACGATACGATCGCGTTTATGCCTTGGATCAGGGAACGGTATCGCGGAGAGTAGAGCCCTGGTATACGGGTGCAGCGGCATCTCATACAACTCTCTCGCCTCGCAGATCTCAACTATCTTGCCGAGGTACATTACCGCAACGCGATCCGAAATATGCTCGACCACCGCAAGTCCGTGCGAAATGAACAAATATGTCAGTCCAAATTCGTCCTGCAGATCCTGCAGTAGATTGACCACCTGAGCCTGGACCGAAACGTCGAGTGCCGAGACCGGTTCGTCACAAATTATAAGCTTGGGATTTAAGGCAAGTGCACGAGCGATGCCGATACGCTGGCGTTGACCGCCGGAGAACTCGTGCGGGTATCGATCGGCATACTTCGGGTCGAGGCCCACCTTTCTGAGAAGGTCAGCGACACGCTCGTTCTGCTCTGAGCGAGAACCGATCTTGTGTATCTTGAGCGGTTCGGAAATTATCGATCGGATGCTTAGGCGTGGATTCAGGCTGGCGTATGGATCCTGAAAAATGATCTGCATCTCACGCCGCAGTGCCTGCATTTCCGAATTTGGCAGGCCAATGATGTTATTTCCCTCAAATCGAACCTCACCGCTGGTCGGTTCGTGAAGGCGGAGAATGCACCTCCCGACCGTCGATTTGCCGCATCCGGACTCGCCCACCAACCCCAGAGTCTCTCCGGCGATGATATCGAACGAAACGTCATCTACGGCCTGTACGACATCGTCACTATTTTCCACCGGAAAGTGCTTGACGAGCTTTCGAACATCGACCAATCGTGTAACTTTTGCCTTCGGTGTCGCAGTTTCCATTATCGATCAGGCCGATTCGGCCAAAACGCGTTGCCGGGCCGCGTTGAATTTATGAGCTTCATCGTACAAAAGGCATCGCACCTTGCGGCCGGACGCGATATCGATCAGCGGTACGGGTGCGATGACACACGCATCGAACCTATCGTCGCATCGAGGAGCAAAGTGGCAACCTTTTGGCAATTCGGTCGGTGAAGGCACCGTTCCGTCGATAGTTTTGAGCCGCTCCGTTTTGGCCGATCCGGCCTCAGATAATTTAGGGACCGAACGCAGAAGGCCTCGAGTGTACGGGTGTTTCGGGTCAGCAAAAAGCTCATCTACGCCAGATTCCTCAACGATCTTACCGGTGTACATCACACAAACCCGATCGGCGACCTCGGCAACGACACCCAGATCGTGTGTGATGAGGAGAACCGCGAGTTTGCGCGTAACGCGCAGGCCGTCGAGCAGTTCGAGAATCTGGGCCTGGATCGTAACGTCGAGAGCGGTCGTCGGTTCGTCGGCGATCAGCAACTCGGGGTTACACGCGAGAGCCATAGCTATCATCACACGCTGGCGCATACCGCCGGACAGTTGATGCGGATAGTCGTTTGCACGGCGCTCCGGCGACGGTATCGCCACCTCCTTCATCGCGTCGATCGACGCCTGCCACGCCGTTTTTTTGTCGAGTTTGCGATGCAACCGCAACGCCTCAGCGATCTGCTCACCGACGGTAAAGACCGGATTAAGCGACGTCATCGGATCTTGAAAGATCATCGCGATATCGTTGCCGCGGATCGCTCGCAGGCGTTCCTCACTGGCTGTCGTCAGTTCTTCGCCCTTGAATTTGATCGAGCCGCCAACGATCTTGCCCGGTGACGAGATCAGACGCATTATCGACAAAGCGGTGATCGATTTACCGCAACCAGATTCGCCGACCAGGCCGAGCAATTCGCCCTCGCCGATCTCAAAGCTCACGCCATCAACCGAGCGGACGAGGCCGCCTTTCGTCGGAAAATGCGTCTGAAGATCGCGTACTTCGAGTAATTGGGACATGAATTCTAATAGATGCTAAAGGTGTATTCCACCTGCTTAGTAACCGCGAAGTTTACGCCATCTGGCTGCGCGGGCAAAAAGACTATTCTACGTGCGGCCGCGATCGCCTGCTCCGTCAGGCCGTAAGGTAGTGATTTCACGACACTTACCGCTCCAATACTGCCGTTTGCCAAAAAGGTCGTTCTCAGGATCACTGTTCCCTGAATATTAACCTGTCGAGCCGAGTCGGTATAGCTCGGACGAGGTTTGGCGACGATCATTAATCCAATGCTATTAGCCGACGGCAACGCCGCGGCCGTGTCGCCGGTGACTGAACCGCTACCGCTCCCTTGATGGGTCATCTGCGTTGACGGCGGAGTAACCGGAGGCGGTATAGAGGGGGCCGGAATAGTATATTCGTCACCCAGCGTAATAGCCGAACCGTCTCCGATGTCGATACCGGAGATCGGCCGCTTAAACGTCAACGAGGATACAAACTTCGCTTCGAGATCAGTATTCTCATTTCGCCGAACGATCTCGAGCTCGATCCATCTATTATTACTTAGGTCGTCTACGATAAACACTCGACGCACTTTCGACGAAAATACCCGAGCCTTGCGGGTACTCCCCAAAACTTCAGTTTCCGACGCTACCGTATCCTTTTCTGATGACCATTTTGATATCCTGGCATCAAAACTGCGTTTGCCAAAGTCCTCAGTAGTTTTGCAATAACTACGATCAGTCTTGTATTTCGCGAAGATCCTTATGCCATATGCAGCATTGTCGGCGTATGCCCAATATTCCGAATACGCCAATTGATTGCAAGGGTTGTACGAATCGATTCGAATCGGGAGTTTCGGCAAAAGAACCGAAACATCCGTTCGTGGAACGCCATATCTCTCCCATTTGACGGGCGAGCCTATCTTTCCGCTCTGCCCAATTCCCGTCAAAGTGAGCAGCAGTTGGATCGCTATCGCTGCAACGATTCGAATTTTCATCAAGGATACCTCCTTACCCGCTATCTCCAGACGCTTCCGACGATTCTCCTAATTCTTCGGCACCTTCACCGGATCGGCCGGTCGCTTTGGCAGCTTAACCGGTGTGACGATCTTTTTCATCAATTCGTTGACCGCCCGCTCGAGTTGCGGATCGCCGCCGGCGATGACCGAACGCGGGTCGTTTTCGACCTCGATGTCGGGATCCACGCCATACCCTTCGATGATGTATTCGCCGCGGGCGTTGGCGAGGGCAGATTCAGGCACATTGACGACGCCACCGTCGATCAGATTGCCCCGATTCGTGATGCCAACGACACCGCCCCAACTGCGTTTGCCGATAAGCGGGCCGAGCCCGGCCTCGCGGAACATATACGGGAATATATCACCGTCGGACGCCGAATTTTCGTTCAGGATCGCGACCATCGGGCCGAGGAATGCACCGTCAGGATATGTGCCGCCTTCTTCGTCCGCTCTGCGGTAATTCACGCCGAGCACCTTTCGGCGAAGACGTTCGATCAGCATTCGCGACACGTTACCGCCGCCGTTTGCCCGAACGTCGATCACCATTCCCTCTTTATTAAGTTGCGGATAGTACCACTTTATAAACTCGCGTAGTCCCGGTGCTCCCATATCGGGAACGTGGATATATCCGAGGCGTCCGCCCGACATCTGATCGACGCGGCGGCGGTTCGCCTCGATCCAGTCGAGGTAGATAAGGTCGCTCTCATTGGTTACCGGCTTAAAAGTAATGGTACGCGAGCCTTGGGCCGTCGGCGAACTGTTAAGCGTGATAGAGACGGCCGAGTCAGCCTTACCGCGAAGATACGAGTAGATATCGCGGTCCGCGGTGACATTTTCGCCATTTATCGCGATCACATAGTCGCCGACCTTGGCGTCGCTACCGACCTCGGTCAAAGGTGAACGATAGATATCCTCTTCGTTCTGCCCGCCGAATATCTTGCTTATCTTGTAACGTCCCGATGCCTTATCTACTTCAAATCTAGCTCCGGGTAATGCCACTCGCACTCTCGGCGGCGTGTTATAGTCGCCGCCGTCGATATAGGCGTGTTGGACGGTAAGTTCCGCACACATCTCGGAGATTATGTAATTCAGGTCAGAGCGATGAGCGACATAGGGTAACCATTTCTTGTAGTCTTCGCGTATCTTGACCCAGTCAAATCCGTGCATATTGCCGGCGTAGAACCAATCGCGATATCGCCGCCAGACCTCATTAAATATCTGATTCCATTCCGCGACGGGATCGATCTCAACCGAAAGCCCGCCCACCGACACCGGCTTCCTCGAACGCTCGCCGCCCGGTGACGCGTCAAGTATCGCAAATCCGCCGGATGTAGCGGTCATTATCTTGTTGCCGTCATTAGACAGCGTAAAACCGCCCGACGGACTCACCAGAACGCTTTCCTTACGGTCTTTTAGCGAAAATATACGCAGCGACGGTGATGTTTCGGCCGCTCGGCCGTAATAGAATGGCGGCTGGACGTTATAGATCAGGTTGCCCTTATTCGCCGAGAGGCCGCTGTAGTTATCGGCCGCCACCGGAGCCTTGGCGGCACGTGACTCGATGCCGTCGAAATCAATCTTTTCCGCCGCCGGCGTAGCAATCGGCGTCGGCGTGACGGCTGGTTTTTCTTCGGTGACCGCAACTTCGTCACTCTCTATCGGAAAAGGATTCTTAGTATCCTTTTTCAAAGCCAGAGCGTAGATCTGGGTCATCCGGTTTGTTGCATAGTTAAACTCCGAACTGGAGATCTGGGGGGCGTATTCCCGATTACTGAGAAAATAGAGGTAGCTTCCCGACGGGTCCCACGTCGGACTCGTCGAACTGAACATCGTGGGCGTTACGCGATAGCTCTTATTCTCGTCCGAACTCCAAACGTACACCGACGACATTCCACTTCGCGGCTGCATCGAATAAGCGATAAACGTGCCCTTTGGCGACCACTCGTAACTTTGTATAAGGCCGATCGGTGCATCGACGACCATTTGGATCTGCTTCGACGCAAGCGTTAACACATACAATTTGCCGTCTTTGTCGCTAAACGCGATCTTCTTACCGTCGGGCGACCAAGTCGGTGTATACCGCTGAGCATTGCCACCGGTGGTGATCTGGACGGGCCTGGAGGAACCGTCCTGGGCGACGAGCCATATCTCTTCCTCGCCGGACTTGTCAGAGATAAAGGCGATCTGCCTGCCGTCGGGTGACCACGCCGGCGAGCGGTCGTTAGCGTCGGACGAACTCGTCAGATTTCGAACGCCGCCCTTCTCGATCGGAGTCGAAAAGATGTCGCCTCGAGCCGAGAAAAGTGCCCTTTCCCCTTTAGGGCTGAGTGAATACGAACTGATATTGCTCGCGGCGTTTACGACTCGCTTTCGTCGGTTCACACCGTCATCGGGCACGCTGATGCTCAAATGCGTGGCCTTTTTCGAATTTACGTCAAAGATCTCTAGTTCGCCATCGCGTTCGTAAACGATCCGGCTCAGATTGTCCGAGCTCGGCCAACGAATGTCCCAATCGCGATTTCGCGTGACCTGAGACGTCTTACCGCCGGCGGTGTCGTATGCGTAAAGATTAAACTTGCCGTCTTTGTCTGAGTTGTAATAGATCGTGCCGCCGATCCACATCGCATCGCGACTTGCTCGTGGGTTGTCGGAGATCTTTTTAGCATCGTTGGTCGAGAGGTCGTAGATATAAAGCGTATTTGCCTGGCCGCCGGAATAACGCTTTTCCGGACGGAAATCGCGAAACCTCGGCGAGTAGACCATCTTAGTTCCGTCGGGTGACGTGTCACCGGATCCCGCCTCAGGCATCGGCAATGCGGTGGCCGCACCGCCCTCGGTCGATACGGTATAAAGCCTCGCGATCGGCGTCGCCCAAGAGTCCCGCAGGCTTCGAAACACGATGCGGCCGTCCTTGGTCCAACCGTGAACCTGGTTGTCGAACCCCCAACGCGGAGCAAGCGGTCCGCGCGACGGGTAAAATGTCAACTGCTTTGGCTCGCCGCCCTGTGCTGACACTACATAAACCTGTTCGTCACCGTCGTACTGGGCCGTAAAGGCGATCCACTTGCCGTCCGGCGAAAACTTAGCGTAGGTCTCGACACCGGGATGGGATGTAAGCCGAATAGCCGTTCCGCCGGACGTCGACGCAGTCCACAGATCGCCGCCGTATGTAAATACGACCTTGTCGCCCTGTATGTCGGGATACCTAAGCAGTTTTGTCTGCGAAAAGACCGCCGCAGTGATAAACAGGCATAAGACGAGCGTGAAAATAAGACGGTTCAGCATAATAATGTCCTTTGTTTACGGATCCTTTTTGACTGTTGAAAGTTTAACTCAAAACATTACGATCAAAAAGAACGTAAGTTTCAATAGTTCAAAGCTAAAGTCAGGCAACGAAACTCATCGCATTGAACTCAAATGGATGATATTCTTATCGATAGCTAAAAACCGCTCTAAAGCGATGCAACGATCGGGGGATTTGTTAGTGCAACAAAGATTTAACAGCATATTCGCATTCACGCTGATTTTTACATTTGTCCTGACCGGATTCGGGCAGGCACCGTCGGCATCCTCTCGCTCCGGAAACATAAGGTCCGCTGAGCAAAAGAGCACAGATACACCGAAAAAGGTGGTTAAGGTCGAAGATATCGAAAAGGATATCGCCGAGGCGCTCTCCCTTATCGAACGAAACTACGGTGGAGCAAAAGCACTTAATTACAATGACGTGATGAAGTCATCGATCGATTCGATGCTGCATACCCTCGATCCCCACTCTAATTACTTTGACGCTAAAGAGTATGAGGAGTTTCGGACGGATCAGAGTTCGCGTTACTACGGTATCGGAGCCACGATCGGAGATCTGAGCGACGTTGACGGCAAAGTAATTGCGACGTATATCAAGGCGACTTTTGACGGTGCCCCGGCCAATCGTGCAGGGCTTCGCTACGGTGACAAGATAGTTGAGGTAAACGGCACTTCGATGCTCGGCAAGCCCTTTGCGGACGTTCGCAATTTTCTTCGCGGCCCGCGGGGCACTCCTGCCAAACTTGTGGTTGAGCGTCTTGCGACCGGCAAACTTGAGACTGTCGATATAGTTCGCGATGCGGTATCGCAACCTTCTATCGGTGAGTATTATATGATCCGGCCGGGTGTCGGCTATCTGGCGATGCGGGGCGGATTTAACCAGACCACATATGCCGAATTTGTTGCCGCGACTCGAGAATTGCGTGCCAAGGGAATGCAGCAGATCGTCATCGACCTGCGTGACAATGGCGGCGGCCTCGTTAGTCAGGCGTACCGTGTGGCAAACAGCTTTCTGAAGCGTGACCAGACAGTATTTACTCAAAAGGGCCGTATCGAGGGCGTTTCTGATCAATACCGGGCAGATAATCCTACTCCCGACAGATCGCCGGTAGTAGTGCTTGTCAATCGCAATACGGCCTCGGCGTCCGAGATCCTGGCCGGTGCTTTGCAGGATCACGACCGGGCGTTGATCGTCGGCGAAAATACGTTTGGCAAAGGCTTGGTTCAAAATCCCTTTCAATTGGATTATGGATCGATGCTGTTGCTTACGATCGCTAAGTACGAAACACCGGCCGGGCGGTTGATCCAGCGAGATTATTCCAACGGCAATCTTTACGACTATTACACAGAGGGCGGTAGTTTCCGCGACATCACGGCTGATCCGGTCAAACCGACCGGTGTGGAAAGCCGAACCGACGCAGGCCGAGTCGTCTATAGCGGCGGTGGTATCAATCCGGACGTGCCGATCAAACCTGATACGATCGAGATCGAACGTGCTCGTGCCCAGCAGAAACTAGTTAGCCCGATATTCGCGTTTGCTCTGGATCTGGTGGTTGGCCGAGTCAAAGGCTTTGAGAGCTACAAGGTTCTCAAGCCGATCCTATTTGACTACGACATTACTAAGACCGACTTTCCGGTGACACCGGCATTGTTCGACACCTTCAAATCTTTCGCGGAGACCAAGTATAAGGTTTTGCCGGCACAACTTGACCGTGAACGCGAGTTTATCGAACGAACGCTTAGAACAGAACTAGTGACTGCTGCTTATGGTTCACAGACATCGGGTCAGGTCTTTAACGAATACGACGACCAACTCTTAAAGGCGATCGGATTAATGCCGCAAGCCAAGCAACTGACGGTCGATAGTTCGAAAAGCACTGCCAAGCAGCAGAGTCCCACCAATCCATAAATCTGTAAGAAAACCGAAACAAAAAGGACGATCTGACATTCGCGTCAGATCGTCCTTTTTACAAATTACCCAGGCGGCTTACTAAAACAGCCAACGAACCAAATAGAAGATGCCAACGCCGATCCCCGCAAGCAGAGCGATCAAAAGTAGAACCAGGCCCACGATCACAAATTTGAATTTGCGATAACGATTCTCGTCAGGCGGTGACAACTGGCTTTGCGGAAAGTACGGAGGCGGCCTATTCATAAAATTCTATAATTCCTTAATTAAAGGTCGAATAATCAGCTTATCAGTTCAACCCGTAAGTTCAAAACCGTCGAAGTCGGCCTTGTCATTTCACTATCGCGGCAACGGTTGCTCCAAATTGGCAAGTCCATATGCGAGTACCGCCACAACGCCGCCTAGCTCACGCATTTGACGCGGGTCGATCTTGTCAAAGGTGTCGGCCGCAGTGTGGTGATAATTAAAGTAAGTCTGCTGGTTAAACCACGGTGCAAAGGTCGGCACACCGGCACGCGTCAATGGGGCAGTATCAGCACCCACCCCGCCCGCCTGCAATTGAGTCTGCCACGCGCCTTGCGGCAGCAGTGCCTGCGAGATCGGTGCAAGAAAAGCTTGTATCTCGGGCTTACCGGTAAAAAGTATACCTAGTGGATGCGATGCCCCGAGATCAGCCTCGATGGCGGCGAAATGATTTGCGATATTCGCCGATTCTTCCTTCTCGTATGCCGCCGAACCGCGTCCTCCGTTCTCTTCATTCATCCACGCGATAACTCGGATCGTCCGCTTGGGCTTGATTTTCAGGTCCTTTAACATTTTGGCTACCGACATCGAAACGGCGACGCCCGATGCGTCATCGATCGCGCCCTGACCGAGGTCCCACGAATCAAGATGGCCGGAAACGATCACGATCTCATTCGGACGCTCAGTTCCCTTCAAATCGCCGATGACGTTATAGCTCTCGACGTCAGGCAGTGTTTGCGGCGTGAGCGTAAGATGAATTTTAACTTTGCCGGCCGTCGCCAAACTCGCGATCGTCTCGGCATCCTCGTACGAAACCGCCGCTCCCGGGATCTTAGTCACGCCTTCGACATATCCCATCGAACCGGTGTGTGCGAGCCGATTTTGAGAACCGCCCGCCGAACGATTGAGTGAAGCGACCGCACCGAATCGTGCCGCCGCGATGGCACCGCCAAACCGAAACTGTACGGCCTGGCCATACGCTGCCCCGCCGAATCCCGACGACTGCATTTCGGAATCAAATTTGAAATTGAATAGTACGATCTTGCCTTGGATCTTTTCACGGCCAAGCTCTGCCAATTCCTCAAAGCTACTGACCACGACCACCTCGGCGGTAATACCTTCGGCCGGCGTCGCCACGCTGCCGCCGAGAGCAGTCAAAACGACTCTTTGGACAGTCCCCGGAGCCATACCCGAAAATTCCACAAGTTCGCCACGTTCTTCGCCCCGAACCCAATGCGGCACAAGGCACTTTTGTAGGCGAACGTCGAGTCCAAGTTTTCGCATCTCATTTGCGACATATTCAACCGCTTTGGCGGCCTGCGACGAACCGGAAAGCCTAGGTCCTATATTGTATGAAAGATATCTCGTTTGATCGTAGGCATAGCTGCTAAGGCCCGAAGCTCGCTGGATCTCACGCATATTTCGCACCGTTTGTTCAGAATAAAGCTGCGGCGTTGGCTTGGCCTCGGCAACTTGAGCGATGACGGCGGCGGACGGGAATATCGCCGCAAGAAGCAAAACTAGAATTTTCATAGAACGATATTATCCGAAGTGTTCAGTCTTACAAAATTCTATGCGATAATGGCGTTGTTCAACACAATTTCAAACTGGATAAATATATGAAACGCATATTCCTATCGGTCGCTATAGTTTTCGCGGTCGCTCTTGCGGCGAACGCCCAACGGACGTTTTCGGTCAACGATCTGATCAACCTCAAACGTGTTGCAGATCCACAGCTCTCGCCAAATGGCCAAACCGTCGCATTCACCATCGGAGTCGTCAATAAGGACGCTAACCGCACGCTCAGCCAGATCTATACAATGTCTGCTGATGGCAGCGGACGAAAGCAATTGACCAACGGATCGGCGTCGAGTAGCGGCCCACGTTGGTCGCCGGACGGCAAGCGGATCGCATTCACGACCGGCGGTCAGATCTGGACGATGAAGGCCGATGGCGGCGACAAGGAAAAGGTGACCAACATATCGACCGGTGCCGGTGGACCGGTATGGTCGCCCGACGGCCAGTGGATCGCGTTCGGCTCGGAGGTCTATCCGGAGTGCAGTTCTGATGATTGTAATAAGACCGAGGATGAAAAGGCCGAAAAGAGTAAGGTTCAGGCCAAGGTCACTGACCGGCTCTTGTTTAAGCATTGGGTCGAATGGCGTAACCGAAAGCGAAATCACGTATTTGTCGTATCAGCCAAGGGCGGATCGGCACGTGATCTGACCAAGGGCGATTTTGATTCGCCGCCGTATGCCGCCGCTAGCGGAGTCGACTACACCTTTTCGCCTGATGGTTCGAGCATTGTTTACATACGCAACCCTGACCGCGTTGAAGCGATGTCCACCAACAGCGATATTTTTATCGCCAAGATAAACGGTGACGGTACGGCAAAAAATATCACCGCCGGAATGAACGGCTACGATGCATCGCCGACCTATACGCCCGATGGCAAATATCTGTTATTCCGTTCACAAAAGACACCGACATTCGAAGCTGATCGGTGGCGGATAATGCGATTTCATCCGCAAACCGGCGAAATCGTCGAACTGACAGGCGGATTCGGCCAACAAGTGGATGAATTCACCGTTTCTGCCGACAGCAAAACCGTATATTTCACTGCGGGCGAACGCGGTCGAGCACCTATCTTTAGCGTACCGGTCGAACCGGATTTTCGTTTAAGGATCGCGACGCACGTCAAAAAGGTCGCTGACGTCGGTTTTGCAAGCGGACTTAATATCTCACCCGACGGAAGGACGCTCGTCTTTGCGTGGAGTTCGATGAGTGCTCCGAGCAACATTATGAGCATCGGCACCGACGGCACGGCACTGCGGGCGATGGCGAGCGATAATGATGAGGCTATGAATGCCTTCGGCCTCCAAAAGCCGGAAGACGTTGAATGGAAGGGTGCGTTAAACCAGAACATCCACGGATTTTTACTCAAGCCGGCCAAGTTCGACGCATCCAAAAAGTACCCCCTGATCGTGCTGATCCACGGTGGCCCGCAAGGTGCCTGGAGCGACAATTGGGGCTATAGATGGAATCCGCAGATATTTGCCAACGCCGGATATGTCGTATTTATGCCGAACCCCCGCGGTTCGACGGGCTACGGGCAGAAGTTTGTTGATGACATCTCGGGCGACTGGGGTGGAAAGGCGTTCGTCGATATCCAGAACGGCGTCGCGGACATCAGCAAACGTCCATTTGTCGATAAGAATAATATCGGAGCTGCTGGTGCGAGCTATGGCGGATATATGGTCGATTGGCTCCTTGGGCATAATAATGATCCGCGATTTAAGTACAAAACCTTTGTCTCACACGCGGGAGTTTACAATCTCGAAAGTATGGCGACGGCAACCGAGGAATTGTGGTTCGTCAATTGGGAATTTAAGGGTATGCCGTGGGAAAACGCGGTGAACTACAACCGATGGTCGCCGCATAAGTTTGCTAAGAATTTTGCGACACCGACGCTCGTGACCGCCGGCGAACTCGACTATCGGGTACCGGTCGATCAGAGCCTGCAGCTATTTACGACGCTGCAGCTTAAGAATGTACCGTCGAAATTGATCGTGTTTCCTGACGAAGGACATTGGATTTTAAAGCCCCAGAATTCCGAATTTTGGTATGGCCACGTCATCGATTGGTTTAACACGCACTTGAAATAACCTCGAATAGAAATAAATATGAAGTCTCTTCGCTCACTTATCCTTGCGGCCGCCTTTACAATGATCGCGGCCGCAACCGCTTTTTCGCAGCCTGCCGGCCTTCCAAGTTTTGATCGCAAGTCAAACTTTGACATGCAGCATTACGTTTTACGGGTTTCCTTTGACCGTGACGCGCGGTCGATCGCCGGCGACACGACCGTCGTACTGAAACCGCTCAACGAGGGCTTTACGTCGTTCGAATTGGACGCCGTGGGGATGACCTTTCAATCCGTAAAGATCGAGCAGTCCGGAACCGACCTTAAGTATTCGAACATTAACAACCTCATTAAGATAACGATGGACCGGAATTATGGCCCCGCTGACACGATCAGCGTTCGACTAAAATACACCGCGAAACCGCAAAAGGGCATATATTTTGTAAATGCCGAAACTGACCCGCGGAGAGTCGTGCATTCAGACCAGATATGGACTCAGGGCGAGGCCGACGAGGCGCGGCATTGGTTCCCCTCGTTCGATTTTCCGAGCGATAAGGCCACGACCGAGGAATATATCACGGTCGAACGCGATGAAACAGTGATCGGCAACGGCGAATTTCTCGGCAAGACCGACACGGCAGAGGGCAAATCCACCTGGCACTTCAAAATGCCGGTCCCGCACTCGACGTACTTAGTATCGTTTGTCGTTGGAAAATATGTAAGGATCGACGACACCGCCGGAACCGTTCCGCTCGCCTATTACGTCTATCCCGGCAAGGAGGACACCGGTCGCCGTGCATTCTCGCAAACGTCGAAAATGATCCCGGTCTTTGAGGGCGTAACGGGCGTCAAGTTTCCGTACAACAAGTACGATCAGACGATCGTTGCCTCGTTCCAATTTGGCGGAATGGAGAATATAACGGCGACGACAATGGCCGACACCGAGATATTCTTCGGCGATTTTGAGTTTGGCAAGGACGTCGTCACTGACCTCGTTTCGCACGAATTGGCACATTCTTGGTTCGGCGACCTTGTCACGTGCCGCAGTTGGGCGGAATTGTGGCTAAACGAGGGTTTTGCTACATATATGGAGGCCGTCTATCGCGAGAAGACCAACGGCCGCGAAGACTATATGCGCAAGGTCCGCTTTGACGCAGCAACCTTCCTGGCTGACGACTCGATCACGAAGAGGCGTCACGGACTCTATAATTTGAGAGCCGCCGACCCCGCAAAGCTCTTTGACAACGCATCCGTCACATACAATAAGGGCGGCGTTGTACTGCATATGCTTCGCGAACAGGTCGGCACCGAGGTCTTCTGGAAAGCGGTAAATAATTACCTCAACCGGCACAAATTCGGTTCGGTCATCTCGACGGATCTAAAGGCGGCGATGGAACAGGCGTCGGGGCAAGATCTGACTTGGTTTTTCGATCAATGGGTCTATAGCTCGGGAGCCCCAAGCCTTTCGGTCCGCCCCGTTTACAGCACGAAAGCCAAAACGCTGGCGTTGACGGTTACGCAAACACAAAAGCCGGATGCGATCGTGCCGGCGGTCTTTAGATTGCCGCTCGACGTCTCGGTCAAAATGACCGCGGGTTATGAGAAAAAGTCGATCGATATCCATCAGCGGATCGAGAAGTTTTCTGTAAAGATGCGGGCAAAGCCGCAATCGATCGAGTTTGATCCGGACGGCAAAGTACTGGCAATGAACGTGAAGATCCTGCCCATTCTGATCGTCAGATAGTCATTCGAATTTCAACAAAAAAAGTCCCGTCAATCGCTTGACGGGACTTTTTCCCTTTGAGAAGACCGGATGTCTGCTTCCGTGTTGAATAGCGGACGCGAAGCACATCAGAACCTTGCCATACCGGCTTAATCTGTTGCTGTTACTTCTTTGCCACACCTACGAGGTTAGCTGTCGGGCTAGGAACGAAAGAGTATCCCCGTATCTCTTTATCGAGATGCTTCGCCCCCGGTTTTGCGACTAGTCGCTCAACCATTGGTTCCCCCGCGTCGTCTTACCAAAGACGGCCTCGGTGATCAACTTTTCAACAATTAGATATTAGCATCAACCTCCGACCGTTGACAAGAAAAAACAGACGAAAAATTAACGATCGGGATAAAATTGATAGAGCAGCAGGTAAACCGCGACACCGGTCACTGAAACGTACAGCCAAACCGGGTACACGAGACGTGCGATCCGCTTGTGCAGGTCGAATTTACCCTGCAGAGCACGTCGTAGCGTCCACAGCACAAACGGCGTAACCAATGTTGCCAAGATCGTGTGGGAAGTCAGTATTGTAAAATATATGGGTCTGATCAGCCCCTCGCCGGTAAATTTTGTCGGGCCGAGGCCAAAATAGTAAGTCCGCAGAGCGTGATGTGTCAGGTACGAGGCCAGGAATACTGCCGAGACTGTACACGCTGCGAGCATACAAAAGCGATGCTGTTTGATCTGTTTCGACCGGATGAAATACAGGCCAAATACCAGACAAACTCCCGACAGTGCGTTAAGTGAGGCGTTAAGGTGCGGAAATACTCCCAACAATTCCATTTATCTACTTCCAAAATCCGAGCAGAACAAAAAGCACGATCCACAACAGGCCCATAAAATGCCAATACCATCCCACAACTTGAGCTAACCCGATCCGCCGCCGGATAGCAACCTCGTTTGAGGTCGGATACCACGAACGCAAAAGAATCGCTGATAGGGCGGTAATGCCGCCAAGCACGTGAACAGCGTGTACCGCCGTCAGAAGGTAAAAGAACCCGACATATGGATTCCCCTGCATATACAGGCCGCGATTGGAGAGTGCTACCCAAGCCAAGAGTTGTGAAGCGATAAATACACCGCCTAAGACCGTAGTTGCGAGTAGAAATCTTTTTCCGCGTTCCTGAATGTTGGCCTTTATGGCCTTTTCGGCGATATAATACGTGCCGCTGCTGGCCAAGATCAACGCCGTACTAACCCAAACCTGGATCGGTAAGGTGAATGGAGCCCATTCGGCGACGTTATTGGTCGCGATCACGACGTAAGCACCGATCAACCCGCCAAAGGTCATCAAAACGATCAGGAGTAGAAACCACGTAAGGATGCGGAACTTATTGGTCGGATCCGGAGTTTCGTTCTCGGCCAAGTCGTCACTTGATGGACGCGGCCCATCGCCACCGCCGCCGCCTCTGTTGCTAGGGCCGTTGCCCGACGAAGTTGATCCGCCGCCAAGAGTCAATACCGGTTTCCCGACGATTTCGTCGGCACTTGCAATGAGGTCTGCAGTTCCGAGTTTCATATTCTATCTCTATCGTTTGTCCGCAACCATAAGGATGAATAGTAGCGGAAGGTAAATCACCGAAACAAGTAATAGAGCCTTTGCGGATTGGTTCGACTTTGAAAGTGCAGAGCGGATACTCGCCCACAGAAACCAACCGCCGAGGATAACTGCTCCGACGAGGTAAACGATGCCGTCGATACCGAGGAAGAACGGGGCGAGACTCACGGGAACGAGCAGCACCGTAAACATTACGATCTGACGAAATGTGATACGCCCGTCAGGTTCGACCGCCGGAAGCATTTTAATTCCGGCACGGCGATATTGAACGCGATACATCCAGGCGATCGCAAAAAAGTGTGGAAATTGCCAAAAGAATTGAATGGCAAATAGTGCCCAGGCGATCATTGTGATCTCGCCTGTCGCAGCCGTAAAGCCCATTAAAGGTGGCAATGCCCCCGGAAATGCCCCAATGGCAGTACACGCGGTCGTTCTGGTCTTGAGCGGCGTGTAGAGCAGCACGTAGCCGATGATCACCAAAAGACCCAGAAACGCGGTCAGTCCGTTTACGAAAAAGAAGAGATACGCCTCAGCTACCGCGCAATTGAGCACTCCAAAAGTAAGTGCTGCATTCGGTGTCACACGATTACTGGGCAAAGGGCGCTTCGCGGTCCTTTCCATCTTCGGGTCGAGCGAGCGTTCGAACCACTGATTAAGCGTAGCGACGCCGGAGGCAAGGATCGTGATCGCTATCATCGAGTGAATGAAAAGACCGATCGGAAACTCGCCTTGCGTGCCGATGTAGAATCCGGCGGCCGACGTGAGTACAAGCAAAAACGCGATTCGCGGCTTGGTCAATTCAAAGTACGCGGCCGCTTTTTCCTTCAGCGAAAAAGTCCTAATATCCTCAATTTGGGCGGTTAAAGTATCCATCAATAATAAAATCTACTCGCAACGTGAACTTCAAGAATAGCGTTTTCAAAATAATTCTCCAAACTACGCTTAACAAAGCTCCATTTTTGCATGGAAAAGCCGAACTAATTAATAACCGTGTGACAAACCCTTTTCGCTCGGCTATGCTTTTTATTAACTTATGTCAGTTGTCGAAGACGCCATAGAGCCCAAACCGGCCTTTAAGCCCAAATCTGCACCGATCGTAAACCGAATTCTCGATTTTCTGAGCTCGGTACGTTTTGGCGTGGTTCTACTCTGCGTAATGGTGGTCCTGTCGATCATCGGTATGGTAGTCCTGCAACAGAATGTCCAAGGTTTCGACTCGTACTATGTATCGCTTACGCCGGCCGAGAGAAATGTTTTCGGCGCTCTGGGGATTTTCGATATTTATCACACTTGGTATTTCAACGTTCTACTGTTGGTACTTTCGCTAAATATCGTTCTGGCATCTATTGACCACTTCCCCGCTGCTTGGAGCTACATAGTAAGGCCCAAAACGACTGCCACAAAGCCGTGGCTCCTGGCTCGGAACGTCCACGAAGAGATCAAGATCGAGGCTGCGTCTGAGGCCGACGCCGCAACAAAGATCGCCGAAATACTTAAGGAAAACGGTCTAAAAGCTACCACTACCGTAAAGGGCGGAATAACAACGGTGTTCGGCGAAAGTGGCAAGTGGAATCGAATTGGAGCGTATATCGTCCACGTCGCCCTGCTCACGCTCTTTCTAGGACATTTTGTCGCACTTCAAACCGGCTTTGACGCAGATGTCAGAATGACGCCCGGCGAACGCACGGACGAGATCCAAATGATCCAATTTGATCTCGACAAAAAAGAGAAGTTTAACGTCAAACTTCCCTTCACGATGGAATGTACCGACATCCAACAGACGCTGATCGACGCTAAAGGGTCGATCGACGTCAACAATACGATGGACTGGCGCACGCAGTTGCTGATCGACGATCCGCAATATGGCAGAATGACGGCCGACGTCGCCCTGAACGCACCTCTCAATTATCGCGGCTATCGATTTTTTCAGGCACAGACGATCCCGGTCGGCAGTGCCCGAAAGATCAAGGTCGATCTGACGCCGGCGGGCGGCGGTGCTGCGACGACGATCGAAATCGACCGCAACGGAACCACGCAACTCGCCGACGGAACTACGGTCAAATTCGATCAGTTTTTGGCGGATTTTACAATTGGGCCGGGCGGCAAGCCTGACACAAAGAGCGGCGAATACAACAATCCCGCAGCCGTTTTGACCGTCACACCTCCGGGAGCGGAATCGGTCAGGGTCTTTGCGTTCTCGGAGAAGCTGCCGGACAATGCCCCGATCAACGCCGCCAAAGCGGGTTATAAATGGCGAATGAGCGGTTATGAGAAGTCTCCATTGGCCCATATTCTATCGATAAAATACGATCCGTTTCACGGGGCATTTATCGCGTGGTATTTTGGCGGATTTGGGCTGATATTCGCATTGATGTTCGTATTCTTTTTCGCGCATAAGCGCGTCTGGGCGGCGATCACGCCGACCGAAGACGGCAAGTATGAGGTCGTGCTGGCCGGCGAAGCTAATCGGAATCAGTTCGGTTTTGAAGACAAATTCAAAAAGATCGCTGCCGCTATCGGCGACAGGGCGATCGAGCAGTAAAACAATGAAAGAACTCGACAGACTCGAAATACAAAACGGATTACTAAGTTACCTTCCGGCCGTGATGGTCATTATCGGAGCATTCGTGATGCTTGCGGTCCGGATCCAGGTCGGGACGTCCTTTATCTCGGACTCCGCCCTGATGATGATCGCGCTTGCGTGCTACATACTCGCGGCATTGTTTCAATTAACAAATCTATATGCTCCGTCGGCGATGGCCGAAAAGATCGGCCTTTACGGTGCAGCTCTCGGCGTATTTTTTAATCTTTCGAGCTGGCTGATCCGTTGGGTCGCGGCATATGACCGCGAACTCGCAATGATGCGCGAGAGCGGCAATATGGCGACGCCTTGGCTGTTTCGCTATATACCCTTCGCCAACTTGTACGACCTGAGTCTGGCTTTCGCGTTCGGTGCCGGCATCACGACGTTGGTATTTGCCCGGCGAAATAATTTCCGAGTTCTGACGGCCTTCACGCTTCCGCTTGCGGCCCTGATCCTGGTGCTTGCACGGTTTATCGGCGGCGAATTTATCGATCTACCGCCGGTACTTGATTCGTATTGGCGGCCGATACACGTCGGAGTTGCCTCGCTAAGTTACGGCATCGCACTGGTGTGCTTTGCGGTCGCGGTCATATATTTGCTAAAAGATCGAGTCAAGGTCGAGGCGATGGCAATATGGTCGAGTATTTTCGCCGTTGCTGTCATCGGCTCGGTTAGCAAGTTTTCGGTGTTTTCAGAGTTTGTCTATCGGGCTGGCCTGTTTGTAGAGAATGGTCCCGGGAAAAAGCCTTTCTCAGCTCCCTTTCGGCTCGAGATCCCGTTTGCGGGCCCCGCTTTGGCGATCGCCGGATTACTACTTGTTTCGGCCATTGTCGCCTTTGTGGTGTATGTCTATAAGAGCAATGAATCCGCCCGTAAGTTTGGTCATATTTTCTTAAAGCTCGCCCTCGTTGCACAGATCATTTCGATCGGGTTGCTGGTTAACGGCATCAAGACCACGACCGACGTCTTACCAAAGCTAAAAGCCCAACTCGCGTCACAACCGGGTCAATACCTCGTCGCCGGTATGGCGATCGCGGAAACCCAGCAATTGAGTGCCCAGGAACTGATCCAAATGCGGCCGATGCAGTACGAACAGATGGCACAAAACTACGTTCAGAATGCCGGCGATAAGATGTTTTTGAGCCTCAACACAAACCCCGTGGAGATCGCCGCTCTCCTGACGGCGTTGGTCGGTACTATTTTTGTAATCTTGTTCGGCTACCGCACCGAAGCGTTGATAACGCGTCTGCCTAGTCTCGATTCGCTGGACAACTTGATGTACAAGACGGCCTGTCTGGCGTTTGCCGGGCTCGCGATGTTGTTGATAACCGGCGCGATCTGGGCAAATGAATCGTGGGGACGGCCTTGGGGATTTGACTCGAAAGAAACCGGAGCCTTGGTCGCATGGCTCACATACGCTGCATTTCTACACACACGGATATCCCGAGGGTGGAAAGGACGGAGCTCAGCATATTTTGCAATAATCGGGTTTTTGTTAGTGATCTTTACCTATCTGGGAGTGAGCTATTTGCTCAAGGGATTACACAGTTACGCGTAACTATTCGATATCGACACGCAATACGCCGATCATCGGATAGCGGCCGATGTAGCCATCCTTAAATATTACGGTCAGCGTACCGTTATCAACCGTAAAGCGAATAACGTCGGTCATCTGCCGCTCGATCTTTTTGCCGTCCTTAAAGACGACAACCAATCGAAATGCCGCCATCGGGTCGCCCGCCGCCGTGGTTTCGGCTGACTTCGTTTTTTCTACCTGCGCCTCTTGGACGATTTGGGCTTGTCCGGTACAGCACTTTTCTTCCCGGATACCGATTTTGACTCGCCATCGGCCGACCGTTCCGGCTTTATTGCCTTGGCTGTCTTTTCCTTTGCGGGTTTCTCGACCGTGGCGATCGCGGTGGTATTCGTCTTGGTGACGGGCGGTACGGGCTTCGCAGGCATTTCGATGATCGTACCTACCGAATTAACCCGCACGCTACCGCTGCCGGACTCTGTTACCTTAGGTGCTGCGACATCGTCATCAACGGCGTCCTTGATCGCCACAAAGCTACCGGCGAACTTGACTCGAAACGCCGCGGGGTCGTCGTTCGGCGTACGGCCCTGGATCCGGAGCAATAGCTTTTCAGATTTTCGAAGATACACGATACGGCCGGTCTCATTTGACGATGCGTCGGCAAATATGACGATCTTGGTCAGCGGACGCAAACCGTCAGCGATAAAAATGTCGATATCGCCGTCAAAATTCTTAGTAACGACGTTGACGAAGATATCGCCTTGATCGCCGTTAAACGCAAAATAGTAAGTCGTCAGACGGGCGTCGCCGATGTCCCTGGCTTTGATACTGCCTACGATCTCATTTGAGCGGACCGCGGTCGGGAACGATTGGTCGATCGACTGGCCCGCGACCGCCGATACGGCGATGAACGACCACAACACGATCAGCGGCAACAATGTAATCCAAAAACGTCTCACAGATCAATCCAGATTTTTGCGGAGGTGCACAAGCCGCGATGTTTCCTTGTAGCCGAGGCGATCGTGGGCAGCGAGGCTCGGGCCGTTATCAATTTCGGCGTCGGATGCCATTTCAGTGCAGCCCCTTTGACGAGCCCATTTTTCGGCAAGTTCGACGAGGCGTGAACCAACACCGAGTCGGCGATACGCTTTATCAACGTACCATCCCTCGAGGTATCCGACGTTTTCGCTCTCACAATCTTCGACAAACGGACGAATACTCGCCTCGAGGAATCCGGCGAGTTGACCGTGCCCATTATCGGCAACGACGACAAACTGCGTATCCCTGTGATCGAGGATATCCATCATTTCACGCTGATGATCTTCCTGATCGGTTTCGTCCCACAGCAATTGGCGCAGCCGAAACCACTCCCCGAGGTCCTCTTCGCAAAACGGACGAATGCTGATCATTGTTTCGTTCATTTGGTGACGATTTTATCAGTGATGCCAATTTACGACAACAAGTAAAAAGGCCGAAATCGAAATTTCGGCCTTTTGGAACTTAATTACTTTCCAGTATTCGTGTTAGCCGACCGACTTTGCGGACTGCGATTTAACGCCCAATACCTCTAGAGCCTTCTTGAGTTGAATGTCCTCGGTCACCGCAGGTTTCACCTTCGGGGCCGGAGTCGGCGTCGCTTGCGGGTTCTGCCCGTCAGTCTTTTGCTTATCGACCATATCTTCGACATCCAGCGGTTCCGGCGTGTCAGGACGCTTGACCTCGATCGACGGTTTAACGCCCATCGAATTTCGATCGTCACCGAAGAAAGGTGTTCCGCCCGGCGATGCCCATTTTGCTACGGTCAGAAGGTATCCACCGCCGCTCGACATCGTAAACAGCTGCTGGTCGGTGCCCGACCCGAAAGTACGCTCGCCGATCACCTCGCCGCGCTTACGCTCGGCCACTGCGGCGGCCACAACCTCCGCTGCTCCGGCAGTCCCAACACTTGTCAAAACAGCCATTTCGCCTGCGAACGCTGCTTTTGCCGGATCAGCGGTAATTGTCCGTGTGACCTTGCCCTCGCGGCCAACGACCTTTGCCAGATCACCGTCTTTGATAAAGAGATTGGCGACCGCCGCCCCTTCTTCAAGTGTGCCGCCCGCGACGCCGCGAAGGTCTAATATTATCTTTTGAGCACCCTGCTTAGTGAGTGAACCGAGTTGTGAGCGGATGTCCGCGGCCTCGCCGGTATCCAGGCTGTTGACCTTTATGATGCCGATCTTGCCGCTTTCGATACGCGATTCGGCAGTCGGAGCCTTGAAGCTTCCGCGAGTGACCTTGATCGTCTGCGGCTTTTCGCCGGAGCGAAGCACTCGGAGGCCGACGACTGAGCCTGCGTCGCCCGACAATAATTGCCGTGCGTCATATAGTGATATGTCGCGAGTTGCCTTGCTGTCGATATACTCGACCACATCGCCCGACTTAATACCCGCTTTTTCTGCCGGCGAACCGGTTGGTGCGGAGATGATATAAACAAAACCTGCGACCTGAGACAATTCGGCTCCGATCCCGGCCTTTGAGGCAAATGTTCCGGCCTGATATTCCTTGACCTGCTCTGGCGTCAGATATGACGAGTACGGATCGAGTCCCGAGGCGAGCCCGCGAAGGGCTCCGACACGAACCTTTTCCATATTCGGCTCGTCCACATAATCGTTCTGAATATGCTGGAGCACCGACTCAACGATCCGTAACTGGGCTCCGGGATCGTTCACCGGTTGTTGGGCCTGGGTCGTCAGAAGGCTGCCGACGAGCGGCAAGCCACCGATGACCGCGTAGATTGCGATCGCTCCCGAGAGCACCAAAACCCAGATCTTTCCGCGAAATGACATATAATACCTCTGACCAAAAACTAAAACCGCGTCGTTTAGGAATTATCCGACATCAAAATTATTCGTGCAAGAATTAGATACAGTTAATAACGTCCCGATTGCAGACATTTCCCAAGTTCCGCCCGCCGGCCGCCTGCTCTCGCTCGATCCCGGCACCAAACGCATCGGAGTTGCCATATGCGACGAACTCCGCGTCACGACTCGGCCGCTCGACGTTATAACGCGAACCAATTGGAAAAGTTTACTTTTATCCGTCAAAACCATTATCGCGGAATTTGATGCTAAAGCACTGGCAATTGGTTTGCCGCTCGAATCCGACGGCACGGAAAGCGAAATGAGCACCTACGCCCGCGATTTAGCCCGCAAGTTCGCCCTCTCGCTCGATATTCCGGTCGTGCTACAGGACGAACGAAACACCTCATACGAAGCCAAATCACGCCTCTGGTCCGAAGGCGCCGCCGCCGACACCCGCGCCAAGGTCGATTCCGCCGCCGCCGCGATAATCCTCGCTGATCTGATCGACCGACTACCGCCAAGGCCGAGCAACGAGCCAATTTCTAGTACAAAGTAGTACAAATTACTCGCGTTGGGACAAGAATTAGCCTTTCAAACACCGATAACGTCTTCACCGTCAATAACTTACGTATTTGTTCCACGCGCGTTACCTTAGCTGGGACAAGTTAAACTCGCCAAATAATGCTCTTAGCCGTCTTGTCCCACTGTCCCACGGTTTTTTAAATTGTATTTCATCGTTCCGCCACGATCTTGCAGAACCGCATATCGACGCTTTGACGCTTGACTAACCCATTCAGCAGTGAGCGTTTCCGCCTGCGGTTCTTATTCAAAGTCGGCAATGCTCTCGGAAAAGCACGGGGCAGCATAGATGACTCAATCGCTGGCGTCGAGAATAATATCTGCAATATCCACGTTCCCCATGAATGCGAAGGTTGGTTGGCTCATATCGCCATTGTTCCCGCTGAAGTCCTCGTCATAAAAATGATACCAATTCCACTTCTAACGCCTCCACGGCCGCAATTGCTCCAGCCACTTCAGCTTGGTTCGTTCCTACGAAACTTGCGTGGCAAAGCTCGTTTATCGTGATCGTCCGATAAAGTTCAATTTCGGCGACAACTAGGGCACTAATTACGTTGGTACTATCAGTCTTCTTCGCAAGTTTTGCAGCTTCCCAAAAGTTCTCTGAAGTATATCGGCGGTCTAGAATGTGATACGTAACGGCCAATTTCTTCTTGTCACAGAACTTCTTAAGGATCATCTCGAAATGCGTCCTCAAATACACCATCGCGGCTTTATAGTCATGATCGGCTAGATACTGCTTCGAAACCTCCAAATACGATTTGACGTGGTTATAGATCGAGAAATCACGCTCATCAGTTTTACCTGCAAAAAACTCTGCGGTTGCCCAATCCGTAAAGCGAAGTTTTACAATTTCATACCAAGCCCGATCATAGGTAAAAAAGAAGATTTGATACTCGCTAAAGTGCTGCTTCAGGATGTCCAGAACTGGAAGTCTGTTAGACATGTCTAAGCCGATTAGAACGTCATCCAGAGCTAAGATCCGCAATCGGCTTTCAGGCTGAAGTAGTAGGGCTGCAAAAAAGATGGAAATAGCAATGGCAGAGAGTTTTGCCTCGTTGAGGAATAGATGATGTCCGTCCCTGTCCTGGCCGAAGGACTTAACTTTCAGGATGACCTTCTGATTTCTTATCTCCTTCGCTTTTTCATCAAACGAAATCCCCGCGCACCCAATTTCAAGATCGAGATTATAGCCGAAAGTGTCGAGTATTTCCTTGGCTTTAGCTTGGAGTTCTTTCAGCTTTTCAATCAGTCCGTCACTATATTCTTTGAGCAGTCCCGTTAAACCGTCTTTTGCCGTTTTGCTTCGGTAGTTAAGGTTTTCAAAGGCGTACAGGGCTCGGTTCCATTCTTCGCCGAATTTTCGGTTAGTGATATCGTTTTCAACATTTTCAAGGACGCTACCCATCAGGAGTTTGAAAATGTTGACTGTGTCCTGATCCTGATGGAGAAAATACGTCGCGAGAAGGGCTTTGTAGTCAATAAATCCCTTTGTTTTGTTAATCTCAAGAATGAGTTGGTCGTTCGTATTGTCTGTTGCATTTGACCACTCATAGGCCTGCGTCATCGGACGTTTCTTTTGGGATTTTGATTGCTGTGCGGGCCGCGGTAAGCCGGTGAGTTCAATTTTTACAAATCCGTCATCTGTTGTCGCGAAGATATTTCTGTACGGGAATACGGTTACGTTCCGTTTGGATGCATCACGTTCCGCGCATTCGAGAAAATCCTTGAGAGCGAGAAACACGGATGACTTACCGCTCCCATTTTCTCCATATACGAGCAGATTCTTTCCTGTTGCCGTCAAATCGATCTTCAACGGCCGGCTGCCGAATACGCGGAAGTTCTTCGCTTCGATCTTGATGATCCGAATAGACATTACGCTTTGCCCTCGATTATCCGAACAATTTCTAGTGTGTCGAGAAAAAAAATGTTCTTCCTGATAACGTGATTGCGATCAAAAAGACATTCGAATATTCGACGAATCTCCGCGAGCTTATCCCCGTGGATTTTATCCACCGCCGGCAACTTTTCGTCTTTCAGAGGTTTGAAAAAGTATTTCTGCGCTTCCTGTATTTCTTTTGCCAGATATAGCTCGTAAACGAGACCATTGATGACTTGTTCAAAGTACGCGATCATTAAAGATCGGGCAGAGTCAGTTTCATCAAGCATGATGCCTTTAAGATAAAGAACGTAATCAACTATTGTCGCAATCAATTTTTGGGCTTCCATCTCGCAATTCGGCACAGTAAATCTACCCAAGTTATTGGTCGTAAATTCATAGAAAGCCCCGCTGAAGGGACTGCTCGTCTGTTTGATGAAATACCAGAGTACTGGGCTATTGAGAACCCCGAGAAGGTATTTATAATTGAATTCCATTTCGTTGCTCACGACGAGTACATAGCCTTTCGTATTTGTAAGCCAACCCGCGCGATCAAACGCGAAATTTGGAGAATTCTGCAAATAAGGTGTGATTATTTTATCGCCCTCGAATATTTTGAGATCGCGCGAACGGTGAAGCGAATACCAATACTTTGGGTTCGTCTTATATTTGATTTTCTTCTCAATGAGTTGCTTCTTAAATTGGGCAATGTACCGATAAGCAAGAGGAAATTCGGCCCTCAATTTCGATTCTTCAAGCGGCACGGTTTTGCCTCTGGAGTCTATATAATGAGGGTAGAAAAGTAGCAGATCACTGACAGGTTTCTCATACCTTCGAATGTCTTCGCCCTTCAACAGATGTCGCATCATCGAAGATTCAATTTCAATTTGAGCGCCAATAGCTTCCGAGTAACACTTTGTAGTGTTTTTTGACATTTCACCCCTCATAGTAAAGATCTCATCTCCGACCGTCACAATTCCCTGGTATATGCCCTCAAACACTTCAGTCAATCTATTTGGAAAGGACGAAAGTCTTCCAACCAGACTAGATGATTCTTCGTTACTCGTTAGAGTTCGCCAATGACTTGCATCGTTAGAGTATTGCTTGGTGCTGAACGGAATATGCTGGAAAACTTTAGAACCAACTTCCTTTACCTGGATCGAAACGTTGTTATTTGAATACTCAAAGATTCCCGTATATGTTGTGGCCGTTTCAAAAATCTGTTGAATGCCAAAAAGAATTGCTGACCTTAGCCCCCGAATGTCGTCTAATAGCTTTTTTAGCCCATTGCCGTAGTCCGCCGTTAAGAATCTGTGTGGATGGATAAATAACACAACCCCAGAATGGTTTAGCAAGGCAAATGATTTCTCTATAAACGTAACGTAAATATCAAATTTGCCAGTCGCCGTAACATATTTCGACTTTAGAATCTTCGCAATTTCGTCGCTAATATTCTGAATTTTCAGGTAAGGCGGATTTCCTAAAACGACATCAAAACCGCCTTGCGTTTGAAAGATCTCAAAAAAATGAAGATGCCAAAGGAAAAACGGTTTGAATTTCGAAAAATCCATCATGGCAAGCTGCTCTTGTGTTTCGCCGAGGTCCGAAAGCTCTTTTTGCTTTTGGACTATCTGTTTTTTTAGCTTTTGGATTTTCGGAGTCTCAATCTCAGACTTCATGGTCGCTTTAACATTCGCCACTTCACCGTCCAAATCCTGCCGAAGCTTTTTCAGTTGCTGATTAACGGCTTTCTCAACCTCGCGAAGATTCTCACTGACGAATTCGTGTTCAAGACGGTCCGCCGCCGCTCTGAGGTCGCGTTTACGCTCTCCGTTCGTCTCTTTAATGATTGCCTGGTGTATCTTCTGCAATTCCGCGAATCTAATACTTACCTTACTTGGTTCTTCGCTACCGTTGTACAGAGATTCTCCGGCAGCTTTTCGGTCTTTCCCTTTACCGGTTGCCCCATCAAGTTGGACCTTAAGAGCCACTATATCTTTCTCAACGGCGTGGAGCTTTATCGCCGCCGCATCGCCTTTTTGATGAAGTAAGAAAAATTCTTGCGTCTTTTTAGCGATCTTTTCTTTCAGATCACTGATTAACTGTTCGGAATCGTGAGTCAGAGCGGCTTTTTGATCCAACATGGCATCGTCGAAAAGCCTGATGCCACGAAACTCGTCTATCAATGAGTCTCCCTGCATGATCTTGAAATCTAGGTTTGGAAGGGGTTGAACCGTTTTGCGATCCTCTTCATCTACTACGAGCGAAAGCCAAAGCCGGAGTTTAGCGATCTCGACAGCGCCCGAATCAATATCGACACCATATAGCGAATTCTCGATAGCATGGCGCTTCAATTCGTAAGCGGACTTTTCAGGCATTGACCCGATCGAAGCCAGCGTCTGCCTCGCACGAACAATTTCGTGCATCATTCCAACCGGAAATGCACCTGAGCCTATTGCTGGATCACAAACCTTTATATTGGCAAGCCTTTTATCGATTTTTCGGGCATTTGCTCGAATACCATCAGGCAGGAGTTTATCCTCGTTCGCTTTGTTTGATCTTGCCTCGAAGTCGGCGTGACGTTCGCCATAAATAATGAATGTTTCTAAGTCGTCCCGTGCAATATTTGCGAAATGTGTGTCCAAATAATTGATCAGGCTCTGCTGACACATATACGCGACGATCGGTCTTGGGGTGTAATACGCGCCCTTCCCTTTTTTCTCATGTTCGGGGAGCAAATTCTCGAAGACCTTACCCAACATTTCCGGATCAACAGCAACCTCTGTTTCCAGTGGTTCAGATTCATTGACTGTAAAGTTATAGCGGTCAAAAATATCGAGAATACCGTCGCCGATGTCGCCATCTTTGGTTTTCTCATTGTTGGAGAAAAGATCATCAGGAAGTAAAAGGTCGAACTGCTGCCAATTGTAACCGTAGATTGGTTCAAAAAGTCCGCCATTTAAAAAAGGAATCTTGCAGTCAAATTGCTTCGAATAGTCCCTGTCGCGGGGATAAGCTAACGCCTCATAGAAAAGAGGTTCAAGAATATCATTGAAGTAGTTACACTTTTTTCCTGTTCGGGCGCCGGTTAAATAATCTTCCCTGTTCTCGAAAAGATGTCGCAAAAATTTCTTATCACCATCGCCCCATTCCGTCTGTACGCCGAACCAACCTTTCCTCTGGAGGAAGTAAAGGAAAACGACCTGACCAAGTAGCTTTTTAGCAAAATCGTCTGCATTAGGAACAAGGGTCTCATTGTCGGAACCATCGACAGCTTTTTTGGAAAGTCCAATATCAAGAAACTCCTGCTTTACCCGCGAGTTTTTTTCACACACATCGAGAATCGCAGCTCTCGTTCGTTCAAAAAGGACTTTATATTTGTTGAAAAACTCCTTTGTTACGGCCTCGACATCAAAGCAGTCTTCGATCTCCTGAACTGTGGGAGCGTTTCGGCTGCCTATCCATTTAACAAACCTAGATTGTGCAGTATGGGACTTTTCGGATTCCCCTACCAAAAAGGACTTCCGGCGGGCTGGCGTGATCTTATCGACTACCTCCTTGAATCTTCCTTTCTCGTTCTCCGCTAGACTTGTTTCCAGGGTTACAAAGGAAAACCGCCAGTCGCCGCCGTCGCTAGGGACGTACGCGAGAAGGACAGCTGTCTTCCCAAGACCTCGGTCACTCTGCAGATAGTCCGCAGCAAAATTTCTAAGGCCAGTTCTTCCGTGCTGTAGTGTTGTCTCTCGATTGAGATTGATAATTAGAACATCGATCTTCCTTTGATCCGGGTCGGCATATTGACCAACCCTTTCATAACTAGCTATTCGATCCCGAAAGGCGGCGCGAATTACATTCCCGCTGAGTGGGCCAAAGGCCTTCGTTAGATCGAAGCTAGGCAAGAACTCACTTAGAAATTCCTCAAAAGCGGGTTTCGCAAACCTGCTTTGAAAGACATCTTTTATAAGGCTACGGGCTTGTTCTTCATTCATAGGTCCAGACGGGAATGGTTAAAGAAAATACTCCGACAAAATAACCTCTCGCGGTTTTGCGGGAAGTCGGGCTTCGGTTTCGGCATCAACCGCCAAAGTGTCGCGGTCAAAACTTTTCCAAAGGATATCTAACACAACCTTAGCCTCGTCTGACTTTTCGACCAGTTTCCAAACGCGATTTACTGTTTTTTTGGCAATGGAACCATGTTCGAGCGCAAGAAGAGCATCCTGCCACAATCCATCGTCGGCATCAGTAAAATCTTGTCGCTGATCTGGCTTAAACGCTAAGAGACGGCGACGGAGCTTTGTATAAACATCGCTGCTCGCAGCCGGTGAATATTTTGTCTCTTCGTCCGTTCTCAATGCGTCCGCCAGAGCAACTTGATTCTTGCGCAACAGATCATAGAAGGCGGAACCGACACGACACTTTTCATCGCTTTCGCTTTCGAGAAGTTTTGCGGTCTGTAGAAAGTTGAGCTCAGCGGAGTGAGACTTATCGCGAGACGAAAGGTAAAACTTATCGAGTTTACCGATCCGGAAATAGGTGAGTAATGCGTCTTTGTATCCCTCGATTTTTTGCGCCGAACGCGCTTTCTTAGGCAAAGCCTTGATATGAGCGAAGAGTGCCTTATCGTTTTCCTGAATCTGACGAATTTGCGTTAGGTATTTAAGTTCGCTCTCGGTTTCCTCTTCGTCCTCGCCCGTGATCGTTGCTTTGGAAGTCAGACGTTCGAAGAGATTAAATGATTTGATCTCTTCATTTTCTGTTAGAAGTGCGGCATCGCTGCCTAGCATCTCGATAAACGCCTCGATCTTCGCTTCGGCGGCAGCTTGGAGGCCAATAGCATCTTCGCCTTGTGTCGATGGGAAGAAATTATATGTGTAAACCTTTTCAAACTTGGTATCGACACGATTGACCCGCCCGACACGCTGCATCATCCGCGTCGGGTTCCATGGGATATCGTAATTGAGAACTACATTTGACCGATGAAGAGAAACGCCTTCGGCAAGAGCATCGGTTGTGATGAGAATGCGATAAGTATCTTTTGGCTTGCGAACTCGCGCGTCGAAGTTTTGAATCACTTCTTCGCGGGTACTTTTTTTAGAGCTGCCGGAATAACAGATCACCTTTTCATTCAGTTTCGATTCGATCAGGTCGCTAAGATATTCTGCCGTGTCTTTTGCCTCGGTGAAAAGTAGTATCTTCGATTCTTTCAGGATCGGGTCCGATTGTAATAACGCCTTAAATTCATCCCACTTGGGGTCGCGGTCTATTTGCTGCCAGTCTTTGTGAATCTCTTTTAGCACCGCGAGATCGTCTTGCAGATCGCTGAGAAAAGCCGGTTCGAAATCTTCGGCTTCGTAACGGGTTGCCGCATCGTCCGCGATCAGTTTCTCGATCGCGTCAAAATCTCCTGCGTCGATCAGCTCGAAGATTAGGTTTGTTTTTTTCTTGCTGACATAAACGTATCCAGATTCATACGCCTGGATATACCTTTCATAAACATCGATAAATCGATCGAGCGTCTTTCGAAATGCCGCAAAGCTGCTCTCAAGCCGCTTCACGAGCAGAATCTTCATGAAGGCGGCAAGGTTGTTTTGAGCCGTGGTCGTATCGTCGTCTAACTGCCCTTTGAAATAGATATCGACGAGTGGGCGATAGCGGGCATATTTGATTTCTTTACTAACGCGGCGAATTGTTTGAGTAAAAATTCTGTCTTCTATCGGCGACAAGCCGTAAAAAACTGGCGTCGGCGTTTCGACTTCGGGAAATTTTAATCCCTGTTTTGCTAGGTCATCCCCATAATAAGCAGATATCTCCGTCCGGGTGCGCCTAACCATCAGGTGTTTCAAGACTCGCTCACGAACTTCGTGAGCATTTTCGCGCATCGCTCGCCGATAATCCTCGCGATTTGTGACCCGATGCAGTCCGCTGATATTTGAATTGAGCCGCCGGAAAAAATTATCAAGGTTCGGCAGATTAGGAATTGTACTGTTCCTCGAATTTTGAAAAAGCTTCAACTGGCTCAACAGATCGGACGGATGGTTGTTAAATGGCGTCGCGGTAACGAGCACGATCTTTTTATTCCGGCAGATCCGATGAAGCTTTGCGTAGGTTTCATTAAATTCGTTCCGGAACCGATGTGCCTCATCTATAAAAACATACTGGAATTTTCGAAGGTCAAGTTTAAGGATCTCGTCCAATCGTCCAACCGAAAATGTTTTGAATCGCCTGACTCCGAAATCGCGAAAAACATTTCCCCATGCTCCGGGATTTTTTTCGTCTATCAGGGCAGGCGGCGCAATAACCAATATACCTCCGTCGAGCTCACGCGCGAGCATCGCGGCCATGTAGGTTTTACCCAGACCGACAACATCGGCAATGAAGACGCCGTTGAGCTCTTCGAGGATTCTTTTCGCTGTTAAAACCGCGTCGTGCTGATATTGAAGCCGAAGGAACTCTTCAGGGTAATATAGCTCGTCGAGTTCGCGGATCTGAGTCAGTTCGTTTTGGAAATATTCGTATAAAAGCTTAAGATAAAGTTCTCGCGGTGAAAATTGAGCCAGATGTGACTTTTCTTCAACGGCACTAACAAAGTCCTGTGAAACCTCTACCGAGTCTTTCCATAGCTCTTCGAATTTCTGAAGAGCAAAATCATAATCGGAGCGATTCTTAAGCTCGACGTTAAACTCTAGATTATCCTGGAGCCCGGATTGCGAAAGGTTACTTGATCCAGTGATCACGCGACCTTTGTCCAATTGCTCCTGCGCAAAGGAGAAGATATAGAGCTTCGCATGTATCTTGGATTTGTCGTAAGCACGAATCTCAACTTTTCCTTCGCTACACCAACGGACTAGCTTCTCGATCCCCGACTCGACTGCCTGACTCTCTTCTGCAGTTTCGAGTTGATGAAGCATCACGTTGTTAAAGTGATTGGTCGTATCTGAGGTCGAGCGAAGATTGAGCGTTTGTTGGGCTTGCAATAAGGCGTCGTGGACCTGTTGTTCGGTTTCAAGGCCGATCAAAATTCGGATCTTTCCACACGGTTCGAGTGATTCCTGAATAAGGTGAAAACCGCTCAGGTAAAAATATCCAACCAAGCAATCGAAGCTGTCGCACCTCGGCAAAAGATTGTGCAATCTTACCGCAAACTTTCGGTCAGCTTCGTTTGTGAGAAACGTTAGGTCGGTACTCATTTTCGTTTGCCAGTTACTATTACAATTGATTTCGGAGCAACCGCTGTCAGATTAATTGCGAGAGCGACTACCAAAGGATGTTAAAACGCCCTGTTGTGTTTGATTGAATATTTTATCACACAAACACAACCGTATTTTAGACAGCTGGCGCGGAAATTATTTTTTGATCTTGTCTATTTTGGCGTCATTACCAAGGTCACGGTCGCGGATCGTTCGACCGCCGCTTTCGAGAATGGAAATATCGCCGGTTCCCCGGTTCGCCACAGTTCAAATTGGTCTTTGAAATACTTTGACGCGGGATCGCCGCTTTGGCCGAGTGGGATGACGTGGCGGGTTGCGTCCCAGTTGCCGGGGCTAGTGATGTGGCGCATCGATACGCTTGAGCCGACATTTGGCGTCTGACCGCTACCGTTGATCGGAACGGACGGTGTCTTAAATTGGCCGCCGATGAGCGGAACCGCGGCCAGCGGATGCGGAAATCTTGAAACCCAAGTCGCTCCCCAAACCCATTTGCTATCGTCAGGCCCCAAGCGTTTAGCGTCTGAGAGCGACGCTCGAGCCGATGTATCGCAATCGCGATAAAGGTCAGCATCCCTCTGATACCCATTGGGCAGCCACCGCTTGAGCTTTTCCCGAATGGCTCTCTCAAGTATCCGGTCGCGAATTATGAACGACGGCACCGGGCGATTATCATCGGCAACCTTATTCGCAAGACAATTTCGCATTTCGTTGGCGAGCACTGCACCCCGCGAATCCGGTTCCATTCGCCCATCCCAAGTCTTGAGCACGGACAGGGTTTCGGGCGAAGGGCCGCCCACTTTGACGATCTCTTTCGCAAGCAGATCCAATGGGATGTTGAAAGTGTCGTACTGGGCGTCTCGCACGTCATCAAAGGTCACTTTAGTCTTGGAGTTGAGTATGTCGAACAAACGCCGTGCCCGCCAGGGCGCCGCCGTGTCGCGGGACAATTGAGTGTACTTGTACGATGTTCCGACGATCCGTTGGTTGGCGGTGACGATCAGTCCGCTCGGCGGATTAAATAGCACCGGCAATTCGGCAAACGGGATCGTCCCGACCCAATCGCCGTCACCCGTCGATCCGTCATACGGCAACGCACCGTCACCGGTTCTGCGAATCGGGATCTTGCTTGCGGCGTTCCATCCGATATTCCCTTTTGTGTCGGCATAGATAAAATTCTGTGCCGCACCGCCATACTTTTGCAACGCATTGCGAAAACCGGTCCAGTTCTTAGCCCGATTCCACTCGTAAAACGCCTCAAACTCCGAATTGTGCGGATCAAATGCGGTCCATTTCAGCGAATATTTCTTACCGCCATCCTCGGTGATGATCGGGCCGTTGCGGGTGACGATGACGTCAAACTCGACCGGATCGGTCTCCGGCTTTAACGGGTTTGACCGAACGTTGATGATCTCCTTTCTCACCGTTGCTGCCTGCCATCCGGTGGGCGTCTTGTACTCGCCCTTGTCGTTGAATGTCTCGACGTACAGATCCTGAACGTCAGGGCCGACATTTGTCGCTCCCCACGCGATCGAATCATTATGGCCAAGTATGATCCCGGGAACGCCCGGGAAGGTCACGCCCGAGACTCGCATCGTGGGTGTCGAAAGATGTGTCAGATACCAAATGCCGGGTGCGGTCGCGGCAAGATGCGGGTCATTGGCGAGGATCGGCTTGCCGTCCGCCGTCCGCTTTCCTGAAATGACCCAATTATTGCTCGCCGCAAGGTCCTCTGCGTATAGCCCGACACGCTCAAGCGAACTCGAGCGCAGTCTATCATCAGCATCGGCAAGAGCCAGCAATCCATTGGAAACTTCGACGGGTTTGCTCGCAACTGCCTCCTTTTTGGCAGGCGTGTCTTTGCCAAAGAGGATCACGTCATACGGTGTCACCGGATCATTCAGATCCGCCAGTTTGTCTTTGGAAATATTCTGCATCGACGCTCGAATCAGGTCGTACCGCCACGTCGTGCTAAGGGCGTCCGAGAGTATCTTGCCGATCACGATCGTATCAGAGGGCCGCCATTCTCGAGGTCGATACTGCAGGAATCGGAACTCCACCGGTAACGTCTTTTCATCCAGTGTCGCAATATACGCATTCACGCCGCTCGCATAGCTCGTAAGGGCGGACTGAAGTGCCGGGCTGAGAAACGTCAGGTTTTGCTCGGCGATGGCCGAGAAATTAAACCGTCGCCAACGCTTATCTTCGTCGAGAACCGTCTTACCGAATATCTCGGCCGTTTCGCCCCGTGCCACACGCCGCATCAGATCCATTTGAAATAGACGATCACTTGCAGTGGTGTAACCCTGCGCAAAATACAGGTCGTTATCATTTGTCGCCGAGATATAGGGAATGCTGCGGGCATCACGCCGAATAGTCACCTCGGCCTTAAGCCCCGCGATGCCTTTGGTCGGAGTTGCGGGTTGAGCAATGGCCGAAATGAAAGACATTGCGGCAATGACGATGATCCACGGGGTGCGAATTTTCATATTGTTGAAAGGTCGAATTGGTGTAAATTGTCACCTTAAGTTAAACTTTTTCACAATCGTAATCAAACGAAATAGATCTCTAATTTATGAATAAGTTGAAAATAACCATTATAGCCACAACATTTGCGATCTTTTTGGCCGCCTGTGGCCAGGCACCGCCGCCGAACTCGGTAACCGGCACAAACGACAATAAGCCGAATGCCGCGGCAACGCCAACGGCAACGGCGCCGACACCGGTCGACGAGACAGTTTTGGCACGAAACCTTTATACAACCAACTGTATGACGTGCCACAGGGACAGCGGAAAGGGCGGCAAAACAACTGTCGACGGCAAAATGATCGACCCGGACGATATCACCACCGCCAAACAGAAAGCCAAGCCTGACGAAAAGATATTTGGCTACATTTCCGAGGGATTTCCCGATGACGGAATGCCTGCATTCAAGGATAAATTGACTGAGGCAGAGATCAGATCGATCATCAAGCACGTTCGTAGTCTGCAACAGTAGTTTATAAACGCGGTTTGCAAAACACGGTCCGCATATCTAAAATCTTTACTTCGAGCACCCGTAGCTCAGCTGGATAGAGTATCTGACTTCGAATCAGAGGGTCGCAAGTTCGAATCTTGCCGGGTGTACCACAATTACTGTTTCCTCTACACAGGCCGGACATTTGTCCGGCTTTTTTTCTGTACGCTTTGACAATAGACTTTCTGCGAAGTTTGCATTATGATTTCGCGTCAACTTTAATAAATCGTGTGCGCTCCGACATCTATCAGAATCTCGATCTGATTTGATACAAAAACCGTAGGGCTCAAACTCAAAAAGAAGAAATAAAATATATGAAAACCATAGCGATCGGAATTTTTTCAATGGCATTTCTGCTTGTTATTTTGGGCACCACGACGCTAATGGGTCCGTCACAAGCCCAGAGTACAAACGTAAACCGATCGGCGAATGCAAAACCAGCAGCCACACCCGTTAAGCCCGCCAAACACCCTCTTGACAAGGGCGACTTCAAGGTCGGGTTCTCACCTGTGACTAAGGCCAAACAGCCTAAAAAGGCGATGCCGAAGGACGAGGTGGCAATGCTTCAGGAAATCGCGACCGAGCTCAATCAACTTATTGCATTGCCGCGTGACGTCTATCTGAACTTTGACAAGTGCGGCGAGGCAAACGCGTACTACAATTCAGAAAGTACAGAGGTTACTATCTGCTACGAACTCGCTGACCAATTCGAGGAAGAGTTTAAGACTATTTCGAAGGATCCGAACGAGGTCGAAGATATGGTCGGCGACACGATAATGCAAGCTTTTTTCCACGAACTTGGCCACTGCTTGATCGATGTCCTTGACCTGCCGGCAACCGGCCGAGAAGAGGACGCGGTCGATCAACTTGCAACGATCCTGATACTTGACGGTTCGCCCGAAGGTCGGAATAGTGCTATTAACGCCGCACTTGAGTTTGATGTTGCCAGTCGCGACACCGATCCCGGTGATATGGCATTTTGGGACGAACACTCGTTTAGCAAGACACGATTTTACGATATGCTCTGCCTGGTTTACGGTAGCGACCCCGTCAGTATGAAATCTATAGTCGGCCCTGACGGATTGCCCGCGGAGCGTGCCGGACGCTGCACAATCGAATACGAACGTGCTGACAAAGCGTGGATGCGTCTCCTCGAACCATTCATCATCAAATAGTGATACGACATATACTTTCGACTTTATTCACTTTTGGGCATCCTCGTGATGCCCATTTTTTAGTTCGTTTTTACATACGGATCGAAACTGAATCCATTTCCAATCTACCGCCGAAATGATTTGCTTGGGTCATTATTATGTTCAGTCGATCTACTTAGATCAGGAAGGTCGCTAAAATACTATGCAAAAAAGATACTTGGTAGTTGGTGCCAGTAAAGGGATCGGTAATTCGCTTGCAAAAATGCTGACGGCGGATGGCAACACTGTAATTGCGATCAGCCGCACCGAAGGCGAACTGGCGGGAATGGAAGGTGTTGACTTTCAGACGTATGACGTGGCATCCGACGAGCCTCTTCCGACGATCGAGGGAATCATTGACGGTGTCGTGTACTGCCCGGGGAGTATTAATCTTCGGCCTTTCAATCGGCTCACGGAAACTGATTTCGTTTCCGATATGCAAATCAACCTTCTTGGGGCCGTCCGCGTAATCCAACACTACCTCCCAAATCTGAAAATATCGGAGAATGGATCGATTGTGCTCTTTAGCACCGTGGCGGTGCAGACGGGAATGGGGTTTCACGCCTCGGTCTCGGCAGCGAAAGGTGCAGTTGAGGGCTTGACCCGAGCCCTCGCCGCCGAATTTGCGCCGAAGATCAGAGTCAACTGTATCGCTCCGTCACTTACCGACACGCCGCTTGCCGAAAAGCTTCTAAATACGCCGGAAAAAAGAGACGCGTCAGCCGCTCGGCATCCGCTAAAGAAGGTTGGAACAGCAGCGGACATCGCGGAAATGGCAGCTTTTCTGCTATCAGAAAAGAGTGCTTGGATAACCGGTCAGATCTTACACGTCGACGGCGGAATGGGATCCGTACGCTAACCTTAAATATCCGGCACCCAGAAAGTACGACCGCTATTAGTGATCTGCTTGAGGCCTAGTCCCGGCAGGTCGCTTTCACTCACGCCAAGATATGTGAAATGCGGCAAGTCGGAGCTAACAGTCTGAAACCACCCGTTTTTGGCAAGTATCTGCCGAACACGAGGGTTTTCATTTTCCTTTACGTCGAGTGCGAGCATCGCAAGGTGTTGGGAAGTTCCGGGCGGTGCGACGGAATAGATGATCGATTTGGAGAGATCCTTTGCAAAAAAGATGCCGTCTTGCTCGAGCCGCAGGATCTCTGGAACCTGTTGAAATGGCGTCAATGCCTTGATCCGCGACGCCTCTGCCTGTGTCACACGTCCTTTACCGACCCAATAAACAAAACCCGGATTTACGCGGCTTGCCCAGAGCGTGACCGTCTGCTGATAACCACGCTTGGACGAATCACCACCTCGCGGGCCGATCGATAGTCCTGCCGCACGAGCTTCAGCAATTGCGGCCTTTAGTGCCGTCATCGCGGGTGTCTGCAAGGTTACGGTCATTCCGCCAATGGTTTCGGTTGATTGCGGGGCTGATGCCTGAAATGCCTTAACATCTGCGTCGTCCTTGAACACGACCTTTTTGGGGGCGATGGCCCCATTGCCGGTTGCAAAAAGAGAGCCATACTCTTTTAGCAAAAGGCGTCCGGCGTCATCGGTCGGTTGTTCGAAATCGGACGGCAAGTTAGCCATAAAGCCGCCGCTCGGTTTTTCTTTTGACATAGTCGGGGTTACCTTTGGCGTCGGCGAAACGCGCGGAGTCGGCGTTGCCGAAGCCCGTTCGACCGGCGTATCATCCCGGCTATTCCCGGCCTTTGAGTCGATCGACCAACAGCCCGCAAATACCAGGATCGTTAGAAACGCAAAATATCTAATTGCTCGCATATTTTTCTATTTAGCCGTGCGATGGCACCGCAGAACCTCACAAGCGGCATCTATGTGTCGCTTCATATATTCGTCTTTCTCGATAAAGGGTATCCGCTTTCGCATTTCCTCGTAAAGCGTCCGAGTTCCCTTTCCAAGCTTACCATCCGAACCAAGTAACTTCTTGCGAAAATCGATCCCTTGAGCGGCACAGAACGCCTCGAGCCCGAGTATCGTCTCGAGGTTCTTAGCTACGACGCGAAGCTTTAGTGCTGACGTTGCCCCCATTGATACGTGATCCTCGACATTTGCCGAACTGGGGATGGTGTCGACACTCGCCGGATGAGCGAGCACCTTGTTTTCCGTACACAATGCCGCCGCTGTGTACTGAACGATCATAAATCCGGAATTCAGCCCGCCGTGCTCAGTCAGAAATGCCGGTAAAATATGGGCATTAGATGACTCGTCCGTCAGGCGCATTATTCGCCGTTCCGAAATATTGCCCAATTCGGTCAGGGCGATCGTAAGATAATCGAACGCGAGCGCCAATGGTTCGCCGTGAAAATTCCCGCCACTAATGACGTCGATCTTACTGCTTTCGTCGTCGATGAATATCAGAGGGTTGTCCGTGACCGAATTGAGCTCGATCTGGATCAGCCATCCAGCATATGCGACGGCATCGCGGCACGCACCGTGAACCTGTGGCATACAGCGAAGCGTATAAGCGTCCTGCACATTGGCGGGGTCAAAATCGCGTACAAACTCGCTTTCCGCAAGGATCTCACGAAGATTCGCGGCACACTGGATCTGTCGCGGGTGCGGACGCAGGGCGTGAATGCGTTCGTCGAACGCAGAAAGCGTACCGTTAAGTGCCTCGAGACTCAAACTGCCGGCAACATCCGCCATTTCGGCAAGGTGTTTGGCCTTTTGCGTCTCAAGCAGTCCGACTGCCGTCATCACCGTCGTCCCATTGGTCAACGCCAATCCCTCTTTTGCTGCAAGGACGATCGGCGAAAGTCCGGCGCGTTCCAAAGCTTCCTTGCCTGTTACTATTTCGCCGCCGATCTCCGCCTCGCCCTCGCCGATCAGCACGCAAGCAAAGTGTGCCAGCGGAGCAAGGTCGCCGCTCGCTCCGAGGCTTCCCTTTTCCGGGATCTGCGGGTGAACGCCGCAATTCAGGCATTCCAGAATTAGTTCGAGCGTTGCGGGGCGAATGCCGGAGAAACCGCGGGCGAGCGTATTAGCACGGATCAGCATTATCGCTCTGGTGGTCGCCGCGTCAAATGGGTCACCGACGCCGACCGCGTGACTTACGACAATATTTCGCTGGAGCGTCTCGACATCTTCGCGGCTGATCAGTTTGTCCTTAAAGGCTCCAAAGCCGGTTGTGATGCCGTAAGCGATCTCGCCGCGATCGAGAAGCGTCTGAACTGCCGCCGCACTCCGAGCGACGTTTGCCTTCGCACCGTCGGACAATACGACCCGAGGTTCGCCGGGCTTGCCGTAGGCGACCGCGACTACCTGTTCAAATGTTAGGCTTTCGCCGTCAAGTAATATTTCACTCATTAACTTTCCAATGTGGTTTATCACTGCCGGTTCTCAAAGCGGCTTCGCCCAACAATTTCAGGCTGAGCGTGTATCATAGACGACCTTACCGCCTTTGATAACCGTTCGGACGAGATTTCCGCCAAATTCATTTGCGATCTGCCGATGATCGCTGCAGTCAAATAGCGCAAGATCGGCACGCTTTCCCAATTCGATCGAACCGACGCGGTCACCCATTCCAATCGAATATGCAGCATTTATCGTCGCCGCATTCAAAACTTCGGCCGGCAATAACTTTTGATATCGGCAAGCGATCGCCATCGCCATCGGCTGCGACGGACACGGGGCCGAGCCCGGATTGTAATCCGTCGAGAGGGCGATCGCGCAATCTGCATCGATCATTTTCCGTGCGTCTGCATATTTCATTTTGCCGGAATTGAAATTCTCTGTCGGGATCACGATTCCGATAGTCTCTGATGCGGACAATTGGCTGATCTCCTCGTCCGAGATCGCGTCTAGATGATCGACCGAGATCGCCTCGAGATCGATCGCGAGGTGCGTTCCGCCGAGGTTTGTAAACTGATCAACGTGCGCCTTAATCCCGAAACCCAACGCCTTTGCCATTTCCAGTACACGACCTGATTGCCCGAGATCGTATGCATTTTGCTCAGTAAAAACGTCGCAAAAGAATCGCGTGCCTTTCGCGGCAAAATGCGAACGCTCATACCATTGCCACGCAAGCGGCAGCATTTCCGTGCAGATCAGATCGACATAAGCGTCTGCATTGCCTTTGAATTCGGGCGGAACTGCGTGAGCCGCGAGGAATGTCGGTACGATGTCGATCGCGTGAGACCTATCGAGGGCCTCGATCGCCGCGAGCATCTTCATCTCGGTTTCCGTGTCGAGCCCGTATCCGGTTTTGATCTCGCAGGTCGTCGTGCCGCAGGCCAGCATTTTGTCGAGACGCCTGCGGCTTTCTTGAATGAGTTGCTCTATTGTTGCTTGCCGTGTCTGCCGCACCGTCGAAATGATCCCGCCGCCATTTGCCAAGATCTGGAGATACTCAGCACCTTGTATCTTCAGTTCAAATTCATTCAAACGGTCGCCGGCGTAAACTATATGAGTGTGCGGATCGACAAAACCGGGCACCACCACGCGGCCATCCGCGTTTATGACAGTATCCGCCTCAAAGTTGGGCAAGATCTCTGCCGTAGTGCCGATGCCCACGATCCTGCCGTCTGCCACCGCCACAGCGCCGTCGCTGATAATTCCGACGACACGTAGAGTAGCACCGCGTTTCGGCTTTCCTGCCGACCGGCACGTTACCAATTCGGCAGCGTGAATAACAATTAGCTCGCAATCTTGCATTTACGGCTTTGTCTTCATGATACGTTTATGGGTCTCACCGACGCCCATCAGTGCCGCTGAGCCAAACCACGGCGTTGCCTCAATGATAAAGATGCCCGCCTTGATCGCAGGGTCAGTTTCAGCAAGTTTCAACGCTTCTGCGACGGTCGAGACGTTAAAAATATATAGTCCGCGATACGTTCGGTCATTGTCACCAAACGGGCCGGCAAGGGCCAATTTGCCCTCATCGCCAAGCCGGCTGATGTTTGCCATATGTCCTTTGAATATCTCGTCACGAACCGTTCCCTTTATGGACGCATCCTTCGGGCCGGTTTTCAGGATCACCAGAACGTAATTCTTCATTCCGTTGTCATTGCCACCGAACCTTTTGGCAAGTGTCTCGTCATACGTCGGCTTTTCGTCAGCGGTCAGGCTCGCAGTGTTCTGTGCCGACGCGAAAACGGCCGCCCCCAATATGCAAAGCGCGATCACGAACGTTCTCAGTAACATAGATAAATTTCTCCAGGAAAGTAGTTCTGTGGAACAAGCATAAAGAAAACTTGGCGTCGGCTCAAGTTTTTGCGACCAAATGGCGACCCGCAACGTCAAACAATCAAGCTATTGGCAGTCGGGAGACACGTATGCGTAAAATTTGTGGTTGGTTTGTCTTGATCCTACTTGTGGCGGCAGGCTCGTCCGTTCGATCTCAGGTCGACACGAACGAGACCATCAGGATCAACACGTCGCTCATAAATATCCCTGTTATCGTCAGTGATCGGGACAACCGATACGTGCCCGGTCTGACGAAAAGCAACTTCCGTGTTTTTCAGGACGGCGTCGAACAGTCAGTTGAGATCTTTAACAACGACTCCGCCCCGATGAACGTGATACTCGCACTCGACACAAGCAGAAGCACTGCCGGCGTGCTCGGCAAGATAAAAAAGGCTGCGAGAAAATTCATCAAGGACCTAGGGCCGGAAGATCGCTGTATGATCGTTACCTTCGACAACGATATAGAAATACTGAGCGGATTAACATCGAATAAGAAAGATCTCGAGTCCGCGATCAAAAACGCCACTATCGGAGCACAATTCGGCACAGTTCTGCGCGACGCCGTGTACGATGCAGTCCAACGCCAACTCCGCGGTGAAAAGGGCCGAAAAGCTTTGATATTGCTGACGGACGGCGCCGATTTTGGTAGTAGCGTGTCCAGATCTCAGCTTTTCGATCTGCTCACAGAATCAGACACCGTTGTTTACCCGATATTTTACGAAAGTGCGATGCGAGTTCGCGATTCATTTCCGCGTCCGTTTCCCGACCAAGCGGGAATGGGCCGTCTCGGTCGTCGCGGAGGCATCGGCGGACGCCAGAGGCGGTTTCCAAGCGATAATTTTCCGGGCCGCAACCCAAATCGACAAAACCGTCGAAACCTTCCCGGCGCCGGCGTCAATCGCCCCAATTCCGAAATTCAACAACAGCTTTCGATAGCTTTCCTCGAAGAACTATCCGAAAAGACGGGCGGACGATTTTTCAGAGAACAAAAGGCCGATCTTGGTGATGCATTTCAGCAGATCGTCGATGAAATGAAACGGCAATACGTACTTGGCTTCTATCCCTTGAGCGACTCGCCGGCGGGAACCGAACATAAGATCAAGGTGCAAGTGGATCGTCCCGGGATAGTCGTCAGGGCGAAGAGCAGATATCGTACGCAGGCACAATAGCGCGGTAAACTGAATATATTTGGTATATCTCAATACGAGAAAATATTGCCGCGTTTTCACCGATGGGCGTTGATATTGATTCTTTTTTCTCTGTACAAAAGGGTTTGGACAACCTGATCGTTGAAAATCCAGCCTGGCGGGAGGATTATGTCTATTGAAAAGGTAAGTAAAAAATGGGACGAAAGATATTATCTAACGTCCCGTTGCGAATATCTTGTTTACTAGAGATCAATTTTCAGATTTTACCAAATCATCCATAAGTTGCGGCTTCCCAACTAATAAAGCGACGACGACGCCAAAAATTACGTGGCCCATCAAGCTACCGACTGCGATCATCATCATTGAGCCTTCCATCATCGGCATGGGAAACATCGTTCCCATTACCGCCATCATTATTTGAGCGAAGATGAAAGCGGCAACCCCGTAGATCGCACCTTTAAGGGCTAGAGAACCGATTTTTACAATAGGAGCAAAAACGAACGCGTAAGCCAATGCGAATGCGATCCCGATCATAAAGTGCATCATCCAGCCGACAATTATCGGCATTCCCATCATTCCTGACAACATCGCCGGCGGCGACATTTTCGGCATTCCCATCATCGGAGCAACAACCATTACCGCGGTCATCACCAAAGTCCCTACAACGCCGGCTATAATCGATTTAACGCTTCTTGAATCCATAATTTTAATTTGAGACATCTAGATGTCCATTCCTCCGTATTTTTCGTTTCGGTCTGCATTCATTCCGTTAAGAAAAAATCGCAAACTTATCACTTAATACCCGAAGGCGCGGAAAAATCACCCAGATCAGTAAAATTATTTTAGTCGCTCTAGTTCTTTTACCTTTTTAATCTGGTTGATGCACTTATGTTTTTGGTTTATTGCGTTATGTTTGGTGGAGTAACCGTATTCGGTTTGTATGTCGTCGAGGGTCTTTTCTTCGTAATAAATGGCCCGTATTAGACGTCCGCAGTGTTTTGTGATCTTGAGCAGATAGAACCTCAATTTTTCCGTTAGGTTTTGCTCTCTGTCGATCGCTGAATTTACGTCCTGAACAAGCTTCTCAGAATGCAAATCCGTCAGCTCAATTTCACGCGAGGCGGTCCGCAGGCGTTTTAGCCAAAGATTTTTGGCAATTGCAAAGACGTAGGTTTTTAATGATGCCGTCAGTTCAAAGTTGTCACCCTTCAATTTGTCAAACAACACTACCAATGTGTCCTGAAAGACATCCTCGGCATCAGCGGTTGTCCCGCTGTTTCGGGTGATAAAGCTATTTACCAACCCAAAATACTGGCGATAAAGTTTTCCATACGCTTCGTTGTTTTCTCCCCGAAGGTCTAATAGAATTTCCTTATCCATATTGAAACTTTAAGGGGTTGAACCCCCAATGATTCGGGGGCAATACAAACCTAATATCGACCATTTATTAATTGGAGGACAACTTCGTTCGATTGTAACAGATGCCCGGATCGAAAACCGTCAAGATATCCTAATCTATGAGCAGAACTATTCACGCACCTACCGGCACGGAACTTTCCTGTAAAAATTGGCTGATCGAGGCCGCTTACCGAATGATCCAGAACAATCTGGATCCGGATGTCGCATTTGACCCCGACAATCTCATCGTTTACGGCGGACGCGGCAAGGCCGCTCGAAATTGGGCATCGTACGACGCGATCCTCAAGAGCCTCCGTGAGTTGAATGAGGATGAGACACTGCTCGTGCAATCCGGAAAGCCCGTGGGTGTATTCAAAAGCCACGCTGATGCTCCGCGCGTATTGATCGCAAACTCGAATATCGTGCCGCACTGGGCGACTCAGGAACAGTTTGACCAATACGAGCGCGACGGCCTGATGATGTATGGACAGATGACCGCCGGAAGTTGGATATACATCGGTACTCAAGGAATTTTGCAAGGAACGTACGAGACGTTCGGTTCCCTTGCACGCCAACAAGGTTGGGGAACGCTAGCCGGAAAACTTGTGCTCACCGCGGGCTTGGGCGAAATGGGCGGCGCACAGGCTCAGGCGATCACGTTTAATGGTGGAGTTGGGTTGCTAGTGGATGTAGATCCGTGGCGGATCGAGCGGCGTTTGCAGTTAAAGCAAGTCGATGTCGCGGCGAAAGACCTTGACGATGCGATCGCTTTAGCGAAAAACGCCGTCGCCGCGAAAGAAGCCACGTCGATCGCTCTGTGCGGCAACGCCGCTGAGGTTCACTGGGAATTGCTCGAACGCGGCATCATTCCTGATGTTGTTACTGATCAAACGTCTGCTCACGACGTAATGATGGGTTATATTCCCGTCGGTTACAGCGTTGACGAAGCGGCGGAGTTTCGCAAAAGTGATCAGACGGCGTACGAGAAGGCCGCGATGGACTCAATGGCAACGCACGTCGAAGCAATGCTCGAATTTCAGCGACGCGGTTCAATTGTGTTTGATTACGGCAATAATCTCAGACAGCGTGCAAAGGATAATGGCGTCGCCAACGCATTCGATTATCCGGGTTTCGTGCCTGCGTATATTCGTCCTTTGTTTTGCGAAGGCAAAGGTCCGTTTCGCTGGGTCGCTCTCTCGGGTGACAAAGAGGACATCTACAAGACCGACGCGGCGATGATGGAGCTCTTCCCTGACAACGATCACCTCATCAAATGGCTGACGATGGCTCAAGAGCAGGTCGAGTTCCAAGGCTTGCCCGCACGAATTTGCTGGCTCGGTTATGGTGATCGAGCGAAGGCCGGCTTAAAACTTAACGAAATGGTCGCATCCGGTGAATTAAAAGCTCCGATCGTGATCGGCCGCGATCATCTCGATTGCGGCAGCGTCGCTTCGCCCAACCGCGAGACCGAATCAATGAAAGACGGCTCAGACGCCATCGCAGATTGGGTTTATCTCAACGCGATGATCAACGTCGCCGGCGGTGCGACGTGGGTTTCGCTCCACCACGGCGGCGGCGTCGGTATCGGCTATTCCCTTCACGCCGGACAAGTCATCGTCGCCGACGGCACTCCCGAAGCTGCTAAACGCATCGAGAGAGTTTTAACTACAGACCCGGGAATGGGCGTGATCAGGCACGTTGATGCAGGTTATGAAGAAGCAAAAGAATTTGCGGATAAGAATGATGTTAAGATTCCGATGAGGTCGATATGAGAGTTTGGGAAGCACGAAAAGACGACTGGCTGTACAGAATTGAAGAAGACTTACCGGACGTCGGATTCTATCTTCGTGGCTACCAAGCTGGGGCAGATATTTTCGATTATTTGCAGGACACTTCAGAGATTTGTATGAAATTTGCCAACCAAGAGTACGGATTGCCCTTAGATGCCTGGGAGTTGATTCAAAAGTAGTTTGATGCTGGTTATGACGAAGCAAAAGAATTAGCTGAGACGAATGGTGTTGGGAGACCAAACGGGGAAAGGAGTATTTTCGTTATAGTCCGCGACCAAAAATCGATCAATCCGACTTCATCACAGTAATCAACAAAAAGAAAGGACGGCACGAGGCCGTCCCTTTTGTTGTTTCCAGGTTAGGAAACCCGGTCGCTATCGCTCGCGGTTATTCCCGTGGTTCCGGCGTCTTTGTTTTTTTGCTTGCCCTTGATTTGTATTCTCCTTTCTTTTTGAGGCCGACGGATTGGAGCAAGTTTGAGTCTTTGCCGTGCTGTGCCTTGATGTGCTTGATCGAGGCAGATGCCTATGCTGACACTACCGATTCGTCGCAGAAGATACACACTTTGAACTCGATCAAAACTCCGCGGTCTCTCGGGGTGGTGAAAAACCTGATAACATTGCCAAATGTGTCGGAGCTAAAATAATTCTATGAAATTAAGCGATAATGCAGTCGTCGTCTTTCACGGTTTTCTGAATCTGCCGAATCTTGAGAAACTCTCGATCGTCGAGGCGATCAACGAGTATTTCGATTCGAACGATCGTGAGCCGATCCGGACTGAGATCGATGCACGGTTCGATGAGATCACGGCTGCGGCGAGTAAAAAGTGATGAGTGATGGGTAAGTAAGGTGTGAGGTAAGACGGGATGCTTCGTGAAATCTTGATTCTGGCGGTCGCTGTGGGCTTTTTGAACGTCGCAACTGTGTGTTTAGCACAGGACGTTATTACCTCGTCGACGCCCTACCCTATCGCCCGGAACGATCGTGAGTTGCTTGGCTTGAAACTACGGCCCGAGACCCTCGCGATCGTAAAGGAAATTGAGGCTAAGACGCGAAAGCCGATCGTTGCGGAATTCAACAAGCAACCGAAATTCCAGCTTGGTGTTAGTTTTATCGACGAACAGAACGGTCAGGCCATTGTCTCGCTCGATCCTGCGCTTGAGGAAGACCGCAATAAGCTCGAAGCAGTTTTCACGCACGAACTGCTCCATCTACGTCTCACCGTCAACGGCTATCCGGGCTTTATCTGGTCTCCAATCGTCCGCACCGCCAAGGGCCTTGCGATCGATGTGGAACAGAGCAACATCAATGATCTTCGAAGTATTATCGAGCATCGTGTTTTTCGTGACGTGATGATCAAATACGATATTTATAAATTTATAGACCTTGCCGGAGACACGGCCGCTCTTGCGAAGCGAAACAGAGGCAAGGAGGCCGGACAAGCCGACGTGATCAACTATGTACGTGCCATCCTGGAATATCCCGACCCCCTCGATATCGCCACCGTACGACAGATCTACAATGCCAACGGATGGCAAAGTTCGATCACTGACGGAGCCAAGATCGCTGCCATCATCAACCATTCTGCCATCGCCACGCCAAACGACATCGAAAACGTGTTTATAAGGTGCGTCGCAGTGCTCTATCCGCCACCAAGTTCGGCTTATGCTTTTAGTCTCAAGTTAGATACGACCAACAAATATTTCCGAAGGATGGTGCTAAACATCGGCCGCGTTGCGAAAAGACGCAAATGAACGCAAAATAGCGGCGTGAGGTCGTCAATGAGTATGACCGGAAAACTATGGAAGCCTTAATTTGCCCGCAATGCGGAGGACAGATCACCGAATACAGGCCGGACGCGAAGTTTACCACTTGCAGTTACTGTGCAACGAAGTTCGTCATCGCAGACAACAAGGAAAAGGACCCGATCCCGCCAGCCTATGATTATCCGACCACAACGCAGTTGCCGAACCTAAATATGGTCATCGGCATTATTGCGGGTATCGGCTTGCTTGCGGGCGTGATCATATTCGCTACATTCGCATCAAAAAATAATAGGACTACGCCACCTAGCACTCCGCCAAAAGCCACGCCGTCGCCGGTACTCGCGAAGGCCGAACCGGCCAAACCGGCCAAGGAACTGCCCAACTATCTCGAATTCGGCGGAAAAGGCACGGGCAATGGCTTATTCCAGGATGCAGGGTCGATCGCCGTTGACACGAAAGGACGCATTTACGTCTCAGACGACAGTCTCCGAGTACAGCAATTCGATGAAAACGGTCAATTTCTCAAGCTCTGGCAGATTCCAGCGAACGGTCAAGTTTATCAAAAGGCCCGAACCATAGATAAGATCGCCGTGGGCAGTGATGGCAATCTATACGTTGCGCTCGGCGGTGTAATACTTGCTTACAAAGAAGGTGCTACGGAACCGACACGCACGATCCATTTCGCTCCCGATAACATACAGGATTTTGCTCTGCGCAGCGACGGCGGGATGCTGGCCGTATCGACAAATGACCAGATCGAAACGCTGAGTTTCATTAATAAAGCCGGCAAGGTGACCAGGCGATTACGCGGCTTTCACACAGACGCCCTTGACGCCGCGATCTCGCCGCGGCAAACCGCCGTATGGTCGATCCGCGTCGCAACGGATGGTGCCGGAAATATCTTCTCGGTTTACGCTCTCGGTGCTCTCGGAAGCTACTCGATCAACTATAACTCTGAGGAGTTGCAGATCGCCCGATTTTCGGCGGACGGTAAATACGTCAATAAGTTCGTTCAGAGTAAAGATTCGTGCGGGATCGAGGTTGATAATCAAAGCCGGATCTACGTTTCTAACGGTTCCACGATCAACATATACACGAGCAACGGTGAATTGATCAATTCTCTCGGGCTTGACTCTCACATTGCTGCGTTTACATTAGATGCGGCGAACAACATGTACGTCGTTCGCGACGATATCGTCACAAGGCGGCCTGCGATCTAGGCAAGGTGGGGCCAAGCCGTAAAGATCACTTTTCAGAGTTTTCCTTGACGTATTTTTCGAACTTTTTCCTGTCCGGGTGATCCTTGACCTTTGCAAGAAACGCCTTGTATTCAGCGGCGGCGAGATTCTTGGCTCCGGCGAGATCATACAGACGTGCTTTCATTAGATGGCACTCTGCCATTCCCTTTGGGTCGATACGCAGAGCCTCGTCAAGCGCAGCCAGGCCGTCATTACCGCGGCGAGCCTGCAGGTACGCCTCACCTAGCAAACGATAGGCACTTGCGGATCCCGGATCAGCAACAACGGCTCTCTCAAAATAATCGATCGCAGCCGGCACAAGGCCTTTGATGCCGCTGATGATACCCAGATTCAAGATCGCCGGCGCGTAGTCCGGACGAATCACAAATGAACGCTTAAACGCCGTCTCAGCATCAGCGAGGTTCTGCTCGCCAATGTAGAGCGACCCAAGTTTGGCCCAAGCGATAAAGTCCTCAGGATCAGCCGCGACTATCGCCCGGACGATTTCGATCGCTTTCGGCGTGTCTTTGGCCTTTTCGGCCTCGCCGGCCTTTTGGTAAAGTTCAGCCGTCTTTGGATTCGAGGGACGAGCAAAGTTCGCATTAAGAACGCCGGGTTTAACAATCTCAGGTGAGCCCGGCGGATAGATATCAAAGTCCTCGCGTTGCTTTGTATTCGTTGAGTCAAAGACGGATTTGCGGGCGACCTCGACCCCGTCGACCTCGATCACCAACGTTCCGCCGGACCCGAGCTTTTGAAAGCAATAATTGCCGGACCGGCCAATGATCTGTCTGGTTGCCGGTTGGACGCTGTCGGAGTAGATCGCCGTGATCCTCGGCTGTTTGCCGACTATTGGCGTGCCCTTTTGGGTCACGCGTCCAAAAACGAAAGGCACCAAGCGGTTATCGCGTCCCGATTCGCGCGACGGAGTTTCGCCAAATTCGCGGCACATATCGTCGGCTTGCGCACGGATCGCTTCGCCAAAAAACAGCATCACGATCACCAACAAAGCCAGCGTTAACGTCCGCCTGACAATCTCCCTATTCGGAACGCCCGTTCGATGTAGATCCATAAATTGAGCACTTAACGGAAAAAAGCAAAGAGATCGTTTACGTCCAATTCGTAACCGCTCACGCCCGTAAGAATTGCCCGGAAGGCACCGGTGAAGATTGACTTAGTCCGCAGATTAGAAAATACTTCAATTAACGATTATGACAAATATTTTTGAACTTACCACGCGTCCTGATGAGAAACTGTTCTTTTCTCAAGGCGACACAAATGACCCGAGGATGGGCGAGATCGTTCGTTTTGATCCCGAACACTATCAGTCGTCTGAAATTGTCATTCTCGGTTGTCCGGAGGATGAGGGCGTGATACGCAATCGCGGCCGCAAGGGCACCTCCGAAGCTCCGGCTGCGATCCGTGACCAGTTTTATCGTCTGACGACCTTCAATATAAAAAAACGCATCTTTGATCTTGGCAACACCGTCATCGGATCGACGCTCGAGGAGACGCACGATAACCACGCCGAGATCGTAAAGCAAGTGCTCCGAGACGGTAAGCGCCTTATCGTGCTTGGGGGTGGAAACGACATATCATATCCCGACGGTTTGGCAATGGCTGAGGTCTTCGGGCCTGAATGGTGGATCGGCGTTAATGTCGATTCGCACCTCGACGTCCGCCTCGCCGAACAGCGAAACAGCGGAACCCAATACCGGCAACTGCTCGACGAAGGCCATTTGCTGCCGACATATTTTTACGAGGTCGGCTTTCAGTCTCACTTTTGCTCACCGGTCTATTACGAGTACATTCGCGATCGCCATATCCATCGGATCAGCCTCGAACTTCTGCGTTCGCGTGCGGATGCCGATGTGGAACTGAAGGATATGATCCGTGAAAAATTCATCGGACATAGCTCGAGCCTAAATACATTTTTCGGATTTGATATGGACGTTGTGCGTGCGGCGGACGCCCCCGGGACCTCAGCACCATCTCCTCTCGGACTCCGAGCCGGCGAATTTATCACGCTGGTCAAGTACGCAGCATCGCTGGCCAATACGCGTATCATCGAATTTACTGAGGTCAATCCCAAATACGATGTGGACAACCGCACGACGCGTCTAGTTGCGATCGGGATACATCGGATCTGCACGGGCACGTTCTAGACAAAATATAATGGCAAATACAAAAGAATTGACCGGGATCACTCGCGAAAAGCTAAACGCGTTTCGCGGCAAGATGAAGAAATTCGGTGTTGAGGTGCCGGAGGGCGACGACGTGGAGATCAAGGCGCCTTTCGGAGTAAAAATGCACGCCAAATATGATGAGGCCGCCGAAACTCTGACTCTCGAGATCCGGGACAAACCAATGTTCGTCCCGGAATCTCAAATTTGGAGTATCGTCGAAGGCGGTACGGCTTAAGCGCACCGGCGATCAGATCAGTTAAACCCGCTTGCCGGTCGCGAGTCGGTAAATCACCAACACCACGATCGCTCCGATGATCGACGAGATGAAACTCGGCAGCGAACCGCCGATGTTATCGAAATTACTGACCATCGGGTATCCGACAAATGTGCCAATAAACCCGCCGACCACTGCACCGACGATACCGAGGATCGTGGTCAAGATGAAGCCCCCACTATCGGGTCCCGGCAAAATAGCCTTTGCGATAAAGCCGGCGAGAAAACCCAGAATCAACCAAACTAATAGTGAAATCATATATTATACTTTCCTCCTTAATTACTCGATTATACCCCATCTATACGTTGGCACAACCTGATCTTCCGCCGGCCCGGACTATGCAAAACCCAAAACACTTGATTTTCTTGTTCTAAAGGCTTTGTAACTTGACAGTTTTATCAGTGTTTGGCATCCTTAAGGTTCGCTTTTCGTAAGGAATACGCGAGGTGTAGTCTCTTAGCTCAGTTGGTAGAGCATTACCTTGACAAGGTAGGGGTCAGCAGTTCGAGTCTGCTAGAGACTACCACTTATATTTTTCGATAAGATGCTTACAAAGAACTTTGCGGTTTTTATAACTACTACGACACGCTTCTAATAGCGTGAAAAGGCTCGACAAACTGAAGTTTGTCGGACTGTTTGCAAAGTCGCTTTTATCGGATCAAATCTTGTTTAGTAGTAGGTTGTTGATCGCTAATTATCTAGCGTCGATCGATCCAAGCCGGACGCAATGTCGGGTTTTATGGCCAAATGCCGATCTATCGACAGGTGATTTTTATCGATTGACAAGAATATGAGTGAAATTAACGTAAAATACGGTGACAACCAGCGGTCTTTCCCTGCGCCTTTGACGGTTTTAGATGCTTTTAAGGCACTCGACCGCGACGTACTAAAGCGCACGCTTGCCGCAAAGGTCAACGGTTCCGAGGTTGACTTGGGCAGCCAACTGCCGGAGACCGGTGAAACTGTATCGATCGAGCCGATCACATCGGATTCGACCGACGGTCTGGAATTGATCCGCCATTCAACCGCCCATCTGCTTGCCGCAGCGATCCTCGACCTGTTTCCGGGGACAAAGCTAGGTGTCGGGCCCGCGTTGATGGAAGACCCGCGTTATGGCTATTACTACGACATTATCGCCCCGCGACAGTTAACCGAGGCCGATCTGCCCGTCATCGAAAAGAAGATGAAGTCGATGGCCAAACAGAATCTGCCCTACCGGCGAGAGATCGTCGAAAAGGCGAAGATCTTGGATATCTTTACGGGCCGCGAAGAACCGCTCAAATGCGAATTGATCGCAGATAAGGTCACCGACACAGCGAGCATCTATTACATCGACAATTCGCCATTTATTGATTTCTGTCTCGGGCCGCACGTTCCGCATACCGGCAAACTCGGCGCTTTCAAGCTGCTTGCACTTTCGGGAGCGTATTGGAAAGGTGATGCTGAGCGTGAACAGATGCAGCGCATCTACGGCACAGCGTTCGCCAAACAAGAGGAACTCGACGCGTGGCTCAAGCAGCGTGAAGAGGCCGAAAAACGAGATCACCGTAAGCTCGGGCGCGAACTCGACCTGTTTTCGATCTCCGACGATTATGGCCAGGGTTTGATCCTTTGGCACCCGAAAGGCGGCATCGTTCGTATGGAGATGGAACGTCTTCTCAAGGAAGAACTAGAAAAGCGAGGTTACAGTTTCGTTTTCACTCCGCACATCGCCAAACGCGCTCTTTGGGTAACGAGCGGCCACGAGGGCAACTATTCCGACTCGATGTACGCTCCGACGAGCATTGAAGACGAAGAATATCGCCTTAAGCCGATGAATTGCCCTTTTCACATCGGCATTTACAAATCAAGCCCGCGTTCGTACCGCGATTTGCCGCAGCGTTACTCTGAAATGGGTACCGTATATCGTGCTGAGCTTTCGGGTACGCTGCACGGTCTTATGCGTGTACGCGGATTCTCGGTGGATGATGCCCATCTCTTTGTCCGCCCAGACCAGGTCCACGCGGAGGTGGCAGACTGCCTCGATTTCGCGATCAAGGTATTTGAAACCTACGGCTTCGACAAGGTCAAATTTGAACTATCGGTTCGGGGCGGAGCAGAAAATAAGGGCTATCTCGGCTCAGATGAAGATTGGGCCGCCGCTGAGGAACAACTCGCGAGTGCCCTAAAGGAACGCGGCATTTCATACGACCGTATCGAAGGCGAAGCGGCATTCTACGGCCCGAAGATCGATATTAAGATCGAGGACGCTATCGGCCGTGTCTGGCAACTCGGAACTATCCAGCTGGATTTCAACCTACCGGAACGATTCGATCTGGAATACACCGGCGATGACAACCAAAAGCATCGCCCGTATATGATCCACCGAGCATTGTTCGGGTCGATCGAGAGATTCTTCGGTGTCCTTATCGAGCATTATGCCGGAGCCTTTCCGCTCTGGCTCGCGCCGGTGCAGGTTACGGTATTGCCGATCACTGACCGGATCAACGATTATGCCGAGCAGGTCGCCGCAGAACTTCGAGATGCGGGATTTCGCGTCGAGGCAAACACCCGTTCAGACAAGATCGGTGCCAAGATACGGGACGCACAAATGCAGAAGATCCCGTATATGCTAGTCCTTGGCGACCAAGAATTAGAAAACAAGCAAGTCGCGGTTCGCGAACGTAAACAGGGGGACATCGGTGCGATGTCTCTAAATGAGTTCAAGGAGATGATCACGCTTCAGAAAGAAAAGCGTAGTCTCTAAGATCGCCCATTAACAAAGGAGGCACTTATCGCTAGAAGATTTGGTGGAAATAGATTTAAGCCGCGGTTTCGGGAACCGCTTCACCGCACGAATGAAAGAATTCGCTCCCCGTCAGTCCGCGTTGTAACCGAAGACGGCGAAACGCTCGGCGTGATGGATGCACGGGACGCGATCCAGGAAGCACGGAATCGGGGTATTGACCTGGTCGAGATCGCGCCGAATGCGAAACCGCCGGTTTGCAAGATCATCGATTACGGTAAATTCCTTTACGAGCAAAAGAAAAAGGCTCACGAGGCGAAAAAGAAACAGGTCACAGTGCAAGTCAAGGAGATCAAGTTTCGCCCGGGTACCGATGATCACGATTATGATTATCGTAAAGAAAACGCCCGGAAATGGCTTAATGACGGCGATAAGGTTCGAGCGGCGATCGCATTTCGCGGTCGTGAAATGACGCACCGTGAACTCGGTGCCAAGATCCTTAAGAAATTGACCGCAGATCTGGTGGACATTGCCGATGTCGAGGTTTACCCGAAGATGGAAGGCTATCAGATGTTTACCATCTTCGTTCCGAAAAAGACGAAAGTAGCCGAGAAAAAGGCGGCAACGGCAGTCGACGATAAAAAGCCCGAAAAGGCCGAAAAGGTTGAAAAAGCACCCAAGAAGGCGGTTGCCAAGCCTGCACCGGCCGAAAAGGACGACGACGAAATATTTTAGAGAGCACATTAAGCTACTCGAGCTAAGTTATACAAAGGAGAGAGGTTATGCCTAAATTAAAAACACACAAAGGCGCGGCAAAGCGTTTTCGCTCTACTGCCAGCGGCAAGTTCAAACGCGGACACTCGCACGCTCGCCATATTTTGACCAAAAAGACTTCAAAGCGTAAACGCAATCTTGATATTGACGTTTTGGTGTCGGAAGGTGATCAGAAGCGCGTTGAGAAGATGCTGCCTTACGGACGCAACTAACGAAATTACGAATGATGAATAGCGAACGATGAATTGCGGTGGATTCACTGCTCGTCGAATTCGATTCATTATCAACTACTGAAAGGAGTTAAAAAATGCCAAGAGCAAAACGTGGGAATAAGCGTCTAGAGAAACGCAAAAAAATATTAGCCTTAGCCAAAGGCTATCGTGGGACAAAGTCGAAACTTTATCGTTCGGCTAAGGAATCGGTCGAGCGTGCGTTGAATTTTGCATACACGGGCCGAAAGCTGAAAAAGCGAGACTTTCGCAAGCTGTGGATCGTTCGTATCAATGCGGCCTGCCGCCTGAATGAGATCAAGTATTCGCAATTTATTCACGGCCTGAGCCTCGCCGGTGTTGAACTTGATCGCAAGGTTCTAGCCGATCTCGCCGTCAAACAGCCAGAAGCTTTTGCAGCGATTGCCACACAGGCAAAAGATGCATTGGGTAAAAAGGCAGTTGCAGCTTAGTTATTGAGCTTTCCGGCAGATCGCCGGAGAAATAACAAAATTCTGGCGTGGAACCGATGATGTCGGCACCACGCCATTTTTATATTCCGACTTCAGCCTTGGCTTCTGCAAACTTTTCGATAGCTAGGTCGAGATCCTGCTTTGAATGCGCGGCCGAGACCTGAGTCCGGATACGAGCCTTCCCTTTCGGGACTACCGGGAATGAGAACGGAATCACGTAAATGCCCTTCGCCAATAGAGACTCGGCCATCTTAACGGCAGGCAAAGCCTCACCGAACATCACAGGTACGATCGCGTGTTCGCCGGGCAGAACATTAAGACCGATCGAGGCGATATTCTCACGGAAATATCGAGTATTGTCTGCAAGCTTATCGCGAAGTTCAGTCGAGGCGGACAGCATATCTATGGCCGCAATGGCGGCTGTAACTATCGGCGGTGCGACGGAGTTTGAGAAAAGATAGGGACGCGAACGCTGCCGGAGCAGGTCGATGATCTCCTTTTTTCCGCTTGTATAGCCGCCCGACGCTCCGCCGAGGGCTTTGCCAAGCGTGCCGGTGATGATATCAACGCGACCCATTACGCCGCAATGCTCCGGAGTGCCGCGGCCGGTTTTGCCGATAAACCCAACAGCGTGCGAGTCATCGACCATCACCAATGCATTGTATTTATCAGCCAGGTCGCAAACTGCGGCGAGGTTGGCGATGTAGCCGTCCATTGAGAAAACACCGTCGGTCGCGATCATCTTAAAGCGTGCCGTAGAAGCTTCCTGCAGTTTCGCCTCAAGGTCAGCCATATCGTTATTCTTGTAACGAAAGCGCTGCGCCTTGCTCAGCCTGATACCGTCGATCACACTTGCGTGGTTAAGTTCGTCAGAGATGATCGCGTCTTCTTCGCTCAAAATGGTTTCAAAAAGGCCGCCATTCGCGTCAAAGCACGACGTGTATAGGATCGTGTCATCGGTGCCGAGAAACTCGCTTATCTTGCGTTCAAGCACTTTATGGATCGTCTGCGTACCGCAGATAAACCGTACGGACGAGAGTCCAAAACCCCAGTCATCGAGGCCTTGTCGTGCAGCGGCGACGATATCAGGATGATCGCTCAGTCCGAGATAGTTATTCGCGCACATATTCAACACGGTGTTGCCGCCAACCTCGATCCTCGCGTCCTGTGGGCTCTCGATCACTCGCTCCGACTTGTAAAGGCCGGCTTCCCTGATCTCATTAAGTGTATTGGTCAGTTGCTCTTTGATATTGCCGTACATACTTAAATCTTGCTCCAGTCGAGAATTACCTTACCGCTATTTCCCTCACGCATTACCTCAAAACCCTTTTCAAATTCGCTATAGTCGAAACGATGCGTGATCACGGGTTTGATATCGAGGCCTGACTCCAGCAGTACGCTCATTTGATACCACGTCTCGTACATCTCGCGGCCATATATGCCTTTGACCGTAAGCATATTAAAGATGACGGTCTTCCAGTTGATCGAAAACTCTTCGGATGGGATACCGAGGAAAGCGATATTACCGCCGTGCGTCATATTTGCGAGCATATCGCGAAACGCTTGCGGATTACCGGACATCTCCATCCCGACGTCAAAACCCTCTTTCATTCCGAGTTCCTTCTGAACGTCAGCGATCGAAGTTTCCCGGACGTCAACAGCGAGTGTCACGTCAAACTTCTTGGCGAGTTCGAGGCGTTTCGGATTCACGTCCGTTATCACCACGTGGCGTGCACCGGCGTGCTTCGCGACCGCCGCCGCCATAATGCCGATCGGTCCCGCACCTGTAATAAGTACGTCTTCGCCAAAGACCTCAAATGCAAGTGCAGTATGTACCGCGTTTCCAAATGGATCGAATATCGCTGCGACATCAAGGTCAATGTCCTTGCTGTGTTTCCAGATATTGGTGTACGGAACGGCCATATACTCAGCAAATCCGCCGTCAGTATTGACACCGTATCCGAGCGTATTTGCACACTTATAGCGACGGCCTGCAAGACAGTTGCGGCAGCGTCCGCAGACAAGGTGGCCTTCGACGCTGACGATGTCGCCGACGTAGAAATCATTTACATTTGAACCAACCTCGACGATCTCGCCGACAAGTTCGTGTCCGAGTATCGTCGGGACTTTGATCGTGCTCTGAGCCCACGCGTCCCAATTCCAAATATGGACATCGGTGCCGCAAATGCCCGTGCGTTTCATCTTGATCAATACATCATTTATGCCGAACGTTGGTTCCGGAACATCCTCCAGCCAAAGCCCGACCTCCGCCTTACTCTTAACGATCGCTTTCATGATCTTAAACTCCCAAACGAATTTTTTGACTATTGCTAATGCAATGATAATACCGCCTTTGCAATGCGTACACAAAGCCCGGCTTTACCAGTTCGGGCACGACTGAGAACCTATTTGCGGCAAATACAGATAATGTTTTACCTGAACGTCTAAGCCTGATAAAATCAAGGTTTATTGTTTCTGCCTAGGAGGAACATTTTTTTGTTAAAGCAATAGAATATGTCTGAAGTAAGAGAAAAGGTCGATGAGGTCAAAAATGCCTTCTTCGATGAATTTGAACGCTTTCGCGAACTGGATCTGAGCAGCGCGTCATTGGCTTCGGGCGAGGAGCTTTCACGCGATCTGGCGGAATTAAAGATTCGCCATACCGGAAAGAAATCGGCGATCGCCGGCACAATGAAATTGATCGGTCAGGTTGCACCTGAAGAACGCGGAGCGTTCGGTCAAATGGTGCAGTCGGTCGAAAAGGAAATTGTTTCGTCGATCGAAGCGGCCGAAACCACACTAAACGAATTCATCGTTAACGCACGGATCGAGCGTGAGCGACTGGACGTAACGCTACCCGGCCGTCGGCCACGCACCGGGCATTTGCACCTGATAACGATCCTGAGAGAAAAGATCGAAGATATTTTTGTTTCGATGGGCTATGCGATCGAAGATGATCGCGAGATCGAGACCGACTATTACAATTTCGACGCCTTGAATATACCCGAAGGCCATCCGGCACGGGAATCACAGGATACGTTCTACACGACGCAGGGCTTTGCTCTACGGTCGCAAACATCGACGGTTCAGATCCGGGCAATGGAACGCCGCGGCGTACCGATCCGCATCATTGCACCGGGTAAGGTCTTTCGCCGCGACACGCCGGATATGACGCACGTGCCGATGTTTCATCAGATCGAAGGCCTCTGCGTCGACAAAGGCATCACGATGGCACATTTGAAAGGCACCGTTACCGAATGGCTCCAACGCCTCTTTGGTGACGATACCGTCACACGATTTCGGCCGTCGTACTTCCCCTTCACCGAACCGTCGGCAGAATTCGATTTTTCGTGTTTTAAGTGTCACGGCACCGGCAAATTTGGAAATGACCGCTGCCGTCCGTGCAAAGGTTCGGGCTGGATCGAACTCGGCGGCTCCGGGATGGTCCATCCGAACGTCCTCAAAGCCGTCGGCGTAGACCCTGAAGTGTATTCGGGTTTCGCATTCGGTTTCGGCCTCGAGCGGATGTGCTCAATGATGTACTCGCTAGACGACATACGACTGATGTTCGACAACGATGTGAGATTCTTGGAGCAATTTAGATGAACATCAGCTATAACTGGTTAAAAGATCTTATAGATATAGAATTGCCGGCGGCGGAAGTTGCGGAGCAATTGACGCGCGTTGGTCTAGCCGTTGAAGGCATTCATCCTTTCGGTGACGATTTTGTGTTAGACATAGATCTGACATCAAATCGCCCTGATTGCCTCTCACATCTCGGCGTTGCCCGCGAATTATCCGTTTACACCGGAAAGCCGGTCAAGATCGGCCGCGGGGATGTTAGATACGACGTTCCGATGCCCGCGGTGCTTGCAGGCGACATTGTCCGAATCGAAGCCCCGGAACTTTGTCATCGCTTTACGGCCAGAATCATCCGAAACGTAAAGATCGGCCCGTCGCCGCAATGGTTAGTCGACCGCCTTGAGGCGATCGACGAGCGTTCGATCAATAATGTTGCTGACATCACCAATTATGTTATGCACGAGATGGGGCAGCCAATGCATTCCTTCGACCTCGATAAGTTGAGCGGTGGACGGATCGTGGTGCGCAATGCGGCATTGAGCGAGACGATCACGACCCTTGATGAAGTTGAGCGAAAGCTGGACGATTCAATGCTTATGATCTGCGACGCGGAAAAACCGGCGGCGATCGGCGGCATTATGGGCGGACTTGGTTCGAGCATCACCGACGCTACTGTTAATGTTTTGCTTGAGGTCGCGTTCTTCAAACGCGAGAATATCCGCTCGACGTCACGTAAGCTAAACCTGGCAACCGAAGCAAGTTACAGGTTCGAGCGTGGTGTCGATATCGAAAATCTAATTTGTGCATCCGATCGGGCTACCCAATTTATTTGTGAATTGGCCGGAGGTACCGCTGATGACCTGATCGACATCTACCCGACAGTTCACCGTTCCGTACGCGTGATCGCAAAGGATATTGCGGCTAAGGTACGCCGACTAACAGGTCTGGACGTGGACGCGGATGAATCTGACCGGATCCTCGGCTCGCTCGGCATCAGCGTCGAAGTTTCCGATGAGGGCGTGAAGTCGTACCTTTCACCATCGTGGCGGCACGACGTCGTGATCGAAGAAGACCTTGTCGAGGAAGTCGCACGGCACGTCGGTTACGAAAATATCGGTGCGGAATTGCCACCCGCATACGGTGCCGGCGAGTATCAACGCAACGAACCGCGTGAGAAGCGGTTGCGTCAAACGCTTGTCGACCGCGGATTTGACGAGGCGATCTCGTATAGCTTTATCGATACGCGTTTTGACGAGATGATCGAAACCGTTCCGGGACTTATGGTGCAGGATGCCGATACGCGATTTGTCACTCTTAATGACTCTGTCATCGAGGGCTCTGTCAGAATGCGGCATTCGATCTTGCCGGGCCTTTTGGATGCAGTACGCCTAAATATCAATTACCAACGCCGCGACATCAGACTTTTTGAGATCGGTAAAGCGTTTGCGGCGGGCAGAGATGGCGAGCCGCCCAACGAGCAGGAACTATTCGCGTTGGTTGTTACCGGCGGAGACGTTATGCAAGACCGAGCAATGACGATCCGCGAACTAGACTTTTACGACGCCAAAGGTGCGGTCGAGGCCGCAATGGACGCTGTTGGCGTTAATGGCTTGACCTTTACCTCGGCGGATCTGAAACATCTTCGGCGCGGACAGTCGGCGTCGATTGCAGTGTGCGGTCAGATCGTCGGTTCAGTTGGACGATTGAGCGATGACATCGCGGCGGGATATAAGTTCAAGCAGCCCATATATGTCGCAGAGATCAACTTGCAGATGGTTTTGGATCGATCTGTAAAAAATCCGATATATCGTCCGCTACCCAAATTTCCGGGTATAACGCGTGACGTTTCATTGATCGCCGATCGCGATATCGAGTATGCGTCGATGCGAGATGCGATAGCCGGGCAGAATGCGGAGCTTATTAGGTCTGTAGATTTTGTCGATGTTTACGAAGGTAAAGGGATGGCTGAAAACGAGCGTTCGGTGACTATCCGCATCGAATATCGAAGCGACGACCGGACGCTGGTAGATTCCGAGATCGACGGCCTGCATTTGCAGGTTTTATCCGAACTCGAACGAAAAACCGGTGCAAGACCCCGGTTTTAGGCTTCAACTTAATCTTTTACTTGAAGTTTTGAGGAAAAGTCCACATAATCACAGTCTAAACAGTTACTACCCAAACTTGGAGAGCAATAAATGAACGGCCTAACGGGAATGGAAAAGTTCTCGCACCTAGAGGACAAGATCTATTTGACGATCGAATTCGTCAAAAAGCTTCGTGAAGAGAAGGAAGGCGTGGCTGGCAAATTTGACGACCTGCGGGCGGAGCTTGCCCTGGCGGTCGATCGAAATCAGCAACTCGAGGCCCAGCTTCAAGTAATGCTTTCAGAACGTGACGCTATTCAGTTGAAAGTAGAGGCGATGCTCGAGGCTATGACCGTAATTGACCCTGAAGTGGCGAGGGCGATCGGGAGGTAATTAGTTATGAGCGAAGAAAAATCGCTTCGGGTCGAGATCTATAACCAGACTTATAGTATTCGCTCCGACGGCGACAACCAATATATCCATAATCTAGCTGATTATGTGGATACCAAGATGCGCGATATTTCGTCGGGCACGCTGACTGTTGACTCATTAAAGGTCGCGATCCTGGCCGCATTGCATATTGCCGACGAGTACCATCAACTGCTCGGTGCACAGTCGCAGATGGACTCACAGTTGGGTATCCGGAGCTCGGAATGCAGCGAGATGCTTGACCGTATCCTCAAACACCGCGAACCGATCCCGCTAGATTTCGAGCCTCAGCAACAATGATCGCTCGCCTCTTGCTAATCGCTAATACCGTTGTGATATAGTTCTCTTAGGCGAAGGAAGTTTTCTGCGTTGTTCGTCCACGGACGCACATACAATTGAGCCAACATATGAATGCCGGGAGGCTAATGCCGCTGTCAGTGCGATCCCTCAAGGGGGAAACGCCATAGCCAACGGCTCTGATGCACGCAAGTGCAAAAGGCCACCCACCTGACCAATCAGGTTCAATTCATACGTCCGAACGGCAACGTGGTTTCCGCTCGCCGCAATATCTAATATCTATTACCAAGATCATCGGTGTTTTTTTTGTGGATCGGTCTACGCAAAAAGGGTTCGGACATCCGTCATTTAGTAAGTGAGTTTACGGAGGTAAAAGAAAATCGCACAGATAGAAGGCAACGCCGCCTACATCCCAGCTGCAGATTTTGTTCCGAAAGTGGAGCGATGTCTGAATCTATTAAAAACCAAAGCCGGTGCGTATTGCGTCTGGTTCGATTCGTACGCACTTAAAATAAGGGCCGCTAGGACGAGCGGTGCTAATTTTGCGGATAAAGCCATCGATATCGCAAAACCGACGTTTGACGCCTCGGACACTTGGTTGGCAAGCGTCATAATCCACGAAACAATTCACTTCTGGCAATATCGATTCGGTAAGTACGAGGCGGGAAGCGTCGCCGAGACGGAAGCAAATCGATACCAACTCGGCGTTCTGCGACTGCTTGGGGCCCCTCAATCGGAGATCGCGTATATGCAAAGCCAAAATGGCGGCCACGCCGACCGAAATGGCGATGGCAAATACGATTGGAACGATTACCAAGATCGAACATATTAAGATTTTGATCAGTTCTTGGATAATTCGTCTTCGGATTCAAGTTCGGCACGTATCTCCTGTGCCATTTTCGCCTCTTCTAGCGCCAGGGGCAGATCTGACACCCGCGCCGATAGTTTCTTTAATATTAATTCAGAATCGGCGACGGCGGATCCGCGTACTGATGCGGCTTCGATCATCTGCATACGTGTTTCCGCTTCGGCTAGCATCACTTTTGCTTCCTTGTTGATCGAATCGATCTTTGTGATGTCACCGGCGAGGGTCGCTTGAAAATCCTTTGAGCTTTGTATGGCCAACTGCTTGAGTTTCTGCTGACGACGCTGCATCAACTGAAGTTCCCTCTTTGAAGACCGTATGATGCGGCTCGCGGTAAGCCTTGTCGCCAGCGTATCGCGATATGCGTCGGCCAACACTTCGTCACGAGCTGAGATCTCCTTCAAGGATCGCCGTTCATTTGACCTTAGTTCATTTTTGAACCAGTCGACTTCCTCTGCCCGGATGCCGTCGGCAGCGATCCTTTCGCGCATTTCGGTTGTCCAGTTCGCTCGCCGATAGCCAAGGTAACCGGAAATACCCAAACCGATCAAAAAACCTATCGCTCCGGCTATAAGCCCAAAAAACAGAAACGCCGCTGCCGCCGGCGGCGTCGCGCCGAATATAAACATCAGCGTGAAAAAGACGATCAGCGGCAGTCCGCCAAGCACAATCGGCGCCGCGACAGCTCCGACCAAAAGGTTGCGGCCCTTTGCCAGATCGCGGCGTGTTACGTCATATCTGAGCGAAATATCGTTCATCTTATGGTTGTACTTTACAAACACTGTCAACGCAGTTCAAATTTACGTCATCACAAAGTTTATTAATACGATCAAAATGTATTATCATTTCATCACTTTTAGACTTTCTCCGAATTATGACACCACAAGTGGAAAAGCATCTAATTTCGATCGTGATCGTAATGGTGGCGATGGTGTCGTCGATCGTTGGCCAGGAAACCAAACCGATTGACAAGCAGAAAGTGCGTACGGTCACTGTCCCGATCTCGATCTTTACCAAGAAAGAACTTAAAACCGATCAGACCGAAGAATTTATCCAGGCCGACCGTCTGATCGTTAGGGAAGACAAAGAAGAGCAAACAATATTGTCGATCCGTAGCATCACCAATACCCCGCTTGCCCTGCAGGTATTGATACAGGACGACCTTTCCGGCAACATCAATCTACAGCTATCTGAGATTGCCACATTTATTCGGAGCCTGCCTCGAGGTTCGCGGGTAATGGTCGCGTATATACACGGTGGAACTCTGCTCGTTCGAACCAAATTCACCGAAGATCTCGAGAAAGCCGCAAGATCCCTCCGCATCATCGCGACTGGCTCAACGCCTTCCGGTAATGGGCCCTACGGCGGCGTTTCGGACGCTGTGGGTCGCTTCGATGGGCTTCCGTCAGGACGGAGGGCGATATTTCTGGTTTCGGACGGCCTGGACGCTTCACAAGGCTTGACGGCTTTTGCGTCGCTGCAGTCGATCGAACTCGACCAGGCGATCACGAGATCGCAGCGTCGAGGCATTGCAATCTACTCCATCTATTCGCCGACGTTACTGACAGAGTCAGGCAATGCCGGCACTGTGGCCTCGGCACAAGCCGCACTCAGTAAATTATCCGACGAGACGGGCGGCCGTGCCTTTTTTTCGGGCAGTCTCGGTCCGGTGAGCTTTGAACCTTATTTTAAGGATATGTCGCTGCTCTTGAGCCGCCAATTTGCCCTCACGTACCTCTCGACCCATATGAAAAAGGGATATCACAAGCTTGAGATAATAAGCACCAATCCCGAAGTTAAAATCGAGCATCCGAAAGGTTATTTTTACAGATAGATGCTGATTAGCCGATCTTCATATTGCAGCCCGGACAGATCCTGACATCTTCCTTGATCAACAGACCGATCCAAAAAAGCGGAAAAAAGAATACAAGTAAGACGGCAAACGTGATCCATCCGGCGGTGGAAATGCGGCGCTCGACCCTTGGCACAAATTGACTCATACAGTGCGGGCAGCGGTATGGTTGGCCAAACTGCTGGCCACCCTGATGCATAAGTGTCTGCGGTCGATAGCCACCCATCGGAGCTGTAGCTCCAAGTGGAGCGATCGGCGCGGTGCTATCGATCGTTTTTCGAGCTTCGTTCGAGGTGCTAAACTCGTCTGTCTTCCACGCGTAAGGCCGGGGTGCGGCGTAGTCGAAGGGTTCGGATTGCGTTGCCTTCTGCTGTGGAATCGGCGGTTGGACACCAAATTTAGAACCGCAAAACCGACAAAAGTAACTTTCCGGGCTATTCAGATTTCCACAATTTCCGCACTTGATCATAAAAATATGCCAAACAGGCTAAAATCGGACACGTTCACCGGACCGAATGGATGCATAAACAGACTCGACAAGTTCGACTGACTTAAACCCGTCGAACGCCGTAACCGGCGGCGGCGTGCCATTAATAATAGCGTCGATAAACGCCCGATCTTCCTGGACGTAGCCCCACCGCTCTTCTTTCTCGGTCATATGAAACGTGATCGTCTCAAAATTAGCATCCATTCCGCGTGAATCGAGTATCCGTTCCATTTCCTCGGTCATTATAGTCCGATGATGACAAAATACCTCGATCCGCTCAAATGGAAAGTGCCAACTCGCATCCGATGACGATGCGAAGGTACAGTGAAATCCGCTCTTGAACTTAAAAATGATCGAGAATTCATCGAGTTCCGGGTATTCGTGCTGCGACCCGTAGGCGATCAGTTCATCGATCTCACCAAACTGAAACCTCATCATATCGAACAGGTGAATGGTCGTTTCGTACAAAAATCCGCCGGTCACGTTAACGTCGCCGGTCCACACCGGATTCTTGAGCTCGCCGCGGTTCATTTTGATGTGGGCCGAATGAGCCTTATCCTGTCCGATAAATTCTTTTAGCTTGGCGTACACCGGAGCATATCTGCGATTATGCCCAACCTGAAATACGCCGCGACCGCCGTCGGCGATCTCAAGCAATTTGCGTGCATCCGGGATTCCGATCGAGAAGGGCTTTTCACAAAATACGTGTTTCCCGGCGGCGACCGCGGCCGACGCGATATCGATATGCGTGCGGTTAGGCGTACACACCAGCACTGCATCGCAGTTGTCCAAAAGCTCGTCTTGCGATGTACAGACCTTACCGCCGATCGAGCGGGCCGTTTTATCTGATCGTTCGGGCACAATGTCGTACAACGCTGATATTACAGCCTGCTCCTCCCGTGCAAATATCCGCCCGTGAACGTTGCCGATAAATCCCGTACCGATTATTCCGATCCTTACCTTGTCCATAATTAAATTCGACGGTCAGTGCCGGTACTACCAACTTCCGCCGGCCGCATACTGGCCGAGTCCCAATACTTCCTCAGTCGCGGCTTTTGCTCGTCGAGCGACATCGAACGGATCTTGTGCCCAGTATTCCGGCCGAAAGATCTCGATGCTGACCATTCGGTTATACCCGATCCGATCAAACCGCTCCTTGATCTCAGCGATCGGCAGTATCCCCATCCCGGGATAGAGTCTTTGAGCGTCCGTGAGTTGCTCCTTCGGCAGATCCTCGGCGTCATTTATATGGAATATAAATAGATTCTCGGGGTCTAAAGTGTCGATCGCCTCGAACGTGGAATTCCCCACGTAGAAGTGAAAGGTGTCGATCACTACGCCGATATTCGGTCGGTCAATGATCTCGATTATTTCCTTTGCAAGGTCCAGCGTCTGGACGCTGCAATCGGTTTGCCCCAGAAACTCAAAGGCGAGGCCAACCCCGTGGTGCTGTGCAATGTCTCCAAGTTCATTGAGTACTTTCACCGATTCGTCGATTATACCCTGTTTGGTGGCACCGTCCGGGAGTTTGCCCGGGACTACGACGATGTAAGGGCAATTTAACTCACCGGCGATCGCGGCGAGCTTCTCGCACTCATCCTTTATCGCTGAATAATCTTCCGGCGTCCGGAATGTAATGTGCTCGATCGAATTGATCGACCACGGCTCAAGCGAGGATTCTTCAAGCAGACGGATCAGGTCGTGAACGGAATTGTCCTGAAGGTAATCAAGCAATTTCGATTTCCACAATTCGATCAGATCGAATCCCGCTGCGTGTGCGGCTTTAATGTCAGTTACCAGGTCGGCGTGCATCGTGGTCGCGCCGTTAAGTGCAATTTTCATCTTTCTGGGGTGCCGAATTCGGCAAATTAAAACGAATTTTATCACGAATATTTGGTAATATGTAGGTTCACGGGCTCGATTCTTTACCGCCCTATGTTGTAAAAGTTTGTGTTGCAACTTTCTTGGTCGGCAGGCCGTCATAACAGGAGTACGGAGAGATGGTAGATCTAAGCGTTCTCCGCGAAAGAATAATGAAAAAACTCTTTGCCGCGTTCATATTTGCAATATGTCTTTGCTTTTCAGTTTCGACTCAAACTTCCACTGACTCATCACTGAGGGGTATTACAGCCCTGGATGAAAAGGATCGCGACGAAAACGGCAAGCTGATGACGCTGCCGGCGGCCGAACACATCACACGTGGATTCGTTTACCTCGACAATCGGCACTTCCCTGAAGCTCAGGCTCACTTTCAGCGTTTTCTGGACGTTTACCCGAATGATGCTCTATTACCCCGTGCATTGTTCGGTATGGGCAGATCTCTGATGTGGGAACGTAAATATATCAGTGCAATACCGTTTTTCGGCCGCGTGTCTGCCGAATTTCCCGCTACGAAGGACGGCCGCGAATCGCTCGCATTTATGGGAGCCTGCCACGTTCGTCTCGGGAAAAACGAAGAAGCAGCAAAGATCTACGATCGATATACGTCTATGTATCCGACCGGTGAACGGATTGATTCGGCGTATTTGAACATCATAGACGCCCTGCGCGAGGCCGGAAAATATACGGATGCGAACGAATGGGTCGAAAAAGCAAAGATGCGCTTCGAAAATACGCCGACCGCTATCAACGCAATGCAGGCACGAGTGAGAATGGAGATCTCTCGCAAAAACTGGATGGATGCCATTGTCGCCGCCGACGAACTATTGAAAGTAAAGTCTTTCAGCGGTTCGATGGCAACCGATGGTGAGATCAAGTATCTGAAAGCCCTCGCTCTCGAAAGCTCCGGCAAGCGCTCGGAGGCAATGACGGTATATGCGTCGATACCGGACGTTAACGGCTCATATTTCGGCGGACTGGCTTCAGATAAATTGAACACAGGAAACCGGGTCAAGCGGATATCACAGGTGTCATCGACCGCGTCCAAAGACTTTCCGGTGATGTTTCGTAGTGAGCTAATGCAGTACTCCAAGCCGAAGGGTATCGATCCGCGTTTTCTGTTGGCGATAATGAAACAAGAAAGCAGTTTCCGCCCAAATGCAAAATCACCTGCGGCGGCACTAGGGTTGCTCCAACTAGTATTTGACACTGCCAAAAAATATAATGAGCGGGCGGGCATTCCGGTTATTACGCCCGACGATCTCTACCGCCCATCGGTAAACATAGCGATCGGCACCGAGTACGTCGTCGAATTAAATGAGATGTTTGGCGGAATGTACGAGGCCATTGCCGCGAGTTACAACGGCGGAGAGGACAATGCTGCTCGCTGGCTAAGCCGGACTAACCCTAAAGAGGCCGGCGTTTTCACCTCCGAGATCGGATTTGCCGAAACCAAGAACTATGTTTTCAAGGTGATGACAAACTATCGCGTTTATAAAGCCCTCTATGACGAGAACCTTGTGAGACGGAATTAATGCTTAAGCCAGACGCATATCCGGCTCAAAATTAAAAGGCTCGTCAGTCGCTGATCCGACTGACGAGCCTCCGTGATTTCGGTCGTTCTTAGAAACTCTGCAGATACCATCTGCCTTTTACGAGTTTTAACTGAAACTCCTCTTCCTTTTTGCCGTCGTCACCAAAGTTTATTTTCACTTTTGCTAAGTCGCCGTTAATTTCAGGTGCACCAACAATCTTCCCGGTTCGGAAATCCTTACGAAATTCCCCTAATTGTTTGTCGTCCGCGCTCCCAATTCCACAAATTGTTTTTGAGTCTTTATCTGCCGAACCGTCCGGATTGCAGAGACCTGGAAGATTGGACATACGCCCCGCTTTCGCAGCGTAAAAAATATCCTCGACCACCTTTTCCGGCCGGTCGTAAATACCGCCGCTCGGTGCGGAATCCGGTAGCGAACTGTCCGGAACTCCCCTGCCGGGAGATGCCGCAGGCGATGCCTGTGACGAATTGCCGGAATTTGCAGTTGTCGTGCTGTTTGGTTTCGGCGGGTCATTGGGGGCGGTGTTTCCGCCGCACGCTGTAAATCCGCTCGCTGTAAATAATATTCCGACCAAGATCAAATTGAATAAACGCATAATGCTCATTTCGTAGCTACTTATTGTTCGGCCCAATCTCCCTGACCTTGGCGGTCAAGTTGGTAGCCCTTTTTACAAAGTGATTCCTGCACGTCGCGAGCGTGGCTCTCATCTCGAACTTCGAGGATCATCTCGATACCGACCGTACCAAGCGGAGCGAGCCATATCGCCCTCTGATGATAGACCTCCACAACATTCGCACCGGTCTCCGCAACATTATTGAGTAGGGCGGCAAGCATTCCCGGGCGGTCGATGACCAACACGCGGAAAATGACATATCGGCCTTTTCGAACAAGGACCTGCTCCAGAATGCGCGCGAGCAGATTACCGTCGATATTTCCGCCGCAGAGAACGGCGCAAACGTGATCGTCAGCTGTAACTTTTATCTTTCCGGCGAGCAGAGCGGCGACTCCGGCGGCGCCGGCACCTTCGACGACGAGCCGACTATTCGACACGCAATGATAAATGCCGCGTGCGATCTCCTCTTCGGTGACTTCGACCACGTCATCAACGTATTCCTTGATCAGCGGCAAGGTCAATTCACCCGGACGTTTAACTGCAATTCCGTCCGCTATCGTGGGCCGAGCATCAAAGGTGACCGGTTTGCCCGCCTGAAGCGATTGCCGAACCGCTCCTACATTTTCTGCCTGGACGCCGATGACACGCACATTAGGCAGAAGAGCCTTGACTGCGATAGCGATCCCGGAAATTATGCCGCCGCCGCCGATCGGCACTACAACAACCGTCGTTTCCGGAGCACCTTCGGCGATCTCGAGTCCGATAGTTCCCTGCCCCGCTATGACCTTTTCATCATCGAACGCGTGGACATAAATATAGCCGTGCTCTTCCTGCAGACGGCGTGAATTTGCGACAGCCTCGTCAAAGCTCGAACCCATCAGCAGAACTTCGGCCCCGTATGATCGCGTTGCGAGAATCTTGGTCAGAGGGGCAAACTCGGGCACGACGATCGTCGCCGAGATGCCGAGGAGCTTAGCTGCAAGCGCGACGCCCTGAGCGTGATTGCCCGCCGATGCAGCGATGACGCCGCGCTTCTTCTCTTCATCGGTAAGGCTCGACATGCGATTATACGCCCCGCGGATCTTGAATGAACCTGCCCGCTGCAAACATTCGGCCTTGAGAGATGCGGTTGCACCGATCTCTGCCGAAAGTTGTTCATCGGCAAGGATCGGTGTGGAATTAATAATGCCGTTGAGCGTTGCTCGGGCGGCTTCAATATCGCTTAGTTTGACCGTCATAACTGTCGAGAATTATAGCAAACAAGTTTGAAATAGAGTATATTTGGACTATCACAAAAGTGCGGAGGAAATTATGGAACTATTTGGTTTAGGTGCGGTATTTCTTGTATTTTTAGGCATTGCCCTTCTGACAGTTGCGTGGAAAACGATAAAGATCGTCCCACAGTCAAGTGTATTGCTCATCGAGCGTCTCGGCCGATTTCATCGGGTCGCTAACAGTGGACTGAATATCATAGTTCCATTTTTCGAAGCACCGCGAGCGGTCTATTGGTCGGGCACACGGCCCGGCACGACGTTCATCGACCTCCGCGAACAGTTTATCGATATGCCGCCGCAACCCGTCATCACGCGTGACAACGTGACGATCAATGTGGATTCGGTCGTTTATTGGCAGATCACCGAACCGATGAAATCGGTTTACGAGGTCGCTGATCTCGTTGGTGCGATCGTCCAGCTGACAATTACCGGAATGCGTTCAGTGATGGGCGATATGGACCTCGACCACACTCTCTCAAACCGCGACCAGATCAACGGCAAACTCAGACTGATTTTGGATGAAGCGACAGATAAATGGGGCGTCAAAGTCACGCGAGTCGACGTCAAGAATATTAATCCACCGGAAGACGTTCGGATCACGATGGAAAAGCAGATGACCGCCGAGAGAAATCGTCGTGCATTGATCCTACAAGCCGAGGGCGACAAGCAGGCCGCTATCACTCGTGCCGAGGGCGAAAAGCAAGCAGCGGTAACTCGCTCGGAAGGCAACAAGCAGTCCGCGATCCTGGACGCCGAGGGCGCCGCACAGGCAAGGCTTGTTTCGTCGACCGCAGAAGCTCAGGCGATCGCACAGATCGCAGGAGCGATCGGTGACCGACGCCAGACGGCTCAATACCTGATCACTTCGCGATATGTCGATTCAATGCGCGACATGGCTCGAACACAAAACTCGAAAGTGATCTTTATGCCGATGGAAACTTCAGGCGTGCTTGCGAGTGTCGGTGCCTTTAAGGAAATATTTGCCGCGACCGGTGAGACTCCGGAATTGCCCAAAGCACCGCGCGGCCCACGTGAATTGGAGAAATAGTCTATGTTGAAGATCGTTGGAGTTCTTTTGATCCTAATAGTCGGTGCCGGCGTCGGTGCGGCATACAAGTACGGGTTTATCCTAAACCCGTCACCGACCGCACCACCGCCGGAATCCTCAGTGTACGACTTTACGATGCGCGATATAGACGGCGAAAATGTCAACCTCGGTATTTACAAGGGAAAGGTCGTGATGATCGTCAATGTCGCCAGCAAGTGCGGTTACACCCCTCAATACGAGGGACTGCAGGCATTGTATGAAAAGAACAAAGGTAGCGGACTCGTCATACTTGGTTTTCCGGCCAACAACTTCTTGAGCCAGGAACCCGGAACCGAGGCGGAGATCAAGGAGTTTTGCTCTACGAAATACAAGGTCACATTTCCGATGTTCGCAAAGATCTCGGTCAAGGGTGAGGATCAGCATCCGTTATATACTTATCTGACAAATAAAATATCGGATCCAGAATTTGCGGGTGACATATCTTGGAATTTCAACAAGTTTCTAATAGATCGGCACGGTAAAGTAGTCGCCCGATTTGGCTCAAAGGACACGCCGGACGGTGAGGCCATAACATCCGCAGTTGCAAAGTATCTGGCGGATAAATGATAAATGACGGGCGATAAGGTCCGAAATTGTGATGCGATCCACGAATTTTGCCGCTGGTGAGATTCGTGGACGTTTTGTTCTTGAATATGAAAATCTTAAGTTTTGTTTTCGGGCTTTTGGCGATCGCGGTTATTACGCTTTGCGGTTTTAGCTATTGGGTCTATAGTTCGGTCAGCCAAACACGAACGCACGACAAGGCAGATCAATACATCAAGATCGAAAAGGGTTCGACTCCGCGAGATATAATTGCAAAACTCTCGGCAGAAGGTATTGTGCCGAGCGAAACGGCGACGATGATCTATCTTCGGTTCCTGGGCGACGGCAGCAAATTGCAAGCCGGCGAATACCAGTTCCCGTCCCCGATCTCGACGATCCAAGTGCTGAAGCAGCTTGAGAAGGGCGAGGACCGCACCGTCAAGTTGACCATCCCGGAGGGATTTACACGTTTCGATATCGCAAAACGGATCGCTGAGAAATTCGGTAAGGCCCAACCTCAGACAGTCGGAGCTCCGGACTCGCTCGGATACGACGACAAGGCAGTACTTGCTTTGATGGACGACATCTCATTGATCAGAGATATTTCGCCGAGCGCCCCCAATCTCGAAGGCTATATGTACCCAACGACCTACAACGTCCCGCGTGACGCCAGGGCGGCTGACATTATCAAGCTGATGGTCGAGCAGTTTCGCAAATTTTGGAAGCCAGAGTGGTCAGATGCGGCCCGCAGGATCGGCCGCACGCCGCACGAGATAGTCACGATCGCTTCGCTGATCGAGACCGAAACCAGCGTCGAGGCTGAACGCCCGATAGTCGCGGGCATTATTAACAACCGCCTGGCCAAAAACATTCCGCTCGGGATCGACCAAACAAATGTATATATCGCCAAAATGCTCGGCAAATGGGACGGGACGATCCACAAAAGCGACCTTGAGGTCGATTCGCCGTACAACACGCGGATAAAGACCGGAATCCCGCCAGGTCCGATCTCGTCCGTCACGGAAAGCTCGATCAGGGCGGCTCTCGAGCCAAAGCCGAACGATTATATATTCTATGTACGTAATGTAGAGTTGAATGACGGTTCGCATTGGTTCTACAGTTCGGCGGCGGAGTTTGAAAAGGGCAAGGCCAAATATCAACAATGGCTCGAAAAGGAACGACAGGAAAAGCGATCGGGCGAAAATCAATGATCAAGTTACTCGCCCTCGACCTCGATGGCACAACACTAAATTCAAAGGGCAAGGTGTCTGAGGCAAACCGAAAGGCGATCGCCGCTGCCGAGGACGCGGGAGTCTTGGTAACGATCGCCACCGGTCGTCGATTTCGAGACGCTCAACCGGTCGGGATAGATCTCGGACTTAATGCGCCGATGATCACGCACAACGGTGCATTGGTCAAATATGCCGACTCGGGAAAAACGGTCGAGTACTCGCTTCTGTCTGATGCGACAAGCGTGGAGATCGTATCCGTCGGAAAACGTCTGGGCGGCGACGCAATGGTCAGTGCGGATCCGCACGGGATGGGCACAATGTTGTACGACCGCGTCTCCGAGCACAATCGGCCATTGATGAAATACATCGCCTGGTCGCAATCACTTCACGGTGACGCGGCGGATCTGTCGATCATCCACGTTCCGCTGCTCGAGGATGTCATACACGACCACGACGTGGTGCATATATCGTTTTCCGGCGAATGCTCAGCAATGTCCTTGCTCGAACGTGATCTAAATGAAGAATTTGGCGAAAGCATTATGATCTTGGCGACCGTTTACGAGCAGCTTGATTTCACGCTTCTCGACATTCTGCCGCCAGACGCGTCTAAGGGACACGGTGTATCGCGTTTGGCCGAGATACACGGATTTCTACCCGAAAATATAATGGCGATCGGCGACAATTTTAACGACCTCCATATGCTCAATTACGCCGGGACACCGGTGGTGATGGGAAATGCCGACCCGAAGTTGCACACGATGGGGGAATTTTATACAACATTAAGTAATGATGAGAGCGGCGTCGCCGCGGCTATCGAACGTTTTATCTTTAATCAGGAGAATAATTAGTGAATAATCGAATTGCAGTTTTGGAAACAAACAAAGGAACGATCAAATTTGAACTTCTCGAATCTGACGCGCCGAAAACAACCGAGAATTTTCGGCTCTTAGCCGATAAGAATTACTATGACGGTGTAATATTTCACCGCGTCATCCCCAACTTTATGATCCAGGGCGGTGATCCGCTTGGCGAGGGATATGGCGGCGAGTCCGCCTGGGGCGGCAAATTCAATGACGAGATAGATCGTTCGTCGCCGCTCTATGCCGGTTCCTACGAGAAGGGTACTGTAGCAATGGCCAACTCCGGCCCAAACACCAACGGATCGCAGTTTTTCATAATGCACATAGACTATCCGCTGCCGCCAAGCTATTCCAAATTCGGGAAGGTCATCGAGGGTCAGGAGGTAGTCAATGAGATCGCCGGTGTCTCCAGAAATCATAACGATAAGCCGGACGAACCGATAGTTATGAACAAGGTCTATATCGAGGAATCATCGGCGTAGTGCGAGCGATCGTTCAGAGGGTTTCTCGTGCAAAGGTAACGGTTGGTGAAACCGTCACAGGCCAGATTCCCCGTGGATTGGTCGTGTTGCTCGGAGTAACGCATAATGACGGCAAGTCCGACGCCGATTATCTGGTGGACAAGGTGGTCAATCTTCGCGTCTTCGACGATAGCGAGGGTAAGATGAATCTTTCACTGGTTGATATCGGCGGCGGCCTGCTTATAGTGTCGCAGTTCACACTCTATGGCGACACCCGGCGTGGTCGGCGGCCGTCGTTTATAAACGCGGCACCGGGAGCGGCCTCCGAAGCTCTTTACGATTATTTCGTTGACAAGGCCCGTGAGACCATAAATTTGGTGGAAACCGGTCAATTTGGTGCGATGATGGACGTCGAACTGGTAAACGATGGCCCGGTGACGATAATGCTCGATAGCGAAAAATCGTTTTGAACAACAATATGAGAAATTATCTATTACTATTGCTCCTCGTGATTGTGGTCGGTATTGCCGGATGTGGCGACAAAAAACCCGCAACCAATGCTGCACCAAATGTCACGAAAGGAGTCGCACCCATCGCTGATCCTGAGATCGCCGTGATCGAGATGGAAAATTCGGCTGCCTACGGGACCATAAAGATCGAATTATATTCAAACATCGCGCCGAAGATGGTGGCTCGCTTTAAGGAACTCGCGAAGGAAGGTGTTTTTAATGGCACCACATTCCACCGCATCAATCAGTCCGTGATCCAAGGCGGCGACCCGCTTTCAAAGGACGCGGACCCGAGCAATGACGGAACGGGTAAATCCGCCAAACCGAACGTTCCGGCCGAGTTTTCGGATCTGAAATACGACACCGGAATAGTTGGTGCGGCGCGCGGCCAGGATTTTGACTCGGCCAATTCCCAATTTTTTATTACGCTGAAACGCGAGTCGGGCTTCGATAACCGCTATACGATCTTTGGCAAGGTCATTGACGGCATGCAAAATGTACGTACGATCTCAGGCGTCCAACCCAAAGAGGGTGAAAGGCCAATTGAGCCCGTACTTATCAAGAGTGTGACTATTGTTCCGCGGTAAACGCATCTGATATCATAACTTTTGCGCTTTTGCTCGCGTAGCTCAGTGGATAGAGTGCTTCCCTCCGAAGGAAGAAGTCGCAGGTTCGAATCCCGCCGCGAGTATTCAAATCAAACAAGCGAAAGGGCGTGCCGACGGCACGCCCTTTCGCTTTGTTACTACCACGACTACTGGGTGACTTTTAACATCGGATCACCAATCAAAACCCACGAGTACCGCACATCGCTCCCGCCCGGCACCTGAGCCTTGGCGTCACGGACGAGATCGCCCATCCGTTTTATATTACCTAAGCTCAGTTGCTGGTAAAACCGTGTCGCCATTATCATCTGGATATCCGGCGTCGTTTTACCGTTTGAAGCCCAACTCATTACAGAACCGCCATTTTGAGCGTTAAAGAGTTTTTCCGCAAGACTGTCAGCTGTCGGATTGATAAAATACCCGTTCAGACACGTCAACATAGTAAATAATGAAAGGCTATTACTATTGGTCAACTGCGGCACACTGTTTACACCAAAGAATCCCGTACTCGCCCACACGCCCGTGGAGCCGTGGCCGGAATAGTTAACGATATATCGTCCCTGATTGATCTCACCGAGAAGCGTTGCTGCTGAATTTACGTCACCACGACCCACAAAAGCTTTCGAGACCGATGGAGGCAATTGATCGCCCAGTGCGTGACTACTAGCTTCAAAATCCCAACCGACCGGAAGGTCGTATGCGAAGACTACCCCACGGTTGATATCTTGCATCAAGGGTGTTTCAAAGGCCATCACTTTAGCGAGGGCATTTGTGACATCCTGGGGAACCTTAGCCGGCACACGCCCGATCGCCATATCGGAGAGTCCATCGTGATCTATATCGGCTAGTGCTTCGTCACTTCCGGTTTCCTCATACAGTGTGTCAACCATTTTGGCCGGCACCAGATTCGAATAGCCCTGTCCCGTATAGCCTTTCGGGTCGTAGGAGGCGTCGCCGAGGATCAAGACATAATCAGGTGCAACCTGCCAGTTAGCCTTTGCAAACGCAAGAAATGCCGTGATCGAGTTTGCACTGGATTTGCCGTAGTTGAATTCATCAAAAATGTCGTCAACATCCACCACGGCAACCGGAAAATCACGGGTGGATCGATACTGAGCCCAAGTGATCGCCTGTTGATAGAAGTCGCCGTATGTGATGATCAAAAGCTTGCCTGCTCGGTAATTTGCGGCGAGTTCCGATGGCTTATTCTGCCGCACAAACGCGGCCTGCCGAATTCCATTTGATGCAACCGCATACATTGCACGGCCACGGGTGGCCGCAAGCTTTGCGTCAAATGTCGGTCCATTGGGGACGATCGGAAAATCTGTGATCTGAACCGGAGCTCCATCTTGCGTAGTATCAAATGCCCGAATATCTGCGGTTGTAAATCCAGTGAGCAGGGTAGATTTGTAGTTGTTCGTATAGAAATCCAGACGATTTTGGTCAGCGACGAATTTACGTGAATAGCTTACCGTGATGCGGTCGAAGAGCGTATAATCGCCCGCCACGGCAGACGTCATCTGAAGCGTATTCGTCCCCTCGATCAGTGCACTGACGGGAACAATGAATGTTCCGGTCATCGGTGTCTGGCCGCTGCCGGTCTGAGTCCCTATGTTATTGCCGTTGATCGAAATGCTCATCGAATGCGACGCCAAGGAAAACCCCTGAAATTTGATCTGAACTGATGCGTCCGAAGCAGTAGTGTCGATACCCGTCAGTGAAAATGAGAAATTTAACGGGTTCGTGCTGATCAGATCGCCCCAATAGTTTTCCGCGTCACCGTTTAGAATATCCCAAAGGTAATTGGTCCTTTGCTTTTTGTCATAGACTGCCCGGTAGTTTGTGGATGAAATCGAAACACCGCCGGGTCTTGAGACGGCCGTCGCAATTCGCTTTCCGGCACTTGCGGCCGCAATCAGAAAATAGGAGTTAACATCCGACTCGTTTGTCTCGACCACTTTACCAAAAAACTCGATATAGTCGCCATTTGGTTCGACGAGGATCGATTGCTCGACCCCATTGGCGTAGAGTTGCCATTTATCAGGATCAGTATTGACGTCAAATTGTGCGGCTGCTAATTCGGCCTTAGTGACCCGGTAAAACCCGTTGACCTTGATCCCGATCTTGGCTCCGCCCTGTGCGGCGACTGCCAATTGATTGACGCTATCGGGCATCTGAACCGATTTCATCGTCTCGTTTTTGAGTTCGCGGGGTAGGTCTAGGGCCGATCGTTCGAGCACCCGGACCTTCTGTCCCGTTTGACTCTGGTCGGTCAAAGAATCGCTTCCTGAGATCGATGCGAGGTCGCCGGTAAATTGCGAGGCCGACGGTTCACTCTGCCGTCGAGTTCCTGTTTGATCAAAGCCTTCGACGACGAAAACTTCGCCCGGAGCTCCGCCTCGGATGCTGAATGACCTTTCGATCACCGGTTCGACCTCCGCGCGGCTGCCGGGCATTGAACCGAGTATGGAAGCGGTCGTGATCCGTTCGAATCCACTTGCCGATAGACGGTACACGTCAAATCCGACTGCTGGATCCGAAGAATCATCCTTCCATTGGATCACCGTATTCTGTTCATCTGTAAATACTTGAACCCTGATGCCTTTGCTTTTGGCGGCTTCCGCCTTGACGGGCTGGCTTTTACCGAACTGTCCGACGCGTTGAGCTGCGATCGGAATATAACAATATCCGCAAAGCACGATGATCGAAAATACCGAAAAAAACTTTTTCATAAATCTACATTTCGAAACATAATCCCAAAAGGATTCGGAAAACGCTTCGCCCGTATACTGAAGTATTGTTAAACTGTACGACTTTCCAGAAAAAAAGCAAAGAAAATATTGTCCGTGAACGCGGGCGTTCACGCAACAAGGTTGTCCGAAGGTGATCCGAGCCGTTAATACTGACTAACCAATTAGCTGGCGAAGGACGTATGGAAGAATTCCGCCGTTCTTATAATACTCAATTTCGATAGGCGTGTCGATCCTTAATTTTAGCGTGACATCCGTCTGATTGCCATCGGCTTTGGTTATTCGTAGCGTAACATCCTGTCGCGGCCGGACGTCGCCGGACTCGAGGCCGATCAGTGCAAAGGTCTCGGTCCCATCCAGTCCCAGCGAGCCTGCGGTTTGCCCATCCTTAAACTGTAGCGGCAAAACGCCCATTCCAACAAGATTCGACCGGTGAATACGCTCGAAGGATTCGGTGATAACCGCTTTTACGCCCATCAACGAAGTTCCCTTCGCGGCCCAGTCGCGTGAACTGCCGGTACCGTATTCCTTACCTGCGAAAATGACAAGCGGCACGCGTTCAATCTCGTACAACATCGCTGCATCGTAAATAGTCATTTCGGTACCGTCCGGTTGATGACGGGTGAATCCGCCCTCGGTCGGGGCCGCCATTAGATTTTTGATACGAACATTTGCAAACGTCCCGCGCACCATAACCTTATCGTTGCCGCGACGCGAACCGTAGGAATTAAAATCCTCCGGTGCTACGCCTCTCTCCTGCAAATAGAGTCCGGCCGGCGAGTTTGCCTTGATAGCACCGGCGGGCGAAATGTGGTCGGTCGTCACCGAGTCGCCAAATATGGCCAATGCCCTCGCATCGTGAATATCTGAGAAACTGCCGGTTTCCATTGAAAAATTGTTAAAGAAAGGCGGCTCTTGAATATAGGTTGATTCGCGGTCCCACTCATATATCTGCCCAACGCTGGATTCGATGTTGTTCCACAATGGGTTTTGCTCGGCAAACTGCGAATACAGGGCTTTATATACCGCGGGGTCATATGCCGTCGAAAGCATTTCCTTAACCTCGTCAAGCGAAGCCCAGAGCTCTCTCAAATACACGTCGTTACCATCACGATCCTTGCCGATCGGCTCGGTGTTAATGTCGCTCAGTACTGTTCCGGCAAGTGCAAATGCAACTACGAGTGGCGGCGACATTAGAAAATTCGCCTTAATGTTTTGATGAACTCGAGCCTCGAAATTGCGGTTGCCCGATAGTACTGATGCCGCGATCAGGTCATTATCGACAACCTGCTTTTCGATCGACGGGTCAAGAGGGCCGGAGTTACCTATGCAGGTCGTACAGCCATAGCCGACGAGATTGAATCCGACCTCGTCAAGATACTTCTGCAAGCCGGTCTTTTCAAGATATTCCGTCACCACGCGCGAACCCGGCGCCAGCGACGTCTTTACATAAGACGGCACCTTCATACCACGTTCCGCAGCCTTTTTGGCGACAATTCCCGCAGCGATCATCACCGACGGATTCGATGTGTTGGTGCACGAGGTTATCGCAGCGATCAGCACGTCACCATTACCGATCGCGGTCTTTGTTTCCGTACTACCGATACTGACATCAAACCTTTTCAGCAGATCCGAATCCGATTTGCCATAACCCCCGTCTGAAACCGGCATTGTAAAAAGCTCTAAAAACTTTTCGTCGAGTTCGCCGAGTTCGATACGGTCTTGCGGACGCTTCGGGCCAGCAACCGCTGGGCCGGTTTCCGCAAGGTCGAGGTGTACGACCGATGTATAATCGATCGCACCTTCAGACGGGATGCCAAACATCCCTTGAGCCAAATAGTAGTTTCGGATCGTATCGATCTGTTCTGCTGTACGGCCAGTGTTGCGGAAGTATTCGAGGGTCTTTTCGTCAACACCAAAAAATCCCATAGTTGCACCGTATTCAGGCGCCATATTGGCGATCGTGGCTCGGTCAGTGGCATTTAGAGCAGACGCTCCGTCGCCAAAGAACTCGACAAATTTTCCGACGACATTCATTTTTCGAAGTACTTCGGTAATGCGCAGCACAAGATCGGTCGCCGTAGAGCCTTGCGGCAATTCGCCCTTTAAGTTTACGCCGACAACGTCCGGGGTAAGGAAATAAACCGGTTGACCCAACATTCCCGCCTCGGCCTCGATTCCGCCGACGCCCCATCCGACAATGCCGAGGCCGTTGATCATCGTAGTGTGCGAATCGGTGCCGACAAGAGAATCCGGGAAATAAACGCCTTCACGCTCAAATACGCCCTTTGCGAGATATTCCAGATTGACCTGATGGACGATGCCGATCCCCGGCGGGATGACGCTAAAGCCGTTAAAGGCCTGTGTTCCCCACTTTAAGAATCGATATCGTTGGTCATTACGCTCAAACTCCTTCGCCATATTCTGCTGATATGCCTGTTCACTGCCGGCATAGTCCACTTGAACGGAGTGATCAATGACCAGATCAACCGGGACAAGCGGTTCGATCATACCGGCATCCTTGCCGAGCGCCGTGACGGCCGAGCGCATCGCGGCCAGATCGACGAGCAGCGGCACACCGGTGAAATCCTGCAGTATGACACGTGCCACCACGAACGGTATTTCTTGCGTTCTCTCGCGGTTTGCCACCCATCCGGCCAATTCTCGGATATTTGATTCGCTGACGCGTTTGCCCCCGTCAAAATTGCGGAGCACCGATTCTAAAACGATCCGGATCGAGATCGGCAGTCTGGAAATGTGCCCGATCCCCTCCTTTTCGAGTTGCGGAAGCGAGTAGAAGGTGCCCTCGGAACCATTACCGGTTTTGAATGTCTGTCGCGAATTAAAGAGATCGTGTGTCATAGTGTTGCTCGGGGCTCAAAGGCCAAAAGTCTATTATAAAAGGCTCAACCCCAATTTCCCAAATGCATTGCCCGCTCTAGCGAAACACAAAGGTCAAATACCTCCTGATTCAGGGGTCGGCCTTTGCCGAAACTGAGAATATTGTTATACAATCTCTTTTCATTCGCCTGTGGCGCCTTCGTCTATCGGTTAGGACGCAAGATTCTCATTCTTGAAAGAGGGGTTCGATTCCCCTAGGCGCTACCATTCTTATCAACACGTATCGCGGCTATTCGTCAACGCGTCACCTCACCTTCGTTGGCTAAAACTCGATGCCAATTTGGAGGCTCAATGATCGTTACAACCGGTTTTGATATTCAAGGAAAGCAGGTCTCGCAATATCTCGGCGTAGTTCGGGGCATTGTTGTGCGTGCCACCGGCCTAGGCCGCGGCATTGTCGGCGGGATCAAAGCACTCGCAGGCGGCAATATCGAGGAGTGGTCCGTGGTTTGTGAGGCCGCCAGAATGGAAGCATTTAACCGTATGGTGAAACACGCCCACGAGATAGGTGCAGATGCTGTAATTGGGATGAGATACGACGCGACTGAATTTGGCCAAGCCTCAACCGAGGTTCTTGCTTACGGCACCGCAGTCAAACTCTCCTGATCAGCGCCGTGAAGTTGCCATCATTTCCAACGTAGTCATCCTAACTGCAGATTCGTGGCAAACTCCCGGCTCAGTTCCGAATCTATAGTTATAGAATTTCTCCCATCTGAAATTCGAGTCTGAACGAGGAGAGACGATGAAACATCTTGGAAAGATCACACTTGCCGTTATTGTATTGACGGCCGCACTTTACACTGCAGGCTGTCCCGAACGAACCACCATCGCCGACATTGAGGCGAATCCGTCACGGTATCAAAATAAAGAAGTTGTCATAGCGGGCACCGTCCGTGACAGTTACGGTTTGTCGATACCCGGAACGAAGTACGCCGGTGGTGCATATAAGATCGATGACGGAACCGGTTCGATTTGGGTTATCACAAATGATTCGGTACCCACAAAGGGCTCACAGATCGGGGTCAAGGGTAAGATCGGCACGGGCGTAAGTTGGAATGGCAGAAATTACGGCCTCGGAATGTATGAAAAGGATAGACGTATAAAGCGGCGTTAGCATTGATTTTGTCGGTAAATGTTAGACTGAATGCGGTCCTCGTGGGCCGCATTTTCTGTATATGAAAACACTCATCAACGCTTTTGAAGAGCAATTTGTGATGCTGCACGACAGGACGCTCCGATTTGTCTCTTCACTTCCCGAAGAAATGCTGTTCCGACGTATTTCGCATACTGACGGAAATATCGGTGGCCTAACTGTCGGCGAAAATATAATCCGATCTGCGGGAATGGTCGAAATGACCTTTGGCGGCATCACGCGACGTCTGTGGGATGACCCATTTGAATGGACCCTGCCCGAGGCTCTGAGTTCTACCCAAAAGATAGTCGAATACCTTGGCGAAGTCGAGGTTTTGCGAATTTCCGGCTTTCAGTTCTTTACGGATGATTCCGACCTTAGCCGTTCAATTCCGGCACCTAGTGAACTAAAAACACTCGGATCGATCCTATTGGAGACTGTCGCCAGGGCCGAGCATTTTCAGGGCCGAGCATTTGCGTACTTGCAAGTTATAAACGACGGGAAGCCCTCGCGGCGATAAATGTGTTGATTTCAGAACTTTTCCGTGGCAAAATTCGTTTGTTTCTTAGTCCTGGTTCGAACATTATTTTTGGAGTCAAACAATGCACTGCCCCAGTTGCGGCCAACAACAGGTTTCCTTGGATACAAAATTTTGCTCACGCTGCGGATTTCCGTTAGGTGTCATATCTGAGGTCTTGGCCCACGGCGGCTTTCTGCCCCAGCTTGCCGAATTGTATAAGGATCGCAAAGTTTTCACTCGCCGCAATGGGATGGCCTTCAGCCTGATATGGTGTGTCTTCTTTTTGCTGATAATGACACCTCTCTGGTCCATCATCAATATTGACGAGCTCGCGAGTGCATCAGCCATTATCGGTATATTTGGTGGACTGCTGATCCTTGTTTCGGCCGCGATGTTTTTGCCCAAACCGGCGAAGTATTTTGGCGACACCCGTGCCGGAATACCGGGGGCTGCCAATTTACCACTTACCGGTCATCAGCAAATGCCCTCATTACCTGCTCAACAATCGATACCCGCAAATATGTACGGTGCTCCGCGCACCGGTATGTGGCGAGAGACGAGCGAGCTCGATCAAGTCAGCGTCACAGAAAACACGACCCAACTCTTAAATAACGATCAATAGCCTACGGCCATACCGTCACTCCGCGAATCTATAGCCCCCAATCGGGTTCCTTCGGAATCGATCATAATACCCGTGGCACTGGCGATATATCCGGGCCGAGCCGAAAATTTATGACCGTATGCCGTCAATATCGAAAGCGTATCCGGCGACATTCCAAAGGGCTCGTACATGAGTTCGTCGGGAAACCATTGATGATGGATGCGAGGGGCGTCGATCGCCGCCTGTATGTTCATATCGTGATCGATTACATTTATAACGCTCTGCAACACTGCCGATATGATCCGTGGACCACCGCGGGCACCGAGAGCGAACCAAAGCGAACCATCCTTCTTAAGCACAATTGTTGGTGTCATCGAAGAAAGCGGACGCTTTCCGGGCTGCACTGAATTTCGTTCACCCTGAATTAGACCAAACATATTTGCCTTGCCCGGACGAGCGGCAAAATCATCCATTTCATCGTTTAGAAGTACGCCGGTACCCTTTGCAGTGACGGCCGAGCCGTACAGGTCATTGATCGTATATGTATTTGTGACGACGGTTCCCTGCGGATCAACTACAGTGAAGTGTGTCGTTTCGGTCGGTTCGCCGCCGACAACGTCACCGTGGCCTATGTCCTGGCTGTTGGAAGCCCGCTTTGCATCGATCGTGGCTGCTCTGCGTTTGCCGTAGTCCTTGTCGATCAGCGAGGCCGTCGGGACATTCGCAAAATCCGGATCACCCATAAATTCCGCTCGATCCGCGAATGCACGCCTCATTGCTTCCGCCACGAGGTGATATCGGGCCGCAGAATTGTATTTCATAGAACGAATATCGTAGCCCTCAAGCATATTCAGGACTTGTAACATAACGATACCGCCCGAACTCGGCGGGGGCATTGTGATGATCGGATACCCGCGATAATTTCCGGTTAGAGGCTTCCGCTCTATTGCCTTGTAGTTCTTGAGGTCTTCGAGCGTGATGAGGCCGTTGTGAGCTTTCATATCCGCAGCGATCAGTTGGGCGGTCTTTCCGGTATAGAACTCCCGAGCTCCCAGCGTTTGAACTCGTGCCAGAGTCGCTGCCAGTTCGGGCTGTCGGAAAACGTCGCCCTCTTTATAAAAATCACCGTTTCGCAAGAATATTCGATTGCTGTCGGCATACTTACCCAAGTTACCCTTATAGGACTTAAATAGGGCCGCCAGCCGATAGGACAGAACGTAACCGTTTTGGGCAAGCGCCCTTGCAGGCTCAACGAGGTCTCGCCAACGGACCTTGCCGGAACCGTACTTATTGAATGCCAATTCGAATCCGGCCAGAGTTCCAGGGATGCCGGATGCCCGATAGCCGATGGTGGATGAGCCTTCGCCGTCAATCACCTTGCCTTCTTTATCAACAAAGACATCACGATTAGCCGCCGCCGGTGCCATTTCGCGATAATCCAAGGCAAATGCTCCGCCATCAGCTCTCCGAATCAGCATAAATCCGCCGCCACCGATATTGCCTGCTTCGGGATATACAACGGCAAGTGCTAGTCCGACTGCGATCGCTGCATCAACGGCGTTTCCACCTTTCCTCATAATATCCGCACCGATCTTTGACGCTAATTCGTGTTGAGATGCGACCATTGCGTGCCGCCCGCGAACCGGCTCAGTCCACGCTGCCGAAACGCTGTTTGTACCGACAAACGACGTGAAAACGATCGCTAGTAGCAGGACCAAAGATAAATTACGGCGAAGCTGCAATATTTTCATAAAGGGACTCTAACAGAACTTCGGCTGTCAGCCAAACATGCCGTTGCCGGCCCCATTACTTCCCAAATTCATCCAAAAGGGTTATAGTCATTTTTCAATTCCCGTTCAGGCACAAGCCTTGACCAACAATCAGATGACCGAAGGCGATAGTAGCAGAAATGATATTAAAGCGATTTTCACAAAAGAAAATTGTGCGGTCCATCCAGCGCCTTCCACAGCGCCTTAGGCGTGGCCTTTCCGAATATAGATTCTTTGCATATTTAGCGATACTTGGACCGGGCATCATCTCGGCAAATGCCGGAAACGACGCCAGTGGTATCGCCACCTATTCCTCGGTCGGGGCCGCCTACGGTTACGAGCTATTGTGGGCATTTATCCCAATGACGATCAGCTTGATCATCGTCCAGGAAATGTGTGTCCGAATGGGCGTGGTAACCGGTCAGGGACTGGCGGATCTCATTCGTGAGCAGTTTGGCGTCCGTTGGACTGCCTTTGTAATGTTCGCCCTATTGATCGCAAATACCGGTGTGATCATTTCCGAATTTGTAGGAATTGCCCAAGCTTCCGAACTATTTGGCATACCGCGCTATATCACGATCCCTCTGACAGCAATTTCGATCTGGTGGTTGGTTGTTCGCGGCACTCAAAAGCGTGTAGAGCGAGTATTTCTGCTGATGTCGCTCGTATTTCTGTGCTACATCGCGTCCGCATATTTGGCAAAGCCCGATTGGGCGAGTGTCGGCAAACACCTTATCGAACCGCAAATTCGCACGGATACCGGATATCTCTTTATGGTAATGGCTCTGATCGGCACGACGATCACGCCATTTATGCAGGTTTACGTTCAGTCTTCGGTGGTTGAAAAGCAGATGAATGTCGAAGATCTGCCAATGGTGCGTGCGGATGTGGTCGCCGGGACGATATTCGCGTGTATGATCGCGGCATTTATCGTCATCTGCACGGGTGCGACTCTGCACAGTGTGGGGATCACGTCGATAGACTCGGCGGCGACTGCGGCCGAGTCGTTTGCTCCGATTGCCGGACAATACGCAAAATACCTATTTGCGATCGGGCTTTTTGGAGCTGCGATGCTCGCGATGGGCGTGTTACCTCTTGCTACCGCATATTCTCTTAGTGAGGCAATGGGTTTCGAAAAAGGGCTTTCACGAAGCTTTCGCGAGGCCCCGATATTTCTTGGAATATTTACGGCCTTGATCTTGGTCGGGGCGATCGTCGCAATGATCCCCGGCATCCCTCAGATCCGACTTCTGATACTTACCCAATCAGTTAACGGGTTGTTGCTGCCGATAATCTTGGTCGCGATCGTATTGCTGTCTAATAATCGAGAGATAATGGGTGAATATCGCAATCGGTTTATTCACAACGTCTTCGCGGTCGTAACAACGCTCGTGGTTTCGATACTCTCACTTTTGTTGATTGGCAAAACGATTGCTGATATGTTTTAAGGCGATTATGTCTATGCGTTCGTCCGAACTCCAGAAAAAAGTAGTCCTTTTCTTAATTATTGGCGGTACTCTTTCACTTTTTCTGATCGTTTATCCGCTGATAGTAAGTCCGATCCGTGACTATGGCGTAACAATATTCGGTTCGACTGACGGGCAGATGGGCGAGACCGCCGCGACCCTCATTGAGAACTTCTTTCGCACGATCAAAGTCATCGTATGGATGTTCTTGATCATCTCTGTAGTTCGGCTATTTGATTATATTGTCTTTAATGCGGTCTTAAAGAACTATGGTCAACCCGAACTTTCGTCACTGCTCCGCAATGTAATCTCGATAGTTATCTACATTGTGGCGTTTTTCGTGATATTTAAGTCTCAATACCCGAGCATCGATCTCGGCGCTGTCTTCACTACGTCGACGATCTTGGGAATCGTTATCGGTTTGGCACTGCAAGACACCCTTGGCAATCTTTTCGCTGGTTTGGCGATGCAGGCAGATCAACCGTTTCAAGTCGGTGACATCTTAAATATAAGCAATCGGGGCATTGGCTCAGTCGAAAGCGTGTCGTGGCGCGGTGTCAAGATAAGGACGTTCGACCATAAATTGTTGGTGATAAGCAACTCGGTGCTTGGAAAAGAGACGATCGAGGTGGCCCCAAAGGACAATCTCAACGCTCGGGCAGTTTTTTTCGGTACGCTGTACCATCACTCACCAGCCAAAACCATCCAGTTGGTCCGCGACGCCGTCCGCCAGGTGGAAAACGTGTCACCTAAGCTAAAACCTGTTGTGAGAATTCGTAATTTGGGAGAGAATGGTCTTGACTGGGAAGTAAAATATTGGGTCGTCGACTATAAAAAATATAGCGACACCGACGCTCTCATACGGCAGCGGATCTGGTACGTTTTTCAGCGGGAGAATATTCATTTTCCATTCCCAACGCGAACCGTCCATATAGAACCCAAACCCGAGGTGCAACCCGTCAAAGAATTGATCAATTCGCGATTTGAACGGCTGAGCCGGATAGCGATCTTTTCACCATTGTCCGATGTTGAAACCGAGAAGCTTGCAGCCGCCTCAAAGGTCAAGGTTTACGCTCCCGGTGAACCGATCGTCAGAATCGGTCAAGAGGGCAATTCGATGTTCGTCATCATCCGCGGGTCTGTAGATGTTGAGATCCCGAACGGTGCAGGCTATCAAGTGATCAGCAGTCTTGGCGAAAATGATTTTTTTGGGGAAATGAGTCTCCTGACGGGACAACCACGCTCGGCAACTGTGTCGGCGACCGAAGAAACCGAAGTTATGCAGATCGGAAAAAACGCGATCAGACCGATATTTGAGGCAAATCCGGACGTAGTAAATTCGATAGTTGAAATAATCGATGAACGGCGAACTAAATTGACGTCTTCAAATGCGACCGACGAGTCGATCGACGATAAAACGTCATTGGGCGTGTTGAGTTCGATACGGAAGTTTTTTGGGCTTAGAGATTGATATCTAATTAACTTTTTCGTCGTAGATGTCCTGCAAAACCTCGGAGATCGACTTTCTTACGTGCAAAGCGTCGCTATCGGTATTTTCTACAACGCTACGGATCTTGGCTCGCTCGTGGAAATGGTCACCGGTCAATACTTCTGCCGAAACGCTATCGCCGACGGTTGATCGTCCCTTCATATCTAAGGCCGCCTTATGCATCTCGGGACCGCGCAACTTTCGCATTCGTTCAAGCGATCGGACCGCCGCTGAGATCTTTGGTGCCTCGGCAGGTTCTCGTTCTATCTTGCGAAGCAATTTGACGTACTCACGCAGTTTGTCCGAAGGTGCTATTATTGCGCCCTCATCACCACTCGTTTCCGAATAAAGCGACTCGAAACACCTCGACGCATTAGCGTTGTCGCCTGATCGCAAATACAACGCACCTAATGTGAATATTACCAGCGGAGGTGGTTCGAATAACTGAGTGATCCTTTCGCCCAGGGCGATGGTCTCGGCAACCTCGAAACCAAACCAACGCTTACCGTCGTGGCGTAGGATGTCATTTGCCAATAAATAAAACTCAAATATCGGCCGGACATCGCTACCTGTACCGGAGGTGAAGATCTTTAACAATAAAAATGAGAAGGCACCTAAGAAGAAAACAACGTAAAACGGAACACCAAAAAACAATAACAAAACGCCCGCAACCGATGAGGTTAAAACGACCTGTGAAAGCGGTGACATGACCCCACCGGGTTCAAATTTGGTGATTTTGTTAGCCACGAACTGTACTTGACCGTCTGCCTTTCTATTGTTGATCGCGTTCCTTTTTTTGTTTGGTAGCGGCTTTTGTCCGAGTAGTCCTATTCGGCTTCTTCACTTCGCTTTCGGTGTCCTCGGCTTTGGGCGGTGTCGACACGTCCTTTCCGCTGACATTCCCACTTTTTGATTCCGCGTCCTTCTTCATCCCAATATCGGCCATCAGGTCACCGATCTTTTCAAAGACCTTGAAAGGCGAATCGAGTACGAACGAGATCGTTTCGCTTAGGGCCGCGGCCTCCATCTTAACCAGTTTGGACAATTTTTCGTCGAGCGGCAACTCGCTAAATGCGGCAAACATCTTGTCTTCGTCCGGTCGTTCTTTCGACTTCTTTTCTTTTTCTGCAGTCATAATGGTTATTTCTCCCGCTTTCGCGACCATCACCTGACAGGCTAGTCGCTCTCCTGGATTACGCTTATGCTTGCTGAAATGTTCCTCTTCTAACTTACTTAATGGCGATAGAGCGGATTCACCCCGAGTGACCGTCACCAAGCATACGTGATCATTCGCTGTACTTAGGCAGTTACCGTCAAGCCGAATGCCGAATCGGCTCATAATGTCGGAAAGCCGCGATCCAACGGGCGCTAGGCCGTCAATTCCCTCGCGAGTAAATATGATTTCAGTTACGCTCATTTGCCTCTACTATCTATCGATCGCTGTCTTTACACGAACACGTGGTTGGGCACCCGACGGCGTCGCCACATTATTTTCCGACGTGCTTTGGCAATCACTGCATAAGCCCCACATCCGAAGGCTATGATGCGTCGGTAAGAACCCGAACCGTTCCGCCATCTTATCCTGCAGATCTTCGATCGCTTCCGAAAAAAATTCGAGCACGCGGCCACAACCCGTACAGATCATATGATCGTGGTGTTCGTGATCGTGATGGTGCTCAAAATACGTTTTGTTGTCGCCAAAGCGGACTTCGCGTGCCAATCCAGCCTCAGTAAGCAACTTCAAAGTTCGATAGACCGTCGTGTGCCCGACGCTCGCATCGCGTTTCTGGACAAGACGATGAAGGTCCTCAATGGTCAGATGCTCTTCGGTGCTTAAAAACGTCTCCATTATCAGATCGCGTTGCGACGTTTTACGAAGACCCGCCCGCTGAATGTGCTCGACGAAGATCGCCCTTTCCGTCTCAAATCTGTATTTCGCTTTCGGCATTTTTAGATGTCGTCTATACGGAAAATACTATCATTAGCCATTTCCTTTTGCCAGAGAAATCCGACGACGGATCTCAGCGGCTCGATCGGGGTCAGCACCATTTTCCAAAGCAAGCTTCAGCGATCTCAACCCGAGGTCGAGATAAATATCGACAATATTTTGGTCACCTATATCCTGCAGTGCCTCGACGTGTGAGGCAAATGTTCCCACGTCGGTTCTCGCGAAAGTACCGGTCAATGCTGACGCTGTGTCCTGATCTCGCAGATTTGCGAACGTGCTCCCAACCAACGGCAAAAGTATCGCAACTGCTTTTTCACGTTCGCCGACGACTCTGGACATTAGGTCCGCAGCAGTATCAAAAAGAGCGACGAAGTGTCCGCAAGCTATTACCGCAGATGCGTGATACAGAGCCTTGGTTGCCGTGTCGATCGTAAATGGAATTCCGCCTAGGTCTTTCGCTACCCTGTCTGCTGTCGATACTGCGATCGGGTTCCCCTCAATACAGAAGTACGCACCATTCAGTCGGCCCGCACCCGATTCAGCTGTGCTGATCGAGGCCAAAGGATGGATCGAACCAACACTGCAACCGATCTCGGAAAGCGAGGACAGCACGTCCGACGACAATGCTCCGCTCGTATGAAGTACGACTGGTGGATTATTAATTCGCGTGCTTATGGCGGCGGCAACCGAGGCGATCTCACTGTCAGGGACCGTCACCAATACGATGTCCGAAGATATAATCTCGAGACCGGAGACCTCAGAGACGGCCGATCCAGCAAACGATGTACTTAAAACAGCGGCAAGGCTGCGTCCGTCGCCAACGACGAATTGTTCGATCTTGTATTTCGACGCTGGCAGAGCCAAGGCCATCGCTCCGCCTACCCGACCAGGCCCTATAATGGTGACCGACAACATAGTCCTAACTATAGTGAATTTATCACGGCGGACGAAACCCGGAAGTCACCGATCTGCAGATTTCAGCTCGGCATCGACTCCAAGATCGCGTTTACTTCGTCAACCGCATCAGCAAAATTGGGAAGTTCAGTCGAATTGACGAAACGCAGGTCTTCCTCTTCCGGGCGGCGGTCCAAATCAACGTCGTCTACGTTGTCGAGATGGGTAAATGCCTTTCGAATAAGTTGGATCTCGTGGTCTGATAAGCGTCGAAAATCTTTTTCGGTCGCTAGATATGCCAGCAGATCAGTGAAGGCCTGTTTGGTCGATCCGGATCGGGTTGCTTTGACGTGTGGCTCCAAAACATTTTTGATCAATGATTCATTTTGTCGCAGGGTGTCACGATAGGATAGCAATCCCTGATTGACCACACGCCAGAGTGCCTCCGGCAACGCTTCGACGTCGCCTGCCTCAGCCAGATTGAACGGACAACCACAAAATGGTTGTCTGGCGAATAGCTTAGCTGTGTCATATCGACAATCCAGTTTCCGGATCCGGTTGAGTAACTGCTTAGACGCTCGGCGGTAACTCAGATCGAATCCCTCGATATCCGATAGATTCTCAAACTCCCACCAAAGATCTGTCTTCATTATTTCGGCCAGCTTCTCTCGAAGGTAAGGTGAGACAACCGTCATATCGTGACGGTCTATGAAATGCTCCGAATACACCTTTCGAAATTTTATCCACTGATTGTTCAGATCCACCACAGTTCCCGGAGTTGCATCATTCATAGTGCGTTCAAACGAGACATATAGTTCGTGCCGCATTTGATCGACCGTGTGTTCACCCGTAACCTCACACAACGAGAGCCACGAGATCGCTTCCTTTCGCAGCGATGCCCCGTCTATATATTGCGTAAGGGCTGCAAGATCCTGAGAATGACGCACAAATTCGGACTCAGAATCGGAAAATGCCTCGGCTATCAACTGAAGGCCGGTCTCAAGATTCAAAGCACCGATCCCGACTGCACCAATAGCGTCCGCAACCGACTTGAATGCACGTGTGGACATTGCCGCCAAACGCCAATTCCGGGTGTTTAGGAATTCATCACGAAGCGCGTCAAAACGAGCTCCGAGATCCGTTGACTTCCATTCTTCTGCCCAGGCGGTTAGGGTGTCCGTTATAACTTGCCGATCTTTGGCCGCGTTTAATGACCCAAATGACCTGCCCGTCAATAGAGAACCCCAAAACAACAATCGTTCGTTTGAATAAACGGACTCCGTCGGCGGTGACACCCCAACGATGTCGTCCCAGATCAGTTTAAGGTCGAGCGAACGGTAATTGATACGATCGCCATTGGATGTAACAAACTCGAGCAATCGGGCTGCTACCATCGCCGACAGCAAGAGATAAGACCCTTCGCGAACTAGCCCGAACGGTGCCGCACCGAGCATCGCCAGGATCTGCTGGAGTGACGTGATCTCACCGCGCTCGGCGGCGATCGACTCGAATGCCAACTTTACTAGATCATTACCGCGTAATTCGTCTGCATCGGACGGCGAATATATGCCGTCTGTATCAGTTACGATCCCGATCGGCTGGCAGTAAAGCCCCGCTAAAGCTTGCACCTCCTCGATTCTCGGGCGTGCTCCCCCGAAAAAGTCCGTGACGAGAGTCGTCACGTCCTGAAAGCGAATAACAGACGCGAAGTACGGATGAAGCGGGAATTTTCCCTCAAAAAGTGACTCGAGCATTATCGTAAATACTTGAGCCAAGCTCTGAGCGGTTCTCGCATCGTCGGTAAAGTTGTATTCAAACCCCTCGATCAGCAGAATGCCGTCATTCAAAAATACTCTTTGAAATATCTTTTCAACCGCAAAGGCGTGTACCTGAGTCGCGGCCGAGATATGCTCCGGAAATTCCGATCGAAATTTGGTATCAGTCTGCAGTACGTGAAAACGCCGAATAGTGTCTAGTTCACCGGACGACAGTTCGGCCGGCTTCCACACAACAAGCGGCGTATCCGTAATCGGTGGTGCAACAAAGCCGGTCGCTAGGGGAATCACCGCAGTCCAATCGACCGGGTCCGACGGTTTTGGGATAAACGGCACGTCACCGGAATCCCAAACTACCTGACCTTTTCGCAAGCCGCCACGCCATGTGATCGCACAACCTGCGACCGCCCTCCCCGGCGTTTCAGTGACATCGGCCAATGAACAGTCCGAAAATCGCTCGTCGATCGATCGCCTGAAGATCTCGCCGGTGACCGTAGTGGAAACCAGATCCGATAGACGTGCTAGTTCTAAATTGAAATCGTCCTTTCCGTCTAGCTTAATGCTGAATCGCGACCCGCCCGCCGAATCCTGAACACGCACTTGAGCGGGTAGAGCATTGTGAAACGACGCCAAGACCGACTCGATCTGACGTACAGTTCCGGCCGGGTCATTCTCGTCGTAGATGAGCATCGACGCTCCGATCTCGGATGCCGATGCACCTTCGTCATTTAGCGAAAAGAGGAAAAGCCCCTTGAGGATCAGTTTGGCCTGTAGACGCTTTACAACCGGAATGTGTGAAACGACGTCGGTATTGATCCGATCAAACGCCTCAAATGCCCCCTTGAGTGCCTCGACTTCCCGCAAGTCCTTTTCGACCTTATCGAATACCTCATCCGGCGCGATCAGCGAGTTTGCGGGACGGCCAAGGATACGCGAACCCGCCTCAGAGGCAAAACTCAAGAGTGCAAAATCGTGCATATAGAGACGCACAAAAGGCGCGACCTCCATAATGGCCGGATGCAGCGGATAAAGTGAAGAAAATCGCTCCTCGCTCCAACGAAAACTTGGTACGGCTTTGCGATAGTGGTCGTAAATGTCGTGCAGTACCGCGTGCATTCGGTTCTGCTTTGGGAAAATATGCGTGTCAACGATTCGATACAGGTGTTCCTGATCTAGGTAATCGATCGAATATGTGCCGGATATAGCCGAATTAAGGCCGTCCGCTCCGGAAATGTCGTCATCGAGCGCGATACCGACAAATATCCCCAACGATCCCGCCGTTTCGGCGATCTCAGACAAAATAACGCCATCATCGCGTGAAACGCGGGATGACCGTTCGATCGCCGTATCGATCAGCAAAACCAAAGGATCGTCACCGGTGCTCTGCCGAGCACGCATTAATATCTCGCTCAGCGAATCGCTTAAGGAACCCGGATCGCAACCAATGATCGGGGCAATGGCATCTTTTAGCTCAAGAAACAACGACTTCTGAAGGCCGCGGCGAACATATGCAACCGGGAAACTACGGCGAACGATCGAATGTGCAGTCGAGGATACGAGCGGATCAGATATCCTTGATCGCAGTTCCGGGTGTGAAAGGATCGTGCCGAAGGCGGCCAGAAAGTGGCTCTTGCCAACACCGCGAAAGCCGGCGAGTGCTAACGAAGCCCCGTGAGTCGAGTTTACGGACAGGACCTTAATGAGCCATTTGCTCATAAGATCTGCCGTGACATCCGTAAAATGATATCCGGAAAGTGTTCGTAACGGGTCTGTTGCGAAATTCGTGAGACCTGCGTGTGTACGCACCTCGACGATGTCCTTTACCTTTTCCGGAATTCGATTCATCTTTTAGTAGTGTCGGTGCCGCTGATCTATTACCAAAGCTAACTTTCCCGAACCGCCGAAAGGCGGCAGATCACGCGACGGAACCGTCCGTATTATTTTAACAAGTTTAATCAGTAAATAGAACCTATATTTATCGCAATCGGTGACAGTTTGCTATTTGATCTTTTATAAAGATAATTGCGCAACCATTTTGCTTGCGCGGGCATCAAAAAGCTGTTGAACGACAACTCGTGAAGGTCTACAATCATTGGTATCGGTGAATATTAGTTGGAGGCAGTTTATGTCGATCGGTTTGGTCAAGAAAGTGAGTGGATATTTTTTGTTGCTAAGCATTTGGGTTAGCGGATCGATGTTGGTACCGGTACGCGTTGGGGCCCAGACAAAAACCGATACTGACAAGCCTGCTGTAAAATCTAAAAAGAAGGAAAAGCAATCGCCCAAGTCCGACGCAACCCCAACTCCGGGGCCCGGAACTCTTTCGGCCAAGGACGATCCGGCACAGATCGGTAAACGTAACATCAATAGCGGCTCTGACAAACTGTTTGGGTGGTTAGGCGGTTCCCAGGAAAAAGAAATGCAGATCGGCCGCCAGTTGGCGATGGAGGTCGAGCAGCAGGCCAAAATGGTGGATGACCCGATCATCACCGAATATGTCAATCGCGTCGGACAGAACATAGTTCTGCACTCAGATGCCAAAATACCCTTCACTATTAAGGTCATTGATAGTGATGAGGTCAACGCGTTCGCATTGCCGGGCGGTTATTTCTTTGTAAATAAAGGATTAATTCTCGCTGCAGACAGCGAAGCCGAATTGGCGGGTGTGATGGCTCACGAGATCGCTCACGTTGCTGCTCGCCACGCGATGGAGAACCAAGGAAAAGGCCAGTTGCTCCAGTACGGGATGTTGGCCGGAATGATCTTGACCGGCGGGATTGCCGGCAGTGTGCTTCAAAACACGGCCGGGATCGCTCAGGCGTTGGCATTTCTTAAATTTAGTCGCGGAGCGGAGGTCGAGGCTGACAAACTCGGTGTACAGTACCTGTATGCTTCCGGATACGATCCAACCGGAATGTCCACGATGTTTGAAAAGCTAGCTTCCAAAAATCGGAAAAAGCCGGGAACGATCTCGAAACTATTCTCATCGCATCCCCCTTCATTGGAAAGGCGTGATGACAGTTTGGAATTGGTCGCACGGTTTCCCGAAAAAGAAGAATATGTGATCAGCACCTCAGAGTTTCAGCGGGTAAAAGCGCAGCTTATGAAGACCACGAACGCGAGAGCCGGCGTATTATCCGATGTCGACGAAGGTGGCGACACAAAACCAACACTCAAGAAGAGGCAACCTGAACCGACCGATGATTCAGCACCGGACAGCACTTCGACTCCATCGGATGGTCCGCCAAAGCTTAAAAAGCGTAACGAACCTACGACGGACCCGGTACCAACGCCGACACCACAGGTTTAGTTTTAAGGCCGTCTGAAAAGGCGGCCTTCTTTATTTCAGCTTTTCATCTAGACGTCGGACATCTTCGGCCGATGTAGCATTGGCACGTGCGGCAACACGACACTTCCGGGCCTCGGCGAGGTCGCCCTTTTTGGCTAAAACATCACCCAAATGTTCGAATGCTGTAACCGACGTATCGTCATATCTGATTGCCTTTCGCAACTCGCTCTCGGCGGCGTCGATCTTTCCGGAATGGAAGAGTGCCCAGCCGAGACTATCGAGATACGAGCCATTAGTTGGATCGATCGACAATGCACCGCGAATGAGCACAACCGCCTCATCAAGTCGCTCGTTACGCTCAACCAAGAAGTAACCCAAATTATTTAGCGCCATAGGATTCCCCGGCGTCTGTCTTAACAGTTCCCGCAGAATTTCCTCGGCAGCCTTGAATTCGCCTGAGCGTTGCAATGCCGTCGCGACCGACAATTGAGCGATCTGACGTCGGTCGGAGTCAACTGCCTTAGTCAATGCCCTTCTGGCGGCATCAACTGCGATCACGGGACTCGAGTGACGCGCGGCAAGGTCGGAGATGAAAAGTAGGTCAGAAAACTCATCGAATGGCGTCAGCGGTACTTCCGTCGCGGCCGCAGGTCGATTTGCCGCATCGGCCCAGCGGGCTTTCATTAGCTTGACGGCATCGCTGATCATTCCGGATTCCGCCAAGACGGTCGCTTCTAGACGACGGAGACCCTCATCTGTGCCAAACCGCACGCGTAAGGATTTGACGGCCGCCAGTGCCTCGATACGTTTGCCGATGGAACGATAGTGGTCGATCACCAAACGGTCAGGAAATTGCGAATCTTTGCCTAAAAATGTTCGGCTACGAATAGAAAGTTTGACTATTCCGGTCGGCCTCAGCCTTAATCCATCGATCCGCGACAACTTACCGAACGCCGATCGTACGATCTCGTTTATTTCGGATTTTGAGTCGGCATCGGTCGGATCGCCGATACGGATCAGAGCCTTTTCATACGAATCGGCAGCGATGTCAAACTTTTGTTCACGCCTGAAAAGATCACCGAGTTCGATCAGAAGCCTGGCGTTTATCAAAGGATCGCTTTTGGCAGTCGATTCGATCGATCGTTGCAGCAGAGCGACGGCTTCCCTTGACGCTCCGCCGCGTTCGAAAACACTCTGAAGCAGGCCGATCAACTTTAGGTTTGACGGATCGCCGTAAGCCGCTTGCCTCAATAGTTCAGTGGCCTTGCGTACAGCAGTATCGCTCGCCAGAGCAATGGCGTCGCCCAATACTTCGGTGGCCGCCACGTTGCCGGGATCGTCCGCCGCGAGATTGCCGAGTACGGTCAACGCCTCATCTGCGTTATTTGTAGCTACCAGAGCTTGGCCGAGTCTCAAGGAAGCAGTTTCTACCGTGAGAGTGTCTGTTCTGCCCAATGCCGCCTGATAAAATTGTGTATCGATCGGCGGTGCGGACGAAACCCATTTTCGGAGGGCATCGATCTCTTCATTTTTGCGGCCTGAGACCTCGTAAAGCGACGCTAAAAATGCCCACGCTTCCGCGTTCCGAGGGTCGAGGATCGTAACTTCACGCCAATTTGCCACCGCCAATGCAGAATTACCCGGTTCGAACTTACCGTCTGCACCTCGGGCTCGGATCGTGTAAAGCCGTGCTAGCAATCGGCGGCCGCCGAAATTCGTACTGTCGACGCGAACGGCGGCTAATGCATACTTGATCGCCTCACCAATATCATTTGGCGGCGTCGACACTGCGATCTCAGCGAGTGACGTATAGGCCTCGGCGATCGACGGATCAAGCTCGACAACCTTCAGGAATGCCTCTCGCGCACGTTCTACGGTAGCGTTGATCGCCGCCTCGGAACGCAACCGATTACTCGCCAATAAAAGGCGCTGTCCCTCCAGCATTCGCTCCATCGCTTCGCGGCGGCGTTCTATACTCACCGCGGGCAGTTGGGCAGGAGTGGACGGCATTTGGCCGGTTTGAGCGTAAACCGACCCGACGATGCCTATCGTCAAACCGATGGCGCGTATCATTCCGGCTATGGACATAATTGAGATATTAAACTTTGCTTAGACTGGAAATGATCGTATCCCAGGTCGACCGACGAGGAAAATTGAGCACAAACACTACCGCCGCTATGATCGTCGACCGCAGAAGGTCACCGCGGTCAAATGACAAGTACGCGGAAACGACGCCAGCGATAATGATCATCTCGCCGAGGGCTGCCAAAATGATCGAGTTCGTCTGAAGCGTTGCCAGAAGTCCATCGACCCCACGAAGGAGAGTTATGTCATGCAGGCGTTCCCATCGAACCAGAGATCTCCGGGCAATGATCGCAGCAATCGCCAGGAAAAAGACCAACACCCAAATGGGCACAACCGCCGGTGCTGAGGCCGGTATTTGAACTGCCGGAATGACAATCCACCCGATGGCCGCGATACCTAATGCCGATGCAGCCATTGAACTGTAAATGATCAACGAACGCGAGTAACGTTCGTCCACTCTCTTTTTAACGTCAGGATCGATCACTCTCTCGCCTATTGCTGCCGCGGCGGTGCTGTCGGCGGCGGTGTCGGTTGGGCGACCGGCTGACGTTGCGAAATAACAGTGGTCAGAGCTTTAGGTATCTGATTAACCAATATATCGCCCTGATTATCAATGATCTGATCGATCATTTCAAATTTTTCTTTCTCGAAATCCTTCGTCATCAGCACGCCGTTTTTGTCAATGGTCATCGGATAGATACCGAATAGCTGATTTCGGAAATTTTGAAAGAATGAAACATCCTCAGGCGGCAATGTGGTTGCCCTTTCAGGGTTAACGGCGGGAATAGTGGCACCGATCAACGTCAACTGTTCTTTGGCCCGATCGACGTACTCACTGTTCGGGTAATCCGAGACGATCCTCTGAAAATATCGAGCTGCTTGATCCGTTTCTTCCTCGATCTGGTAAGTCACGGCGGTCTTGAACAAAACCTCGTCCATAAACTTAAAATTGGGGTATTTATCGAGGATCTCACGATATCGCGATTGAGCACCTTTTAGCCCGCCCTTCTTTTGATCGATCGACATAATGTAATAGTAATTCGCTATGAACAGATTATGCAGACCAAGATTATCCTGGACTTCGTTCAAACGGGTCTGAGCCTCGTTCCTGAGGATCGAGTTCGGATATTGCTGCAAAAGAGCCTTGAGGCGTGTCTCAGCACGCTTTGCGCGGGTTGCATCACGGTCCGGCAGGCCGATCTGACGCATTTCAGCTTCCGCGATCTTAAGAACGACGCGATCGGCTAACGGATGAGTCGGAAAGAATGTGAGCCAGTCCTGATATGCAGCGATCGCCTGGATCAAAGCACTTGTCGAACCTTCCAGAAAAAATGAATCCGCGACAGCCAATTTTGACATCGGCAAATACTGAGAATCCGGATATGTTGTAATGATGGTCTGAAAAAGCAGTCGCCCGACATCGTAATTCTTCTTTCGGACTTCACGCGTGGCGACAATAAACAATTCGCGGTCGCGTCCGGGTATGACGCTGCCCATCAACTCGTCATACTCGTCATCGCCGCTGCCGCCGCCAAAAATGCCTAGAAATTTCTTTTTCTTTTTGACCTCACGAACCTGACCGACGCGCGAATTAGGGTTTGCTCGGGCCGCCGCACTTTCAGCCTGCACCGTTTCCACGCGCGCCTGCAACTCGCTGACGGCTTGCTCCAGACTGTCCACGTCCGCCTTTTCATGCTTGTCCCCGCGATCGATCCTGCCCCTTTGATTATTCGCGTCCGACAACAGCTTCGAGGCTTCCTTCTCCAGCCCAAGCATACGGCCGAGCGGTGAATCTAGGTTAGCCTTGTCGTTCTTCTTAGATTTGTCGTTGCTATTTTCGTCTTTGAGACTTCCCGCAGCAGCCGAAAGCGATCGCTTCATTCGGTCAAGTTTGTCCCTCATTACATCCAGACGCTGTATTTCACTGCCGTCAAGCGGCTTGGACTGTGCCATCGCCGACGCGGAAAACAATGCAGTCGCCAAAAGTGAAAGAACAAAAACCCTAATACTGATTCTTACCATAATTCCTCAAAACTTTATTTTCGATCCGCCGAGCTTTATACCCAGCGAGTTCCTTTATCGATGAGTTCCCTCACGGCCGCCGCCGGGTCATTGGTGCCATAAACTGCTGAGCCGGCGACTAATATCTCCGCTCCGGAGCGAGATATTTCCGCAACATTGTTAGCATCCACACCACCGTCGATCTCGATGTTAACGGGCAACCCGCGATCATCGATAAGTTGGCGAAGCCGTTTTAATTTGTCCAGCACCGCCGGAATGAATCGTTGCCCGCCAAAACCCGGATTGACCGACATCACCAGAACAAAATCCGCGTGCTGGATCGCCTCTTCGATAGCCGTCAGCGGCGTCGCAGGGTTGATGGCAATGCCCGCCTTCGCGCCTTCATCTCGTATCGACGAAAGCGTTCGATGCAAATTCGGATCGGCCTCGACGTGCACGGAGACCATATTGGCACCGGCCTTTGCAAATTCCGCGGCATAACGTCCGGGCTGTTCGATCATCAGATGCGTGTCGATCGTCAGTTCCGTCATTGCACGGATCGATCTGACCACCGGCAAACCGATCGTGATATTAGGGACGAAATGACCGTCCATCACGTCGACGTGTAAAATGCTGGCACCACCGGCGGCGACCTCACGGATCTGCTCGCCAAGCCTGGTGAAATCTGCTGAAAGTATTGAAGGTGCTATCTCAAACATTCGGTCCGGTTAAATCCGATATCAATATGTCAAAAAAGGTGATCGATCAGCGATTCGGACGATTGGGGTTCTTCGGCCGCGAATCTGACGGTTTCGAGGTGTTTGACCCGGAACCAGGTCGTCCATTCGGTGTCGATGCGTTTTTGTTGTTCTTATCGCCCGGCGTTGTCGTGGTGCCGCCTTCCTTTTTATTTGAATTACCTTCCACAGAATCGGAGTTTGAATTGGTTCCGGCTACGTTACTTGCAACGTCGCGGGTGGTTTCAGCCTTTTTCCGATTCGTATTACTATTGGCTTTCGGCTTTTTGGGCTTTTCGGTGATCATTTCTTCGATTTTTTCCGTATCGTCCTCGTCCGTCTTTTTCAGGGACTGAGGAACTTCGTCACCATCAATTGGCGGTTTACTCGTAACTACCAGAATCCACTGGCCGGTCTTCACCGTTTCACCGGGTCTAGGAAGCTGTTCGATAACAGTATTTGGCGGATCAGCGGTTACGCGATCGGCACGTTTCTTGATCTTTAGCCCCAAAGACGCGAGTTCGTGTTCGCTTTCGGTAAAGTTCTTACCCGTCAGTTCAGGGACTTTGATCTCAACGCCCTGCAACGAAAAGTAGATGACACCTGCCATTCCACCAAAGAATACACAGACCAAAATGGCAAGTGCGATGAGTTTTCCAATTGCCGAGATTCCGCGCATAAAGATCCAATTAAATAGCCCAAAAAATCAAACCCAAATTGTAGCACTTTTGGGCGAAACAACGAACCGCACAAGCAAATACGAATCCTAGGGCGTCCTCGTCAGTTGTGCGATAAAAAAGCCATCCATATCATCTCGATCCGGAAATGTCCGGGCAAACCCCTCACTCGTTACAAACCGATCATCTACAGTAGGACGCGTAACTCCGAGTTCGGGCCGCAACCGCAATAGCCTATCGATAACATCTTCATTCTCGCCCCTCTCAATGGAGCACGTGGAATAGATAAGTCGTCCGCCTTTTTTCAATATTTTTGATGCATTAAGAGCTATCTTGAGTTGTTTCGAAGAATGTCTCAAAAAATCCGCCTCGTTCAATTTGTATCGAATTTCCGGATTATGCCTGATCGTACCGGTGCCACTGCACGGCGCATCGACAATGACCACATCGAATGTTGAGTCGGCAAATGGCAGTTCGACCTCTGCGTCGTATTGGCATAGTGTAATATCGACAACACCCTGATGCTCCAGATTCGACCTTAATGTTACCAACCTCGGCCACGAGACATCTCCCGCGACGACGAGACGATCGCTTGACACCGGCAGAGTACCGGTCTTGCTCCCGGGTGCGGCACAAATATCTATGATCGACTCACCGTCCGATGCCCTGACCGCGGAAGCGACCAGTTGCGATGCTTCATCCTGGAAATAGATCTCGCCCGCTCGTTCTAATTCCAACAACTGACCGCTAATCCCTGTTCCCATCCGGCAACCGCCAACGTGTCTCGATGGTCGCCCAACATCCTCAAGCTCAACGCCGCTTGATCGGGCGGTCCGTCGGAACGCTAGTGGCGGTTCGGCATTATTCGCCGCGGCTAGACTGAACGCTCGGTCTTGTCCTAATTCATTTACCCAGCGTTCGAGCAACCAACGGGGATGCGACGTTTCGACTGATACCCTATCGATCTCGTCAGCAAAGGCTATCTCAATGCTTTCGCGGGTGATACGGCGTAGTATGGCGTTTACAAATCCAGTCGCCGATGCTTTCTTCGCTTTGCGGACTAGCTCTACACTCTCATTTATAGCCGAAAATGCCGGAACACGGTCAAGGAACAATAGCTGATATGCACCGAGACGAAGAGCTACCCTAACTGCTCGATCCAACTTTTTCGCTCCCGCAAATTTGGCCATTAGTCGGTCGAGATAGATTTGCCGCCGAAGCGAACCGAGAACTAACTCGTGACAAAGCCCGCGATCTTTTTCGCTTAGTCCGGGCTCTACCGAGGCTAGTGCATCAGCAGAAAATGCCGTCCCGCTATCGATCGCAAAGAGGCAGTCGTAAGCCGCAATTCTGGAAGGTGATATCGCCATTTGGTCACAAGACAGCTACAATCATTTCCGCTCTCCCGGCGGTATCTGTGAAAGGTCAGGCTCGTTGCCCATTTTAAGCTGTTCATCCACCGTTCGACGTTCGTCAAAGACGAAGCACTCGCCCTCCCAAAGACTCTCGTCGGGACTCACGTCCTCAATGTACTTAAGGATCCCGCCTTCGAGCTGGTATATATTCTCAAAACCGATCTGTTTCATATACGGTGCAAATTTTTCGCAACGGATACCTCCGGTACAAAACATTGCAATGCTCTTATGTTTGACGGGATCAAGATGCTTAGCCACAAACTCGGGCAGGTCGCTGAACTTTTCCGTGTGCGGATTGATAGCTCCACGAAATGTACCGTTGCGATACTCATAGTCATTTCTCGTATCCAGGACGAGCGTTTCGCCATCAGTTATGATCGAGTTCCACTCATCAGGCGAAACGCGAGTTCCGACACCGAGAGCAAAGTCCACGGGTTGTTTGAGGGTTACGATCTCCGGTTTGATCTTAACGTCGATCTTTCTAAAAGGGATCGCGTCGTGAAACGACGACTTCACCTTCAGTGTTGTTTGAAGTATCGCTTCCGCTCGTGTTGTAAATTTGGCGATCGATCCGCGGCTACCACAAACCGTCGAGTTAAAGCCCTCTTCGGCAAGAATTATCGTTCCGAAAACGCCACATTCACCCATCACATCTCGCAGTTCATCGCGAATTTCCGTAAGCTCAGCCACGTCGGCCAGGCTTTTGAATTCGTAGAATGTGATTATTTGGTATTTGTGATCCATAGACACGCTTAGCCCAACCGATCACCGGCCTTCAGTTTTGAGCCGTTCAGAAAGTCTCGGACAGCAACCGGACGCTTGCCTTCAAGCTGTAATTCGCGGATCAAAAGTGCAGTTCCATCGCCGCATCCAATGACCAATTCATCTCCCGCGGCGACCAGCACAACGCCCGGTTCGCCGTTATACCCAACTCGAGATCCGGCACGCCTTATCGTCAATTTCAGCCCATTCAAGTACGTAAATGACGAAGGAAACGGCTGGAATCCACGTACGCGAGCGGCGATCGCATCCGACGGCATCGTCCACACAATGAGTCCGTCTGACTTTCGCATTATCGGAGCCTGGGTGGACCGGCTGTCGTCTTGCTCGACCGGAGTAATTGATCCTATTTCTCGAAGAGTCTCTAACAAAATTTCGGCACCAATATCCGCAAGTCGACCCATCAGTTCGATCGAGGTTTCCTCAGCACCGATCGCGGTCGACCTCTGCATTAAAATATCACCCGTGTCGAGACCGGAATCCATCTGCATCGTCGTCACACCGGTTTCGGTCTCACCATTCACGATCGCCCAGTTGACCGGGGCCGCTCCCCGATATTTTGGCAGCAACGAGAAATGAACATTGATCGCACCGAGTGGAAAGGCTGTTAGAAATGGCGTCGGCAATATTCGACCGTATGCGACGACAACGGCGACATCCGCATTGAGTGACCGAAACTCGTCAAATGCTTCGGGCGTCTTGAGCTTCACCGGTTGTTTTACCAGGAGGCCGAGTTCGAGTGCATACTCCTTTACCGGTGGAAACGATATCTTGTTTCCGCGCCCGGATGGGCGGTCGGGTTGCGTGTAAACGGCAACCACCTCGTGACCGTTTTCAATGGTGGCGGCGAGCGCGGTTACTGCCGCTTGCGGCGTCCCCATAAATACGACTCTCATTTTCGCGCTAGCCTCATCGCGTCAGCCATAACATAAAATGTCCAGTTCTCTTCCATCGAACCGCGGATCAAATGGGCATTAACGCCAGTCGCAAATATCGCCACGTCTTCTCCGCCGTGCGTCTCACCGGAAAGCGGTATCCCGGCCTCCTGCATATAATCTGGATCTAGTGTGTTAAATAGAGATAGGTCGGGCCGGCCACCGGTCAAAGGCGAAAATTTGGTTGAATCTCCGCAGCACTTCTTTGGCCCTTCGGCTTGTTTGGCCGTCGCTCCAAAATAGCCGCGGCCGTTGGCATAACTCAATGTCGTAAAGGGCATCCCAAGCGAATCAAGTTTGTAACGAGGTTCAGGTTGGCCATCATTTGCAATCTGCCGGACCAACCCTAGAATATTGTTGCCTCGAGCCGGATAGCCTTGAATGACGAGGGTGTGGCTGTGATCGGCGGTCACCACGATCAGTGTCTCGTCCAAATTGACCTTTGCGACAGCGGCTCTAACGGCATCCGAAAGTGCAACGGTGTCACTGAGTGCACGATATGCGTTGCCGTTATGATGACCGTGGTCGATCCGTCCGCCTTCAACCATCAGGAAGTAGCCCTTCTTATTGTTGGACAAAATGTCGATCGCCTTTGTAGTCATCTCAGTCAAAGACGGTTCACCCGCCCCATCCTTCGACCGATCATTCTCAAACTGCATATACGAAGGCTCAAACAGGGCCAAAACGTGCTTTGCAGAGCGAGTATCAAGGGATTTGAACTGTTCCTCATTCCAGATAAAACTGGAACCTTTGTACTTTGCCTGCCACTCCTTTGTCAGATCGCGGCCATCGCGGCGATCGCCGGTTCGACCCGGATATTCCGGGTCCGCAATAGTTTGTGCCAAAAATTTAGAACGCCCACCGCCAAATACGACATCGATGCCATCACCATAGGAAAAATCGAGCAGTTGGCGGGCAATATCCGGAAAGCCCGCATCATACGCTTTTCGATTACGACTGTAAATATCACTGTCAGATTCCCAATCACGATCCGCTGTATGGGCAAAACACGCTCCGGGAGTCGCGTGCGTAACGCGGGCGGTGGACACGACACCCGTTGAGCGTCCGCTCTCTTCCGCATATTCGAGCAGGGTTTTGGCTTCGTTGCCCTTAACAGTGGTGTGATCCGCGTGAACGATATTTTGGTTGACGGATAGAACCCCTTCATCGGTCTTAACGCCCGTAATGATCGCACTCATCGTCGGAGCCGAATCTGACGTTTGCTGATTGGTCCCGTACGTCTTAGACAACGCCGAAAACGGAAAGTTCTCGAAGCTCAAACGGTTTTCTTCGCCGCTTTCACCACGCTGTTGGCCCTCGAAGATCCGCGATGCGGTAAGCGTCGAGACGCCCATTCCATCACCGATGAAGAGAATTACGTTTTTAGCCTTTCCCGTCCGCGTCTTGACCGCCTTTGCTTGAGCGACGGCGGCCCATCCATCACGTCTCCACGTCTCGGCGGACTCTGGGCGCTTTGTCGGAAACAATGGTTGGACGGACTGTCCGATACCTGTCGATACTAGAGCAAACAAAATTACAGCGGCAGTTAGTCTTGAATTACGCAGTATTTTCATATTTGTGGACATAAAAAGGTGTTAAGTTCGACACTGAACTTAACACCTGGATTTCAAACGCGACAATTTAACCGGCGATCACTTTTAGAATCCGCAGTGATAATTGGAGAATTCATAGGCATTGACCCATTTACCGCCCTCCCGCTTGTATGCCGTAAACCCAGAGCCTTCGAACGACTGAACGTAGGTAAAGATCTCACCAACGCCGTCACCGTCATAGTCGAAAACATCTAACAAAACCTCGTGATAGACGCCCGAATCGACCGACTTTATGTCGCCGTTCATCGTTTCCTTTTGCGCGATCGATCGATAATCGCTATGGCCGATCACGTATTTTCCGTTCGAACCCTTTTCCGCGATCATAAAAACGATGGCCCGCGTCAACTTATCGATATCGATCCAGTAGGAACCTACCAATTCAGCCTTGCCATCGTTATTGACATCCAGTGCCGTGAGATTTTGAGACTTAAGTACCTTGGCGGTCAATTTATTTTTCGAATAAACAGACCGGACAAGAGCCTCGAATTCGGTGCGCTCGGCAGGTGTCGGCTTACGCCGAAAGCTTGCACCCTTGTTAACGACCGGCGCGTTGGTCCCCAAGGCCATCACCATTCCGCCAAGCTTTGCACTGGCTGGGGTCGTAGTGATCGTTGCCATATTTGGTGCACATTCCGCCGAGGCATCCGACGATTTGATCTTGACCGAGCCTGCATTAGCACCGCCAAAGATCAAATGGTATACGGTGCCGGGCTTGTAGTATGTCTTGTTGAAAGCCGCAATTATCCCGCTCTCGTCGCCACCGCTAACCGGTGCCTCGAGTTTGCCCTTGCTAACATAGGCGATTGGTTCGGCTGACTTGCCGTCATCCAACACAGCGAATATCAGCGACTTGACCGGCTTTACGGCGGGCTTCGCTCTTTGGGCATACGCCGTTGCCGAGATCCCTATGGCGATGATCACCATAGCGACAAGCAATATTGATCGAAATATTTTCATAGTTTGACTGTTTGGACTAAAAAGTATGCTGACTATATTTTGCGAGCGATCGATTTACCCTGCATAAACTGCAACAAATATTCACGGCCGCCGGCCTTAGAGTCCGTTCCGCTCATATTAAAACCACCGAATGGGTGAACTCCTACCAAAGCTCCCGTACATTTGCGGTTGAGGTAAAGATTTCCGACGTGAAAATCACGCTTGGCCTGTTCAAGCCGCTCCTCTGATGCGGTATAGACCGCTCCGGTGAGGCCAAATTCGGTATCATTAGCGATCTCGATCGCGTGATCGAAATCGCGTGCCTTGATCACCGCGAGCACAGGGGCAAATATCTCTTCTTGCTCTATCGTCGCTCCAGGGAGGACATCAGCGACGACCGTCGGTTGTATATAGAATCCGTTCGAGTCGTCACCGCGGCCGCCGGCAACGATCCGTCCGCCGTCCTCGACGCCCCTTTTAATGTAGCCCATTGTGCCGTCAAATGAACGCTTGTTGATAACTGCCGCAACATTAGTGTCGCCGGCGGTTGGCAATCCGACCTTTAGGTTTGCTGTCAATGCGACGATCTTTTCGAGCAACTCATCATGCACCTTTTCGTCAACGATCAGACGCGAACAAGCCGAACATTTTTGGCCCTGAAACCCAAATGCAGCAGAAACGACTCCTGCCGCAACTGCGTCGAGATCAGCCGCATCGTCTGCAACCACGATCGCATCCTTTCCGCCCATTTCCGCGACAACACGTTTGATCCATATCTGTCCAGGTCGGGTCTTGGCCGCCTCTTCGTTAATATGCAAGCCAACGCCCTTCGAACCTGTAAATGAGATAAAGCGTGTCTTTGGATGGGTAACCATCGCCTCGCCTGTTTTGGCACTGCCGCTGATGAAATTTACTACGCCCTTCGGCAATCCGACGTCGTCCAAGATCTCAACAAATTTTGCGGCGATCGTTGGCGAATCGGAAGACGGTTTTAGCACGACCGTATTTCCTGCCACAACCGCTGCCATTGTCATGCCGGCCATTATCGCAAGCGGGAAATTCCACGGCGGGATGATCGCGCCTACGCCGAGCGGAATGTAGCCAAATTCATTTTTTTCGCCGGCGTGCGGCGTCACTGGTTGCTCTTCCGACCATCGCAACATCTCGCGGCCGTAAAACTCACAGAAATCAATTGCTTCGGCCGTATCGCCGTCAGCCTCGGCCCACGTCTTGGACACCTCAAAGACCATCCAGGCTGACAGTTCGTGCTTACGCTGACGCATAAGATCTGCGGTCTTGAACAAATATTCCGCGCGCTCGGCGGCGGGCACATTTCGCCACGACAAAAAGGCTTCTGATGCCGCGTCGATCGCCTTTTGGACTAAAGTCGTATCGGTGTCACCCTCGGGAAATATCCCGACGACCTCCGCTTTCCGTGCCGGGTCATAGCTGTTGAACTTATGATCAAGCGTGATCTTTTCGCCGTTGATAACGATCGGGTATTCACGCCCAAGTTCGCTTCGGACCTTGTCGATCGCCGCGTTCATCAATTCCGCATTCACCGGATCGCTATAATCGGTAAACGGCTCGTTTCTAAATTCGTCTAAGCTTCGTTGTGTCTGCATAATCTTTGTATGATCTATCTATATTTCTGACGGTCGATCTCGTGCAGTTCCCACTCGTCGAGCAGTTCGGGCCGCACCGGCTTCTCTTCGTTTTGCCAACTAAGCACAAATCGCGGCTGCTGAGAGTCGCTCGAGTGCTTAACGTAACTAAGTATTAGAACCCAACCTTTCTGAAGGTAAAGATTGAGTTCGCGTATCGAACCGACCTCGGTGGTCAGTTTTGTATCTTCGATAGCCATCCTATTTCCAATCGCCTGATTTCTGTAATCTCTTTATTCTACGCTTTGCGAGTTCTCGTTTCAATGCGGTCATCCGATCTAAGAATACGATCCCGTCACAATGATCGGTCTCGTGCAGAACGCAGCGTGCCGCGAGATCTGTAACATCGACCTCGAATTGCTCTCCGCGGACATCCGAGGCTCGTGCGATCACCCGCATTTCGCGGCGAACCACCTGATAAAGCCCGGGAAACGACAAACAACCCTCGTCACCCAACTGTTCGCCCTCAACGCGAATGATCTCGGGATTGATCAGCGCGTGCTTTACCCGTGAACCGTCCGGCATTGGCGTGTCCATTACGAATAACCGCTTGGAGACTCCCACCTGAGGTGCTGCCAATCCGACACCACCCGCCTCGTCCATTGTCTCGAACATATCGGAGACAAGCTTTTCGAGGTCAGGGCCAAATTCGTCCGGGCGAACCGCATCTCCCATCGTCAGGAGCACCTGCTCGGGATAATGTACTATAGTCAACGTCGACATTACTTAAACCTATGCCGGCGGAAGTGCCGCGATCCGTTCATCCAACTTCGCCTTTTCGGCCTTTGACCAGTCGCATAGCAACTTGCCCTCAGCTTCTGACAGCGCCGCTTCACCGTGGATCCATAAAAATGATGGTAGCGGCATCTCCTTTTTCTCGATCTGCTCACAGACCTCTTCGAGCTTATGTGCCTGCTTTTTCAGCGTGTAAGTCGCAAACGTGCTGAAGTTTATCTTCTGTCGGCCTTCGTCGATATGATCCTTCAGAAACCACCCGCTTGGCTGAATATTGGCATACCACGGATACTTGGTCGAATGCGAGTGGCAATCGGCACAGGAACGCTCAAGTACTGCCCTGACGTCGCTCTGTACCGCAACCGCTGAATAGATAGTTTCGCCCTCGACCGTTGGCGGGTTTATCTTACTGATCTGAAAGAACTGAATAACTATCAATCCCGCCACCAGTACAATTAAGATTAACTTCAGAACCTTTTTTATCATAAGTTACCGGAGACTAACGTCGTTAGCGTTAATTCAAATGATATGCATAGAGATCGCACAATCTTCTTTAAGCTATGATGCTACTATAAATGCAGCGTTGGATAAAATTTAGTAACGTTTGATCGGAAATACGTATTTCGCGACTCACGACATTTGGTACCCGGTAGCAATCGAAGGTGCGATTGCGTAATGCAGATCCAGACCGTAGAGTAAGATTAATTTGATGCTGAGGCCAACCGTAATTGCCATACCGTTTTTCGCGATTCTGATCGCCATCGAAGCGTGGTACGCCAGTCGACACGGGTCCGATGAGTTTCGGGACCGCAGAGATACCTGGACGAACATCTTCCTCGGCTTTATGAGCGTTGTTTTCGGCGCGATATTCGGGCTTGCGACAGGATTTATATACATATATGCCTATGAACTCGCTCCATATAAATTCCCGGCCGATGCTTGGTGGAGTTGGGTAGCTCTGTTTTTCGTTGATGACCTGGCATATTACGTCTTTCACCGCGTAAGTCACGAATCAAGATTGTTTTGGAATTTTCACGTAGTCCATCACTCGAGCCAACACTACAATCTGAGCGTCGCCGTTAGGCAAAGTTGGTTTAGCGGGATGCTGCATTGGGTCTTTTACGCTCCGTTAATGCTTCTCGGCTTTGCACCTTGGATGTTTGCCACGATGCACGGCTTTAATCTGATCTATCAATTTTGGATCCACACACGTTTTATCGACCGATTAGGATGGTTTGAGAAGGTTCTTAACACGCCCTCGCATCATCGAGTCCACCACGGCGTCAAACCGCAATACCTTGACAAGAATTACGGCGGCGTGCTGATCGTCTGGGATCGCCTCTTCGGTTCCTTTGTCGGCGAAGAGGAGCAGCCAACATATGGAATAACTAAACAGCTTGGAAGTTATAACGCTTTATGGATCAACACGCACGGTTGGTTTGAAATGTTTAGAACTATGAAGGAAAGGCGCGGAATCGCCGCAAAGCTTAGATGTATATTTGCCTCTCCGGATATGAGCCAACCGCAACTCTATGAAACGTAAAATAATCCTTGTTTGTATTTGCATACTCGCCTTGACGATCTTTTCATCGGCCCAGAGCGTGGTCATCACGAAAAAGGCCGTGACGTACAAACGCCCAAAACCGAACAGCGAGTACAAACATACTTTTGTCGTCAACTATCCAAAAGTGAAAGCCTCCACACCATCAATTTCAAAATTGATCGAGGCCGCGATCAGCTATGAGAAAGTTTTTGATATGAAACTCTCGGAGGAAATGGGTGAGTATCAATGGCTCGAGGTCGCCGATTATGAAATTGGATACAACAAAAATGGAATTTTGAGTATCTCGTTGTTCATGGAGGGGAGCGCTGCATATCCGGACAGTTCGAGAAGATTTGTGGTCATCGACACCAAAACCGGAAAAAGAGTGACCCCCGCCGCGGCATTTACGAACGCTATTGCCCTGCTCAAAATGGTAATAAAAGCCAAAGACCAGGAAGTCGCACAGGCTATTAGTGATCTCAAAAAGGATCCGGAGAATGCGGACGCTCCACTAGATGATATGTTCAGAGACTCGGAGCAATACAACAAAGTCAGTCTCAATGAGTTTTCGATCAGCGATCGAGGAGTGACATTTCATCACAATTACGGCTTTGCCCACGTTGCAAAGGCACTGGAACCTAACGGCGAATTTATGTTCACTTGGGCCCAGCTAAAACCATTTATTAAATCAGGCGGTTTGCTCAGTCGAATCGCTCGTTGATATCTTATTAGTAACTTATGTCGGAAAGAAAGATCAGAGTATTGGTCGCCAAACCGGGCCTTGATGGCCACGATCGTGGAGCGAAGGTCATCGCCAGGGCTCTGCGTGATGCGGGAATGGAGGTCATCTATACCGGACTTAGGCAAACGCCTGAGATGATAGCGACAGCGGCGATTCAGGAAGACGTCGATGCCGTCGGCATTTCGATCTTGAGTGGTGCCCATAATACGCTTTGCCCGCGGATCGTCAACCTTTTGCGGGCCGGTGGAATGGACGACACACTGGTACTTGTGGGCGGGATCGTTCCGAATGAGGATATTGTGACTTTGAAGGAAATGGGAGTTTCCGAAGTATTCTTGCCCGGCACTTCTACCGAAGATATCGTTAAGTTTATTAACGAGAATGTCAGAACGGAGGGCTAGAGCCCTAAACGTTCGTTTTTACAAATCACCATTAATTTGGGTCAAAGGGAGTACATTAATGAAAAATAAGCTAGGTGCTGCGATATTTGCGGCGATGATGATTTTGGGGATTGTGTTTATAGGTGACGCGGTATCGTCAAATAGCCCGTTTTCAGCGCAGGCTCAAGTCGTTACGGTAAAACGTAAAAAGAAGGTCGGCATCACGCGCCGCGTATATCGCGGTGGTAAATGGGTCACCGTAAAGACTTGGAAAGGCGGTAAATGGGTCGCACACAAAACTAAACGCGGAACCAAATACGTCTTTCACAAATCAAAGCGCGGAGTCAAAAAGGGATATCGCGTCACAAAGCGAGTGGTCTATTAATAGCAACTCGCCGCCTGAATGACGGCGCGGTTCGATTATCGGCGGTCAACCTGTTCATTTTCGGATGGACTTGTTGACCGTCTTTCTATTTTGTTTTCTAATTGTTAGATATGAAGGAAATTGTACGAGTTGCCGGTGGACAGGGATTTTGGGGCGATCTGTTGACCGCTCCGGTCGATCAGGTGCGAAATGGGCCGATCGATTACTTGATGCTCGACTATCTGGCCGAGGTTACGATGTCGATCGTCCAAAAGCAGAAGCTGCGCGATCCCAAGGCGGGTTTCGCTCGCGATTTTGTGACGCTGATGCAGGAGATCTTGCCGGATTGCGTTGAAAAGAACATCAAAGTCCTATCGAATGCCGGCGGCGTGAACGTCGAGGGCTGTGCTGCAGCCATCTGCGAAGTCGCCCGCGGACTTGGGCTTACCGGCAAAGTGAAGATCGGCGTGATCACGGGCGATGACGTTCTTGGTCGCCTCGATCAGTGGATCGCAGATGGTATCGAGATCAATTCAATGGACGACGGCACTCCACTCACCGCGATCCGCGACAAGGTTCAGTCGGCCAACGTCTATCTCGGAGCAGAAGCTCTAGTCGAGGCTCTTGGCCGTGGCGCTAACATCGTGGTAGGTGGCCGTTTGACTGATACGGGCCTGACGCTCGCTCCGCTAATGCACGAATTTGGGTGGAGTTTTGACAATTGGGATCTCGTTTCGGCAGGGACCATCGCCGGACATATCATCGAATGTGGAGCACAATCCTCCGGCGGCAATTGTCAATATGATTGGCAGTCGATCCCGGATATGGCAAACGTCGGTTTCCCGATCGTCGAGGCCTCGCCCGACGGCAGTTTTATCGTCACCAAGCACGAAGGCACGGGCGGCCGCGTAAATATTCAATCCGTAAAAGAACAGTTGCTCTACGAAATGGGTGACCCGCACGAATACATCACGCCCGACGTCGTCGCGGATTTTGCGTCAATCAATCTCGAAGACGCCGGCGAGAATAAGGTTCGCGTATTCGGCATAACCGGACATCCGAAAACTGATTTCTACAAGGTTTCCATTGCTTATTCGGACGGTTACAAATCCGTCGGCACGCTCGTCTATTCGTGGCCGGACGCCTACCAGAAGGCTCAAGCGGCAGATAAAATACTTCGCGAACGATTAGATCATCTCGGGCTGAAGTTTGACCTCATACTAACCGAATACGTTGGTGTAAGTGCCACCCACGGACACCTTGCCGGAGAGCCTTCGCCGGATATCCCGGAGGTTCAACTCCGAGTTGCGGTTCGCGGGCCGAACAAGGCTGATGTCGAACGCTTTACCAAAGAGATCGCTCCACTCATCTTGACCGGACCGCCTTCGGTCACAGGATTTGCCGGCGGTCGCCCAAAGGTCGAAGAGATCATGGCGTATTTCCCGGCACTGATTCCGAAGTCGCTGATCCAGACAAAAGTCGAGATCGTCGAGGCGTAATTGATGTAGACACGAAAATTCATTCAATATAATATTTGAGTATGAAAAACGAATACACGGCCGTCGTAAAACAGGACGGTGATTGGTGGATTGGTTGGATCGAAGAAGTTCCGGGTGTAAATTGTCAGGAAGCCACTCGCGAAGAGCTTTTGGAAACTCTCCGCGTCACCCTCGCCGAAGCACTCGAATTCAATCGCGAAGATGCGCGTCGTATGGCCGGTGTTGGTTTTGAAGAAGCTCTGATCGCAGCATGAAGCGACGCGATCTTATTAAACATCTTCACAAACACGGCTGCGAATTGCTTCGCGAAGGCGGCAGTCATTCGTGGTGGATCAACATTTCGCAAAATCGACGCTCGGCCGTCCCACGACATAGCGAAGTTAACGATAAACTGATCCTAAAGCTATGCAAGGATCTGGGAATACCCAAACCATGAGACGCCGCCGCCCAAAGGTCGAAGAGATCATGGCCTACTTCCCGGCTCTCATACCAAAGTCTTTGCTTACAACAAAAGTCGATATCGTCGAGGCATAAAGGGATTGTAATATTGTAGCCATCAGGATACACTCAAGATGATCGAAGTTCGACAGACTGAGACATTTGCGAAATGGTTATTCAAACTTCGTGACTTGCGAGCTCGGGCGAGAATTCAGGCACGGATCGATCGGCTTGAGATTGGACATTTAGGGGATGCAAAACCTGTCGGAGAAGGCGTATCTGAGATGAGAATCGACTACGGTCCCGGCTACCGCGTCTATTTTATTCAAAAGGGCTCTGAGTTGATAATTCTCCTCGCTGGCGGGTATAAGAGTTCGCAATCACGAGATATTCAAAAAGCAATAGAGATCGCCAAAGATTTATAAAAGGATGGCAAAGATTAAAACAACTAAATACGATGTTGCAGAATATCTAAGCACGCCCCAAGAAATGGCTGCTTATCTAGAAGCTTGCATGGAGGAAGCCAACGGCGATGCGGCGTTCGTCGCTAAAGCCCTCGGCAACATCGCCCGTGCCAAAGGAATGTCCGAGATCGCCCGCGAGACAGGTCTTTCTCGCGAGAGTCTCTACAAATCTCTGTCCGGCGAACGCAGCCCAAGCTTTGAGACCGTGCTAAAAGTTATCACCGCACTCGGCCTAAAGATCCACGCTGAACCGGCTTAACGCTGGACCAATTCCCAAAACTCGAATCGTAATCATGCAGCTCGAACAAATAGGATGGAATGATCATTTCAGCGAGCATTTCAAAACGTATGCCGGCAAAAACTATATTGTCGGGCGCGTTTACGAAGAGAATCGTCGCAGTTTTTGGCTTTATACGGCGAATGGCGAGATAAAGGGCGATGTCAGCGGCCGAATGGCGTATCACTCAGAATCTCGTGCCGAGCTTCCGGCGGTTGGCGATTGGGTTGTGATCAGCATTCTCGCGGATAATAGCAAAGCGATCATTCACGCCGTTTTGCCTCGCCTTAGCAAGTTCTCGCGAAAGCTCGCAGGTTCCGCGACCGAAGAGCAGGTTGTGGCGGCAAATATCGACACGGTAATGCTGGTTTCGGGATTAGATAATGATTTCAATCTTCGGCGGATCGAGCGGTATCTCGTAATGGTCAGCGCGAGCGGTGCCGAGCCGGTGCTGATCTTAAATAAAGCTGATGTTTGCCAAGATCTCGAATCAAAGATCGCGGAAGTTCGAGCGATCGCACCAAATGTTCCGATCGTCGCGCTCAGTGCAAAACACGATGCGGAATTAACTGCAATATATAATTACGCCCGGCCGGGCAAAACGGTCGCGTTAATTGGTTCGTCGGGCGTGGGGAAATCTACGATCACAAATCATCTGCTCGGCGGCGAACGGCAGAAAGTGCAAGAGGTTCGCGAAGGCGATAATCGCGGGCAACATACTACGACAAAACGAGAATTGATCGTTCTCCCAAATGGCGCTCTGATAATCGATACGCCGGGAATGCGTGAACTGCAATTGTGGATCAGCGACGAAGGCCTCGAAAATAGTTTCGAAGACATCGAGCTCCTCATCGCCCAATGCTTCTACCGAAATTGCGACCACAATAATACCGAAGCCTGCGCCATCCAACACGCCCTATCCAACGGCACCCTAGACCCCGCCCGCTGGAACAGCCGCAATAAACTAAAAACCGAACTCACCGACCTCTCCACCATCCTAGAAAAAAAGAAACAAACCAAAAAAGCGACGATGCGGTTTAATAAGTCGCACAAAAGATAGCTGTGCGATATTACCTATTCGTTGTTAATTATTCGAGATCCATCTTTCGCTTTTCAACATCCTCGGCGAACTCCGACGCACCTGCAGAGATTTTCTAAGTTACACGGCACAACTGTAAGGATCCCTTAGAATGTAACCACTGGTAAGTGGAGATTTCGGCCTTTGAGATAGGATAGAGAAGGAGGCTGAAGATGAAGAGGAGTAAGTTTAGTGAAGGGCAGGTATTGGGGATATTGAAAGCGGTGGAGAACGGTCGGAAGGTGGCTGAGGTATGCCGCGAGCATTCGATCTCGGATTCGACGTATTTCAACTGGAAGGCGAAGTATGGCGGGATGACAGCGAGCGAGATCAAGAGGCTGCGGGAGCTTGAGGAAGAGAACGCAAAGCTGAAAGCGATGTACGCGGAGATGAGTTTAGAGAACCGAGCGTTGAAAGGACTGATCGAAAAAAAAGGCTGGTGACGCCGTTGAGGCGAGAGGCGGTCGGGTATTTGAAAACGGAACATGAGCTTAGTGAGAGGCGTGCGTGTGAAGCGGTGTTGATATCGAGACGGGTGTATCGGTACTCGCCGCAACAAAGGGACGACGCGGCGTTGATCGAAGCTCTGGGCAATCTCGCCAGAGACCATCCCGATCTCGGATTTGGGAAGTTCTACGATCTGCTCAAAGCCGACGGGCACGGTTGGAACCACAAGCGTGTGCACCGTGTTTACTGCGAGATGAAGCTGAACAAGCGTCGAAAGTATAAGCGGCGTGTTCCGACGAGGCATCCTGAGCCATTGACGGTTCCCGTCAGGTGCGAACCAAAGCTGGTCGGCGGATTTCATGAGGCGATGCATTGGGTGACGGACGTCGGTTTCGCACCTTTAACGTGATCGACGACCACCGACGCGAGGTGCTGGCAATCGAGATCGATCTCAATCTCGGAAGCAGAAGGGTCATCAGAGTGCTTGACCGGCTCGCCGAAACGAGAGGCCTGCCGCAGCGGATCCGATTCGATAACGGACCGGAGTTCACGAGCGTAGCAGTCGCGGACTGGGCCGAGCAGAACCAGGTCGAGCTCGCGTTCATCAAACCCGGACGCCCAATGCAAAACGGCTACGTCGAGCGTTTTAACAGGACATATCGTCAGGCGATCCTCGATATGTATATCTTTGAAAGTTTGGACCAGGTACGAGAACTAACGGCCAAGTGGATCGATTTCTACAACCGCCGCCGGCCGCATGATGCTCTGGGAGGCATGCCTCCCAGAGCATCATGCGGACACGTTCTCCTTAACCCGAAAACTCCAATTTAGACGGGTAACAATCAGGGGAGGTTTACAGATCGATCGGAACATTTACCTGGAATGCTTTAGTTTATTTACTTACTGTTTCGGCAGTTGACAGGAAGGTACTTTTAAGTAAAATCTTACTTTCTCACGAACACCAATAACTTAAAACCTATTTTCCGACGACCGCTTTTAGCTTTTTTTTGTCTGATAAAGACGCAAAAGGAGTGAATGACTATGGCGGAAACAGGGCATCCTCGGAATGTGGCGAATCTGGGGACAATGATCGCGAGTCGCCGAGAAATCTCTGTCGCTGACACGTCGCGGAATATTCTACATCAACATTTTCGTAGTTTGAAACACCACGGCTACGATCGGAAAACGCTATGCGGTTGAGATCGGTTGCTGCAAGGCTTTGGAAAGTTCCGGGAATATTTTTGGCGCTTTGGGAAAAAGTTCTCGCGGTTCAGAAAGGTGTTTCAGGGCGTCGGGAAAGAGTTTTCGGCGTTCGAGAAATGTTTTAGAAATTATTTGAAAGGTTTTTGGAACTCGCGGAAAATTATTTGGAGTTGAAAACAATTTTCTTGGAGCTCTGAGAATCTTTCCTGAGATGTTTGAAAAGTTTGGCTAACTTATGTTGTGTCAATAGTGTAGTTCGCTATTGTCTACGGACAGTGTTAAATATTGAGCATTGGGGCTGGTCATTTTGACCGAATATAATTTTGGTCGGCGGGAGGAAGCGTCCCGGGAAATCTATTGGATGTTTAGCCCACGGTTTGCACCGTGGGCTACAAATATTTCGTGGATTTCATCCGCTAAGATTCTGGCTACTTCTCCAAAAACCTCGCGATTCCCTGCTGGCAGCCTTCGGTCATTCTAGCGTTTGCATTTGTGATAACACCTTTTTCGATGGAGTCGGAGAAATTCTGAGCATCGATGTCGTAGATGAGGCGTTTTGTCATCGCGACGGCTAGTAAACTTCTTTGTGTGTGCCGAGATCGACGAAGACTGCGGTTTCGGCATCCTCAAAATAGAAAATGACCCGCAGATCATATTCGATGCTGACGCTCCAATACTCCTTGAGTTTGCCGGAAAGCTTGTGGGTTCTGAGCGTTTTGTCGAACGGATCGTTCATAAACGCTTCGAGTTTTGTTCGGAACTTGAATTCGCGTTCCGAACCGACCGGGACCTTTCGCTTGTAGGACCGTTTGAACGATGAGTCGTACGCAACCTTAATCATTTAACGATCTCATTAGGTCATCAGCGGTCGTGTAGACGCTTAACTTCCCGTTATCAAATGCCTGCCTCACACTTTTCCCGTTATCAAATATTTCGTCGCGGCGTTCATCGACCAGTGATTGTTCGAGTACGTCAATCAACTCCCGTCGCTCTTCAACGGAAAGCCCCCGAACCTCATCGACAACGCTCGCAAAACTTGTATTCATATCAACATCTCCTCAGAGAATAATACCATAGTCATAATCGACGTTACTTCTCCAAAAACCTAGCAATTCCCTGCTGGCAGTCGTCGGTCATTCTAGCGTTTGCATTTGTAATAACACCTTTTTCGATGGAGTCGGAGAAACTATGGGCGTCGATGTCGTAGATCAGAGATTTTGTCATCGCGACGGCGGAGGCACTGACGTTTGTATATACTGCGGCGTATTCAGCGACGTTTTGATCGAAGGTTTCTTCGTCGAACAGTTTGTTGACGAGGCCGAGAGCGAGGGCTTCGGCGGCGGAGTATTCGAAACCTTGAGTAAGCAATTCAAAGCTCTTTTTTTCACCGAGATTTCGACGCAGAATCGCCGCCACCATCGCGGGAACAAATCCTATCTTTACTTCGGGATACCCGAACCGAGCAGTATTTGTCGCGATTACTAGATCACACGCCGTCGCCAAACCACATCCGCCGGCTAATGCACGACCGTGAACGGCGGCAATAACAGGAACGCGGACGTTTCGGATCAATTCAAATAACTCAGCGAGCGAACGTGCATCTTCGACGTTCTCTTCGAATGACGCCGACGCGATCTTTTGCAACGCGGAAAGATCCGCCCCGGAGCAAAAATCCTTGCCCGCCCCGCGGATCACGATCGCACGTATCGTTTCATCAGCGGCAGCCTCACGCAAAGCATCTTTTAACGCCGCGATAAGCTCATCGTTCAGGGCATTTCGCTTATCCGGACGATTTAGTGTGATGACGTGGGTCGAATCTTCGGTTGTTGTTAGGATCACGGACATAAGATTTACCAGCCACGAATTACACGAATGCCCGAAACCTCTTATTTAGTGTTAATGCGTGTAATTCGTGGCAACTACTTTTCTAATACAGCTTAGCTGCCTTGTCGATCTCGGCGGCAAAGTTCTCAATTATCCTTGAGACGACCAGAATTTGCTCGGATGCTTCCTTCCAGTCACGCTGTTCGAGCGCCTCGCGGACGCCCGGCAACGTCTTGACGCCGTAACCGGTGTAGAACCCCGGAGCGTAGATCTGATGCCTAAACCAATCTCGCCTGGGCAAGCCCTTATCACTGGTCAACGTCCGCTCGCTATTAATGAGTATCTCATTGAACTGCTTTCGCAGTCCGGCCGGCACTGTCTTACTGTTTGCCGCCGACTCAAACCCGGCCGCACTAGCCTGTAATCGTTTAAGGGCATTCAGTAGCGGGGTAAAGTCGATCTTAGGCACCTCGTCTTTGGCCGCCGGCAAAACAAGTTTATCCGCCGGATCCTGCACCGCCTTGAGCATACCGCTACTGATCAACTTATTCATCACGTTGGTATCTTCTCGCAATTTATCGGCGAGTTTCGATACTTCATTGACATAGGTACCGACCGTATCCGCAAAGCCGGTGAATTCGAAGGGCAAGGTATCGGCATTTGCAAGGCGAAGCACCGCTCGGCCGCAAACCTTTGACAATGTGACGCCGTAAGCAAAATCCGTGTCGCCAAATCGCAGATAGTGATCGATCGAATCGTAAACCGAATGATACGATCCGCCGCCGCTCTCGCCGCCGAATCCGAGATTGAGCGAAGCCACACCGACGTGTTGCAAAAACGGCGTAAAATCCGAACCGGAGCCAAGCGCCTCGATGCGCAGATCCTTTCGTTCGGTAGCGTCCTTTCGGGCAGCCGGCCCGCCCCGGACAATCTCTTGGGCTTGTGCCCGCTCCCAAACCGAAAGGTTCATTTGCGGATCAGGGACGTCACGGGCGACGCCGTTAATGAACCGTTCAAGCGTGTGCGAACCGCCCATCCCGAGAAATCCTCGGCCGTTCGAGTCGGTATTGATATATACGGCGGCCTTTTTGCTTAGCTCTGCAGCGTGCGTCTCGACCCACTCGGTCGATCCGAGGAGTCCTTGCTCCTCTCCGTCCCACGCGGCGTAAACGATCGTACGCTTTGGCTTCCAGCCTGTTTTTGCCAATTCGCCGATGGCACGAGCCTCTTCCATCTCAGCGACGAGACCGCTTATCGGGTCTTCGGCACCATTAACCCAAGCGTCGTGGTGATTTCCGCGAATGATCCATTGATCCGGAAACTCACTGCCGGGCATTTTTGCGATCACATTGTTGATCGTCTTGATATCCCAATTGAACTCTAGTTTGATCCTTACAGTCGGCGTCTTTCCGCCAAAGTGGTAAGTGAAAGGCAAGGCACCACGCCACGCCTCGGGGACGACATCGCCGTCAAGATTTTTCAGCAAGGGCGTTGCGTCTGCGTACGAGATCGGGAGTACCGGGATCTTTGTCAAAGTTTCGGCATCCTTGAGTGCAATGCGTTTGGCGTCTTTGGTAGCTCCGATGCCCTTTGTCAGCGGATCGCCGGGATATAGCGGCATATCCATAACCGAACCGCGTTGGACGCCATTTTCGTTTCTAAACGCACCTTTCGGATACACGTCGCCCTGATAATAACCGTCGTTCCTCGGATCTGAATAGATAATGCAGCCAATTGCTCCGTGCTCTGCGGCAACTTTTGGCTTGATTCCACGCCAAGCCCCGCCATAGCGCGAGATCACGATCTTGCCTTTAACGCTGATGCCACGGCGGTCGAGTTCTTCGTAATCGCCCGGCGTACCATAATTTACATACACGAGCGGGGCGGTGACATCTCCGTCAACGGAATAAGCGTTATAGGACGGCAATTGCTCGCTCTGTTGGCCCGAGGTCGAATCTTCTTTGAGTTCGGGTTCATTCAGTTTGAGCGTAAATTTCGCCGGTGCGGTCATCTCGACAAGACGGGTCTTGGGCGTTGGGAAAAGAACGTCAAACGACTCGATCTTGGTGTCATACCCCCACGATCTGAATTGGGCGGCCATAAACTCGGCATTCGCCTTTCCGGCATCTGATCCTGTGGAATGCGGGTGTGCGGCAAGACGTTTCATCCATTCGCGAAGATTTTCCGGATTTAGGGCAGCATCGAAACGTTTCTCTAGTTCCCTTTGTTCTTTAGATCCGGCTGCAGTAAAGCCCGTCAGGACGCCGTCGCCTGCCGAAAGTGAACCGGCAACGACCGACGCCGCTAAGACAAATACCAACGCCATTCTCAACAGATTATTTTTCATTAATTTTCTCGCTGACTTAATTGCTTGGACCGCTCCGAGTTGACCCACAAAGATTCGGCAATTTCCATTCCCTTTTAACCCTTGATCAGCCTTTCAAGAACTCCCGTATCACACCGGTTACCTCATCGGCGGCTTCCTGCTGCACCCAATGGCCGCTGTCACGAATATGATGCTCCGTAAAATCGCCCTTTATCACATCACCGACACCGACAACCGTTGCAGGCAGAACTGCCGTATCCTTTTCGCCGTAAACGAATAGTGTAGGCAGATCGATCTCAGGCAATACTTCCGTTTTGCCAAACATTCGACTGAAGACATTGGCCGCCCGATAATAGTTGAGCATCGCCGTCGTCGCGCCTGTCTTGCTCCAAGCCTTCCGATATTCGTCGATCTCGTCGTCGCCGAATGTCCCGGGCCGGGCCGTCGTATCTCGTAAGGCCTTGGCCAAAGCGTTGTAATTGTTGAGTTTGAAAATAAATTCGGGTAATGCGGGCAATTGAAAGAAAAGCATATACCAACTCGCAACAAATTGCCTGAATGTTCGATTTCGCTTCCAGATCGGTAGCGGCGGCACCTGCAGTGCACCAAGTTTCCAAACCACTTCCGGATGTTGGATCGCAAGAGCCCACGCGACCGCCGCTCCCCAATCGTGACCGATAACCGCCGCCTTTTCGACCCCGAAGTGCCGTATCAGGCCGACAACATCGCCGACGAGTTTGTCGATCGAATAGTCCTCGGCGTGCGGCGGGCGATCGGAAAGGTTGTAACCCCGCATATCTGGCGCCACGACGGTATATTCGTCACTCAGGGCAATAAGCTGATGCCTCCACGAGTACCAGAACTCGGGAAACCCGTGGAGTAATATCACGAGTTTCTGCCCACTGCCGGCGATTGCGTAATGCAACTTGAGTCCGCCAACGTCGGCGTGCTCAAACGATATCCGCGGATCAATTTCCATCAAATTTCCAGGCCTGCGGCTTCGTCGGCAGCGATATCGATCGTCATTCGCAGCAATGCCGTAGAGAACGTCTTGCCTTGGGCGTCGGTCATCAGGCTACGGGTGCCGCCGCCGCCAAGACTCTCGTGGAGCAGAAAGTTGAGTGCCGAGAGGTTCGGCAGTTCAAATCGCTCGACCGAGCCCTTGACCATCGGCCCAAAGTGCTCTTTGACGCGTTCCGCAGTTACTTCGCGGACGAGGATCGGATATAGCTCATCTCGCAAGGCTATAACGCCTACATTCGCGGTGTCGCCCTTATCTCCCGAACGGGCATGTGCTAGCTTTAGAAGTGATACTTTCATAGTATTTTGTTACGCGTTGATTGTTACTCGTATATTAGAAGTATGTTTGATAGCTAAATCAAGTCAAATGACAGGAAATATGAAAAGCAGTTCACTTTTATTTTTCGCGATCATTTTAACGGCGGTGATCGCTAATACCGCCCAGACATCGTCGCCCTCGAAACTCGATGAAATACTTGCAACGGCAGAGACGCGCTCACGGGAGTATGTTGAGACTTTTCGAGACCTATTGGCGACCGAGACCAAAACATTCACGACTTACAAAAAGAACGGTGAAGAAAAGAATACCCGTTCTGTAAATTCACTTTTTGTAGTAATGCCGCTGACCAAGGAACCGGATCGCGTAATCGAATTTCGCAACGTGACCGCAGTCGATGGAAAAACCGTCAGCGATGGCGATAAGCGTGCCGGTGAACTCTTCGCAAAGCTATCAAACGCCGACACGGCACAGAACGAGATAAAGCGTCTTGACAACGAAGCGCTTCGCTACGACGGTGACATCCAGATCTCGGGACTTACGCTCTTTCAATCGATCGTGCTGAGGCCGTCCTTACGGTCCGCCTTTTCATTTACGATCAGCGGAAGCGAGTTGATAAACGGTCAGCCGGTCATCGTTGTCGATTATCTCCAACTGGTTGAAACGCCGATGCTAACGACGGTTGTATCGGGTTCCGAGGCACCAAGTGGTACGGAAGCTGAATTTGAGATAGCTGCTGACAAGAACGTGACGCTCAACGGCCGGCTTAGTGGTCGTTTATACCTTGACGAAGGTACTTTCAGGCTACGAAAGGAAATAAGGCGTTTGACCATCCAACCCGAAGGGTTCTCCGAGCGGGGACTTGCTCTCGAGGAGATCTTCTCGTATCAGGACAGCAGTTTCGGAATTCTTACACCACGTTCCATTATCCATACCCAGTACCGCGTGAAGCTAAAAGACAGAAAGCTACTAAAGGATGTGCTCGTAAGGTTTGAATACTCACAATTCTCAAAACCGGACGTAGAAGTTAAGGCCGACGAGGTCAAGCCAAAGTCGTGATGCTATTTGAGCCGAGCCAGAGCCGCGGTTGCCTGCTTTCGATCGCCGATGATCGCCGGTGAACGGTTATTTTCGGTCGCCGCGAGAAATTCCTGAAAGTTGCGTCTGGCTTCTGACGAATTGGCGAGCTCGGAATAGAGCAGGCCAAGCCGGAAGTATACCACCTTCGAATCAGCAAGCATCTCGCGCCCGGCCTGATCGCGAACGCCTATCAGTTCATTCAACGCTTCTTGCTTTTTTCCTTGAACGTAAAGCACGACTGCCAACTTTTCTGTTAACGATGCGGCATATATCGGCAGGACACGGCGTCCTTCGCGAAACGTGGCCTCGGCCGCTGTCGCGTCACCGGCTTTGTCGTACGCCATACCGAGCGTCTCGTACCCCTGTAATAGCGTAAACGCATTTATTTGATCCAGCGGAGTCGTTGTGACGATCTTGGCGTCTCGAATTGCCTCATCGAGCCTTCCGGCAGCTATGTAACCACGGGCACGCCCCATTAGTGCGATCGGCGTCGGAGCAATGCTGATCGAACGATCGTAAGCCTGGAACGATTCCGCCGTCGCACCAGATGACGAAAGTACCGATCCAAGCTGACTCCAGTTAAATGCAGACTGATCGTCAACCGTAACCGCGTGCTTCCAAAGGCTAAGGTCCTTGTTCCAGACCTGGCTATAGCTAATTGTCTTCAATCCGAGCGAAACGGCAATAATTGTGATCGACGCGAACAGTACCAACCTCGCTCTCTCGCCCGCAAATTTGGCAGCGAGGTTTTCGATTAAAATCACGAACCCGGTTGCGGCACCCAGCAGCGGCAAGTAGAGATAGCGATCGTGAACGATCTGTTCAGGGATAAACGCTCCCAAATTAAACGCCGGGACCAGTGGTAACGCAAATATTCCGATCAAAATGGGCCAATGCGAACCCTTTCGCCACAACCATACGGCTAGAACAATAGCTGGACCAACCACGGTAAGAGGTAAAACGAAATTTGTAAAACCGATCTCCTGCACGGCCCGCAATGGATAGTTGGTCGCAAGCCTGAATGGCAAGAAGGCCTGCCCAAGGTAAAACGCAAAAACCGATGGAGCCGAAAGAGCCGTCTGTAAGATTCCCGCACCATTCTCCGCCGGCCGCGAGATCTCACCCAATATCATCCATCGGGCGGCGAAATAGAAAGCACCAGTTATCGCCCCAATGCCGAAGACAAGGCGAAAGGCCGTTGTATTATCGCTACCGCCGTCTCGGCGAAATCGCCAAAGCAGATAAAATAATGGCAGACATAACAACGCTACCTCTTTTGATCCCAGAGCGAACGCGAAAAGTAATAGCGACGCCGCGATGTTCGGCCAGCTTGGCTTCCCGCTTTTTCGGGAAAACTCCCAATCGGCAAGTATCAACGAGCCAAGCAGGCCAATCCCGAACAACAAGTCGGGCGAACCGGCGATCCAGGCCACCGACTCGGTGTGCACGGGATGAACAGCAAAGATCACCGAAGCCAGGCACGCGGTGAGCGGTGCAATGCCCAATCGCCGAAAAAAACCAAATGCCAGGAGACAGGCGCACAAATGCAGAGCCACGTTGACCAAATGCCATCCGAAAGGTTCCGCTCCAAATAGCTTGAAACAAACGATGTTCAATGCGGTAAAGGTCGGCCGCCAATAGTTGCTTGCGGCGATCGAACCGTCTCCCTTAAAAGCCCAAACATCTGACACCAAAGCCCTGCCGTAAAGTTGGGAATCTTGGATAAGAGGATTTTCGAGTATCTGTCGGGTGTCGTCGTAAACAAAATTGCCCCATAGCGAACTCGCAAAGACCGCTGCGGTTGCGACAGCGATGATGATCAAGTACTTGTATTCTGCTTTGAGACTAAATTTATCCATTCAAGATCGTTTGAGTGGCAGTCGCAAGTGCATTGTCCGCAATGCGATCGATCAGGCCCAATTCAAGAGCCTCTTGGGCAGTCACACGGCGGCCGGTAAAAAACATCTCGACTGCCGCGGCCTCACCAATAAGCCTCGGCAGACGCTGTGTGCCGCCCCATCCGGTGATAATGCCGAGTCCGGTTCCCGGATGCGAAAACAGTCCGGTCGGCTCGGCGATCCTGAGTTTGCAGGCAAGTGCAAGATCGAGAGCTCCTCCAAAACAGTAACCGTTGACTGCAGCGATAGTTTCACATCGAAGCAGAGAGATCTTGGTTGTCAGCGATTGGCCACGCAGAGCAAATTCTCGTGCCGTTCCGGCAGTTACGGCGGCGACCTCACGCAGGTCCGCCCCTGAGGCGAACACATCATCAACACCCGTGAATATCAGTCCCGAGACTGCCGCATTATTCCCCACCGAATCGACTTCTGCGTGCAGGCCCTCGAGTACTGTGATAGATAGCGGACTCCGGGTCTCGGGCCGGGAAAATCTTATGATCCTTACTGACCCTGAATTTTCGATGATAAAGCCGTTAGACATTTTTCTGCAATGGACAAATAATAGCTGTATGTTTCGTACAAACAAAGCCCACCCGTGGCACGGCATCCCGATCGGCGACAATGCTCCACAGGAAGTATCGGTTTTTATTGAAATAGTTCCGCGTGACACGGTCAAATACGAGGTCGACAAAGAGACCGGTTATCTTAAGATCGATCGTCCGCAGCAATATTCGAACGTCGTACCCGCAAACTATGGATTTATCCCGCGAACCTATTGCGGCGAGGGCATCGCGAACCTTGCACGAAGCGGAACGTCGATCAGCATCACCGGCGGCGATCACGACCCGCTCGACATTCTCGTTCTATCCGAACATCACATCCCTCGTGGCGACATAATCCTCAAGGCCATACCCATCGGCGGATTCTGTTTGATCGATGGTGGCGAGGCCGACGATAAGATAATTGCGGTTCTAAAGGGCGATAAGGTATTTGAGCAATATACTGAGATCCACGAATTGCCCAAAGGCATCCTCGAACGATTTGAACACTATTTCCTTACGTACAAATCGCTTCCTGACGCGCCTAATATCTGCGAGATCGCCTATTCATATGGAAAGGAAGATGCTCGCAGGGTGATCGAAATGGCAATAGCGGATTACGCGGAATTACTAAAGGATGATGAAAAGTAAGGTCACCAAATAATTGACCACCGCTTTCCAAACAAACCTTCTCAACACTTTCAGAAAACTAGATCGGCAGTTTCGCTTTGAGATATGCCATCCCTAATTTTGCGGCCAAAGGCACGGCCTTTTTGACGCTTTTACCGGTTAGCTTTAGGGCAAACATCGTTACGTTGGGCGCGGCCTTCAGAAGCAGGGGCTTTCCTACACTGACCACTAGAGGTTTTGCGATATCCTTAGCAGCGAACTTGGTTGTGGCCCAAGCGGCCTTGGCTGCTGAACCGACGACGACTACCGTCACCTTTCCGGCACCGTTCGCGATAGATGAGATAACAGAATCACTTTTCTTTGACGTTGCTTTCTGACCGTTGACGGCAGCGGTCAATGACAAAAAGCACAAAAGTATAAGTGCGGTTTTAAGAAATATCTTTATCATTTGGCAGGCGGGCGAGCAGGAAGGTGAATCGATGCCACGGGACGCGACATAGCTATAATAATCCTTTAATTCCAAAAATGGAAGATATATTTTCTGCGATCACGCCTTTGCACGAGTCAATACAGATACGGAACGATCTCACTTAGAGAACGAAATTATAAATCAATACTCCCGACACTTTGACAGGTTCGCCAGCCAGCGTTGTCGGGCTAAACTTGGCTCCGCAGGCGGCAGCACGGGCAGCAAACTGAAGTTCCGGCATACCGCTTATCGCTTGTGCATTAATGATGTTTCCATCTTCGCCGATCAATATCTGGACACTCACGGCACCGCTTGCTCGTGACGACTTCGCTGCATTCGGATATTCCGGCTTTGGCAGAAATTTGGCTTTTCCATTTACGATTCCGCCACTAATAAGTTTTGGTTTAGCCGGAACGCCCGGATCACCCTTCGCCCCGACCTCGGCCTTCGCCGATCGTCCGATCTTGATCGATAGCCCGATCCGAGAGTCAACCGGTTTGCCATTGCTTAAGGCAGGCGAGAATTTATACTGGCGAACAGACTTTTCAAGATCTCGCATCACGGCAGTGACGCGCTTATCTAAATTTACAGAACAGGGCCAGGACGGACCGATATAGACTGAAGCCTGTCCGACTGTGCCACTTTTGCTTATTTCGACAGCTAATTTTACCGTGCCGTCTATACCTGCGGCTTCGTCATCAGCAGAGATCGCAAACGCCGGAGCCGAAATTATGACCGGGTCGGAATCCGGCGGTGTGGTCTGAGCAGACCCTGTTACGATACAAATAGTTACGAGAAACAGAAGCGAAAATGAAAGATATTTCATATACATTAGGTCCCAAAACTCACTCGGTAGCGTGTTATGATCATAACGACAAAATTATAGATGAAATGTTTGCGTCAGAAAAGTGGCGGAGAGCAGGGCCGCAGACAAAGCCGAGGAAACATGAATAACTCCAGCTTTGTGCTACTTACGCGTAGTTACGACCCTGCTTGCGTTGAGAAAAGTGCTAATCGGTTACAAACTCCGCAAAAGTCGGAAAGTAAGGAACAATTTGAGCCGATCTAAACCCGCGCGTATCAGTTCATCGTTGACGGTAGCACAAATGCGCCGATGTGCGGCGTGTTGGTGTTAAGACAAGTTTGCAACGTAAGCAAGAGCGACTGGCGAAGATTCTCCGGCGTAACAATGGCATCGACAAGGCCGCGGGCCGCCGCATGTTTAGCGTCTAGTTCACGATCGTACGTCTCGCGCACCTTATTCATTTCGGCCAACATTTCAGGGGGCGGCTCTTTTCCATCCTTTTTGAGCCTTTCGATCTGCGTGCCATAGATAGCGACGGCCGCAGAGTCTCCTTCCATCACGCCCATTCGTCCCGTTGGGAGCGAGAAGATAAAATCAGGATCAAAGCCTTGTCCCGCCATCGCATAGTATCCGGCGCCGGACGCGTGATTGATAGTTAAAACTAACTTGGGCACAGCGGCGGTCGCCATCGCCTCCACAAACTGCGCTCCGGCACGTATGATGCCGCTATGCTCAGCCTCGGCACCGACCATAAATCCTGAAACGTCCTGGACAAAGAGCAAGGGCGTCGAATGGCGGTTGCAATTCTCAATAAAGTACGCAGTTTTCTCGGCGGACTCGGTATACACAATGCCGCCGAAACGCGGCGGTGCTCCCGGTTTACCCTTGGACATACCGCGGGAATTAGCGATCACGCCGACCAGAATACCGCCGATCCGCGCAGTCCCGCAGATCATCTCTTTGGCATAATCGGCCTGAAACTCGTCGATACCGCCCTCATCAAGAAATGTGTCGAGCACGGCCCGCATATCGTATGGGGCTCGGTGATCGCCGGGCAGAATATCATAGAGCGAAGTTGGCTCAGCGGCTGTTGGTCTCGATTCTGACACCGATACTCGGCTTATTTCCTTCGCCGGAAGGTCCGCAACTAATGCACGGATCTTCTCAAGACACGACTTGTCGTCGGGCGTTCGAAAATGAGCCACGCCCGAAATTGCATTATGCGTCATCGCTCCGCCCAGACTCTCGTTATCGATCGTCTGCCCCGTTGCCCCCTTAACAAGGTTTGCTCCGCCGAGGCCCATAAATGACGTGCCTTCGACCATCAATATCACATCAGACAACGCCGGAAGATAAGCTCCGCCCGCGACGCACATTCCCATTACGGCCGAGATCTGCGGCACCTTGAGGTATCGACGCATGATCGAGTTGTAGTAAAAGATCCGTGCAGCACCGTACTGTCCCGGAAAAACGCCGCCCTGGTAAGGCAAATTGACGCCTGCCGAATCGACCAGATAGATGATCGGCACGCGATTACGCATTGCGATCTCTTGGGCACGCAGGATCTTCTTGATCGTTTCCGGATACCACGCACCCGCCTTGATGGTTGCGTCGTTAGCAACGATCACGCATTCGCGGCCTTCAATTTTGCCAACGACGGTGATAACCGCCGCGGCAGGTGCCGTTCCATCGTACTGATCGTAAGCGACCATCAATCCGATCTCTTGGGAAAAGGTATTCTCGTCGAGCAGCAATGCGACGCGTTCACGAGCCGTCAGCTTTCCTTGTTTGTGGATCTTTTCGATCTTGTCCGGGCCGCCGCCCAGACGGAGCCTTTCCTCGAGCACTTGATATTCGTCAGTAAGGGTGCGGAGTCTTGATTCAGATACGCTTGTCATTCGTTCGATTGTGCGCCCCAAAAGTCTGCGGGCAATTGTCCTATTTTTTACTAATGATAAACGTCGGCACCATCCCGCCGCCTGATGATACATTTGCGAGTTCGGTTGACGAAAGTCTGGTAAACGCCGACCCGACCTCACCGAGAAACAGCAGTGGGTCCAGATCGACAAGTTGCTCGACCAATTCCCAGTTCCCTTCTTCATCAGTAAACATCGGGAAAAGCTCTTTTGCCGTTCTCACACGTTCCTGCACAAGATAATCGCCATCGGCGAGCGCCGCCTTTATAGCCTCGTCCCACTCAACGGGCGAAGAGTTCCATCCGATAAAAATACCGTTACCGCCATAATCATCGTTGGGCTTTAGCACCAGTTTATGCGAATTTGACCGCGTCCAGTCAACGAGATCGATCGTCTCGCCCTTATTTTCAGTCGGTTCGTCGCGAAAGACTCTCGTCCAGGGGATATGCTTAGCAATCGCCTCAAGCTCGGCGTCGTTGAACAGATACCTGTATCGTTCATTGGTCAGCACCGCAAAAACTGCTTTTTTGTGTACCAGTTTTCCGCGAAAACTATTGACCATACATATTGCTCCCGCACGATATGCATCAAGCAGGTCGGGTTGCTGCTCCATTATCGGCAGATATTCATTAACGAGCAGTCGTTTATAGACAATATCGATCTCTACGCCATTACAAGAAAGGCGGTCGCCGTCGAACTTAAGTTCGTCCGGTGAGCAAATGATCGACTCGTAGCCGTTTGACTCGAAATAGTCGTGGAATAGCTCGAACTCTTTGATAGTCGGCAGGCCCTTCAGATCCACGATGGCGATCACCGGATTCCGCTTCATTGTCCCGCCGCAATACTCTGTGTAGCAAGAAATAAGGACTTCCAGTAGTTTAGACGAGCCCTCGAGCGTTCGGAAATTATAGGTTTCCGCGAACTTTGCCATTACGGGCAATTTCGAGAAGATCTCGGACGCCGAATCAGAAAATGCAATACCGGCAGGACTCTCGCCGTTCAACTCGACATAGCTGTAACTGTCATCGATCAGAAACGAGTCCAAACGTGATGTCGGCGAAACGTGTGCATAGCCCGGGTCGATCTTGATAAGTTCGCGTTCTACGGGCGTAACGCCGAGTTCGTTGAGTACATTGTCATCGGAGATCGCCGCATCCTTGACCTTTTGGAGCGAATCGAAGATCGTGCGGCAGGTCTTAGTGACCATCGCCCAATCGTCTTCTGTCACAAAATGTGGCCGGAGATACGGTGCGAGCCTGCGTCCGCCAAAGATCAGCTTGGAACTCTCGAGTTGCTCGTCGAGCATCCGTTGTGATGCACCGGCGATCTCTGGGTCTTCGAGCAATGTGTGATAGTGAGCAACGGCTTCTTTCAGCATAACTTACCTATTTCGACATACTCACGATCTCTTCGAACTCATCTTTGGTGATCGCGATAACAGACAGTTGTGATTGGCGTATGAGACCGAGATTTACGAGAGCAAGGTTAGCCTTCATCGCCGCCAGAGTAACTGCTTTCTTGAATGGCTTGGTCGGCGTTAATTCGACCGCTACCCACTTTTCGTCAGTTGGGTCAGGAAACTCAGCTTTCGAAACCACGGCGATGCCAACGACTTCTTTTCCAATGTTTGAATGATAAAACAGAACTTTATCACCCTTCTTCATCGCCCTTAAATTATTGCGAGCTTGGTAATTGCGGACACCGGTCCAATCGGTCTTGCCCTCGGCGACAAAATCATCCCACGAGTACGCATCCGGCTCTTGCTTTACTAAGAAATAGTTCATTGTGTTACTTTTGTGCGGCCGCAGCCTTTTTGTTCAGCCATTTTGCCCAGCGTTCGAGATACGGACGGAACGGTTTGAATAGCTTTGCCCGAATACTGCCCTCCGACTGCTTTTCACTCCAACGCTTCAGATTTTTCTCAGCGTACTGACGAATCTGCGGTTCAAGGGCGGTTCGTTTGACCGAATGTTTCTGGGTAAGGAAGTAGTGTTGACCTACAAGCGAGAATAGAAGACCAGCTATGTTGCCCTTAAATCCACTCTTCGCCATAAATTTCTTAACAAATCCCTCAGTCGGCTGTAGCAGAGCGCCCATTGACAGTTCGAACCACGGTGCTTGATTGCCCGCACGCGGATGATATAGGCCCGGCAGGTCGCCAGGGACGGGAATATCCATATTCTTCAAACGCGGGTCGTTGATAAAATCGACGAGCTTTATGCGCTCCACACCCCGATACTGCTCGACGGGTAGGAAATCAAGAACTTTATTGACGGTTCCCTGAGTGTCTTTCGGTAACGTTATTGTTGACGCGTTTTCAATGCGTATCTTTGTGATCTTAACGGCTTTCTGGCCGGCGGTTTCAATTGCCATACTTTAGTAAATTGTAAATCGTGAATGCCGAATAGTAAATTCAGCCACAGCGATGTGGCGCAAGACCAACAGATTTGTCGCGATCCGTACCTAAAACTCGCTTATTTCGAGGCAAATATATGATTCTCAGTAATCCGGGTCGATGGCACGGGCATTGCAATTGAGCGTGCAGACTTAGTTAATGAAACAAACAACACTTGCAAAACCGATCAAAGTAAACGGCGTCGGACTCCATACCGGAGCTGACGTAAATATGACGCTCCGTCCGGCACCTGCAAACACGGGATATATATTTGTGCGCACAGATCTGGATAATTTCGAGATCCCGGCATCGGTCGAATATATTTCGCATTGCTCGTACGCCACCACACTCGTGCGCCGAGGCGTTGTGCTATCGACGTGCGAACATCTACTTTCCGCACTTCGAGGAATGAGCGTCGACAACTGCTTCATCGATCTCGACAATATCGAGATACCAATTTTGGATGGTTCAAGCGAGGATTTTATCGCGTTGATCGAAAATGCGGGTTTAGTCGAACAGGACTCCCCAAGACATATTTTGCGGATCCTCGAGCGCGTCGAATACGTTCAAGGCGATCGCAAGATGGCGATCGAACCATCGGAAGAATTTGAGATCGACTGTCTCATTGATTTTCCGCACCCGTTTATCGAGCGGCAGCAGCTAAATTTCGTCTTCAAGAAAGGATCTTTCGGTAAGGAGATCGCGTCGGCCCGTACTTTTGGATTTACCCACGAGATCGATATGCTTCGAAAAGCGAATCTAGCCCTTGGCGGTAGCCTTGACAACGCCATAGTGTTGACCGAGAACGGTATGCTCAATGAGACGCCACTGCGTTTTGACGATGAATTCGTCAGACACAAGATACTCGACATTATCGGCGACCTTGCACTTCTGGGTATGCCGATCAAGGGCAAAGTCACCGCTGAAAAGTCCGGCCACGCGGTACACGCATCACTGATGTCCAAACTGCTAAAAGCTGAACACGCGTGGGAGATCGTCGAAAGTACGGTGAAACCAGAGATTGTTTGACCCACGCGTTACTTTTCCCAAACGGCACCGACTCCTGCCTCCCAAAGTAATTTGTTCAATGCCGGAATATCCTTCTCGTTCAGTTCGGCCGCTCGAGAACGAAGTCCGGCCCATTGTGTGGTGAGTTCCGCAAGCCGGTCGATCGATGGTTGATTGATGCGCGGAATATCACTTTCCGTCTGGTTCATCAGGAACAAATAATTGGCTGTGAATTTGTTGGGGAAATTATCTACGTCATCATACGCTTTTGCCTTTCGTTGAATCATTTCCTCGTCCCAGGCCTTGAGTCGTTTTACCAGTTCTTCGCCACTTTTCCGAATCGCGGCAAATTTATCGACCGTCGGTAAGCCCTTAAGAATGCCTGATAATTGTAGTTGTTTAGCATACAGGCTGTTGACCAGACGGTGCATCGTGGCCGCCTCGCCCTCCATACGTAGCATCAACTTATGATATTCAAGATATTCTGCCGGTGTGGTCGGATAAAGCGGGTTGGGCAATATCTCAAATCCGGAAGTAACTGTTTGTCCTGCGACCTTAAAGATAGCGGTAAACTTGCCCGGCGATGCTTTATGCCCGGCGTAACTGCTCTCGATATATACACCCGGAACGCCCGGGATAGTCCGGTGACGCATATTCCACACGAATCGATTGAGGCCCGTGGACTTGGCGAGCGACGGGTCTTCGTCCGGGCCACCATCCCATTTTCGATATGCGGCGTCGGGCGTCGATGAAAATGTGTTCACAATAACGCCGGCGGCGTCACGTATCTCAAGCGTCACTTCATCGGTCTTTTTAATTTCGGGGAGATTGTAATAAAAAACAACGCCGTTTGCGGGATTGACTCCTCGAAATCGGTTTGCACCGGTAAATTCACTATCCGAATCGTCAAGTTCGCTTGAACCATTTGCTATGTATGCCGGAGATGCTTGATAAACCGAAAACGCCGGCATATTCTTAGCGTACTGCCGAATCACATTTAGATCGTCTAGTATCCAGAACGATCGCCCGGATGTGGAGGCGATCAGATTGCCTTGGTGTACACGCAGATCGGTGATCGGCGTTACCGGCAAATTTAGCTGAAACGGCGTCCAATCTGATCCGCCGTTCCAAGAGATAAAAACGCCAAGCTCGGTTCCGGCAAAAAGCAATCCCTTTCGAACTTCATCCTCACGGACAACGCGCGTGAAAGCATCTGCCGGTATCCCGTTGTTGATCTTCGTCCAAGTCGCCCCGTAATCTGAGGTCTTATAAAGGCCGGGCGAATGGTCGTTGAATTTATAACGGGTGGTTGCGATGTACGCCGTCGCCTTATCGAAGGGCGATATCTCGATCGCATTTATCAGACATTCGGCAAGCCCCGGCGGTGTGACATTTTTCCAGGTAGCTCCGCCATCGCGTGTAAGTTGAACAAGTCCGTCGTCACTTCCGGTCCAGATCACGCCCTTTTCGTGAGGCGACTCGGCTATATATGAGAGAGTGCCGTAATTTTCCGCTCCGACTGCTTCGTTTGTAAACGGTCCGCCGCCTTTCCCCTGTTTGTCCTTCTCATTTCGCGTTAGATCCGGCGAGACCTCTTTCCACGTCTTGCCCATATCGCCGGTCTTGAGCAAATACTGCGAGCCGTGATAGTAGGTGTTCGGTTCGTGTTTGCTCCAGATAATGGGAGCATTCCAGTTATAACGATACTTAATGTCCTTGGCATCCATCCCCAGATATTGGTTCGGTGCGGCCATTATATTTGTGTCGGCCTTTGCCCTTACGTCTAGCACTCCGATCGTTCCCTGATAGCTGCCGCCAAGCACGAATTTGGGATCATTCGGATCGAATGCCAGAAATGCACTTTCACCTCCGGCCGACGACGTCCAACTTGAAGCCGTAATGCCTCCGCCGCCAAATTCGCGGCTGGCGATCGACACCGACGTACTATCCTGCTGTCCGCCGTAAATACGATACGGAAACTGATTATCGACGTTTATACGGTAGAACTGTGCCGTCGGCATATTGCTCTGCGTACTCCAGCTCTTCCCCTTATTAAAGGTGACGGCGGAACCACCGTCATTGGAAATTATGAAATTATTCGGGTTGTCGGGATTGATCCACAGATCGTGAAAGTCACCGTGTGTTCCCGACAGCGTCTCCCAGGTCCGTCCACCATCGTTTGAACGTAAAGCCGGTGCACTCAGTACGTAGAGCGTATTTTCACTCTTTGGATCGACGAACAGTTCGATGTAATACCAAGCCCTCTGCGTCAAGCGATTGTCGTCGGAAACCTGTTTCCAATTTTTACCGCCATTATTGGATACAAAGAGTCCACCTTGATCCTTTTCCGTATCGCTTTCGATCAACGCCCAAACTTTTTCAGGGTTCGAACGGCTGACTGCGATGGACATTTTTCCCATCTCGTTCGGTAGCCCGTCCTTAAGCTTTTCCCAGGTTTCGCCGCGATCAACGGATTTATAAAGTCCGCTTCCCGGTCCGCCACTTATCACTTTCCAAGGCAATCTGCCGTGTTCCCACATTGCGGCGTATAGGACGCGGGTGTTGGTCATATCCATCGACAACTCAGACGCGCCAGTCTTGTCATCGACGAAAAGAATATTTTTCCACGTCGAACCGCCATCGGACGATCGATATACACCGCGTTGCGACGAACGGCTATACAGAGCTCCCTGGGCAGCTACGAAAAGTACGTTCGGATCCTTTGGGTCAACGATTATCCGCGAAATGTGCTGAGTTTCGTCGAGCCCCATCTTTTTCCAAGTCTTGCCGGCGTCAGTCGAACGATATACACCGTCGCCGTGATGGGTCATCACTCCGCGAACGGCGTGTTCGCCCATCCCGACATAGACAACGTTCGGGTCGCTTTCGGCAACGGCGATAGCGCCGATGGAGCCGGTCTTAAAGTACCCGTCAGATATGTTTCGCCACGTAATGCCCATATCGTCGGTCTTCCACAGACCACCGCCGGTCGTACCCATATAATAGGTTTTGGGGTCTCCGACCACACCGGTTCCGGCATTTGAACGCCCGCCGCGAAACGGTCCGATCGAACGCCACTTTACCGGCTTTAACTGCTTATTTAGATCGTCAGTATTAGACGAGACGGGCATTTGAGCGAACAAATGACCCGAAAACAAGCAAATCGCGAAAAGACTCAGCAAACGCATCAGCATATTTTGTGCTCCCGGAATGTTGGAAATTTAGGACGATACTACACTAATTATGATTTTTGTAACATAGCAACCGATGCAAAAAAGACGAATTGAGCACAGTGTGACCGCCTTTTTCTTGGGTCTTTTGCGATTGCTGCAAGCGGATAGAGCAAAACGATTATGCATTGAGTCCGGTTAGTTGCCGTGATCCGTTCGATCTGTGGGCGCGGGGAAGCAATCAGACAGGTGCCCTTCGGCAGACGTCTCGGCCATATTGGATTTCGCAGAAGCTTGCTATTGATCCCAATCAGGGGTGTGAAACGTTCCTTCTTTATCGGTTCGCTGGTAAGTGTGAGCTCCGAAATAATCCCGCTGAGCCTGGATCAGGTTCGCCGGAAGCCGCTCGCTTCGGAAGGCGTCGAAATAAGCGAGTGTTGCCGCAAAGCACATCGCCGGAATTCCCTGACCGACCGCGGACGACACCATTTTGCGTATTGCCAAAGCGTTGCTTCCCACAGTTTTAGCAATATCGCTGTCCATCAAAATTGTTTCAAGCTCCGGAGTTGCCGAATACACGCGCATTATATCCTCGAGTAATGCCGAGCGGATAATGCACCCACCACGCCAGATGCGGGCGATCTCAGCAATGTCGAGGCCATAGCCGTGTTCCTTGGATGCGGCAGCGAGCATCGAGAGCCCTTGGGCATAAGTGACGACAAACGCGGCCTTCAGCGCACGTTCAAGTTCTTCGACGGAAAGCGGCGAATGACCCTGTGGAATTGCGAAGTCGTAACATTTCGAGAGTTCTCCGCGCAACTTCTTTTGCGAAGAGATCTGCCGCATCGTAACCGCACTGTCTATTGTCGGAACCGGTACGCCGAGGTCCATCGCCGCCTGGGACGTCCATTTGCCGGTGCCCTTTTGTCCCGCAGTATCGAGTATCTCATCCACCAGAAACTGGCCGCTTTCAGGATCCCGTTTTTGAAGCACGGTAGAGGTGATCTCTATTAGAAATGAATTCAAATGGCCCGCGTTCCACTTAGAAAAAACGCGTGCGATCTCGTCCGACTGCATCCCTGCGACGGTCTTTAGATGGTCGTAAGTCTCAGCGATAAGCTGCATCAGGCCGTATTCGATACCGTTATGGACCATTTTGACAAAATGGCCCGCCGATCCGCTGCCCATATACGCAACGCACGGTTCGCTGCCGACTTTTGCTGACACGGCTTGCAGCGTTGTTTCGATGCGTTTGTAATATTCGATCTTGCCGCCCGGCATAATACTCGCACCGTGACGCGCACCTTCCTCGCCGCCGCTGACACCGATACCCATAAAGCCAATATTTTTCGCGTCAAGTTCGGCGATTCGACAATCGGTGTCGGTAAAATGTGAGTTGCCACCGTCAATGATCAGATCGTCCGGATCAAGGTGCGGGACGAGGTCGGCGATCACTTTATCTACTATCGGCCCGGCCGGCACAAGTAGCATAATATTCCTGGGAGATTCGAGTTTCGCTAGAAAATCAGGCAGGTCGACACCGACAGCTACCGGCATTCCGGCTCCCTCTTGCAGCAACAGAGCTCGTTTGTCAGCGTCGAGGTCATATCCGACACCGCTAATGCCGTGTTCGGCGATATTTAGTAGAAAATTGCGGCCCATTGTCCCGAGCCCGATCATTCCGAAATGTGCTTTGGTCATAATGTTGGTCCCACCACAGAGATCACTTAGAAAGAAGACTTGATATCGAAAAACACGCTCACACAATCTCTGAGTCCTGTGTGCCCTCTGTGGTAAGTACGCCTTTAGTATTCTAGAATTTTCAGTCGCTAATTCAAACTTTCCAGACGTCCGAGAAGCCGAGTTCGTCGGAGAACATCTCGGGCATCTCGTCGAATAACCACCACCAGGTCAAAACCATCTTGCAGAACGCCCATTTTCGAACGACGACCTCTTCGAGGTCGAATGCAGTAGCAAAATGAGTGACAGCCCGGTCCATCTTGCCGTCAAGCCTCGTATCCCAGTCAAGCCAATCACGATGGTGATTCAGAAATACGCCAATATCGTAACCAACGTGGCCGACCATCCCTTTCGGGTCAATGGCAAGAAACTTCTCACGTTTCGCCGTCAGAATATTATCGTGATGCAGATCACCGTGGATCAAGAACGTATTACCAGTGTCAGTCGAGAGTTCAGCGTAAAAGGCAAGAGCCCTTTCAGCGAGGTCCTGCGGAAAGGCCGTACCCTCGGAGTTTCGCAGCCCGTCAAACCAATCGTCCAAATTTATATAGTCATCGACCTCAGTTGGCACAGGACGCAAAAGACGCTTTAACAGGTCAATGCCGACACCGACTGCCCGCTCACGATCTTTCCTGCACTCCGATCTGAGATTGACTCCGGGAGTTATCCGCTCGAGCAAAACGGCTTGACGTTCACGGTCGAATCTGAGGCACTCAACTGCTCCATGTCCGTCGATCGCCTGCAAATACGCCGCCTCGCCATAGATCTCAACGTCGTTGAGCGGTAGGGCGACTTTTATTACGGCAGGCGTACCGTCCGACAATGATGCATTCGCAACATAGTTGTACGAAAGGTTACGGAAATGACCGGCAGCGGTGATGTTCCACTCTTTTTCAAGTGCCGCGATGGTATCCGGCAGGTCATTAAGCCACTTTTCGCCCCTTTCTCCACAAAGTGTACGGGTATTTTCGACAAATTTATTTGGCAGGGCGGCGACAAATTCTTTATTCATTGTTCTTGACGATTTTAGCCTGTCTGGTAGATTCTAAACAAATGAGATCATTGATCGAAGCGATCCGGCCGACGACTTTCATCGAATCGTCAAAATTACGAGATCACCTGGGGCTCGACGTCACACTCGCGAGCGAGACCTTTCAGCATACCGGCAGCTTTAAGTTTCGGGCGGCGTATAATTTGGCGTCGAATGTCGAACAAAATGAGATTTTGACGGCGTCATCAGGCAATTTCGGTCAAGCACTCGCATATGCCTGCAAACTCGTCGGAAAAAAATGCACCGTGGTAATGCCGTCCACTTCGGCAACGGTAAAGATCGACGCCGTTCGCAGTTTTGGTGCAACGGTCGATCTGGTCGACACGACCAAAATCGGCCGCAATGAGCGCGTCGCCCAATTAGCCGCTTTAATGCCTGATGCGTATTTTGCCAGCGCCTACGATGACAAATACGTGATCGAGGGCAACGCATCGATCGGGGACGAAATTGCCGGACGTGATTTTGATGCCGTCATTACGCCTGTCGGCGGCGGTGGACTCATCTCAGGCATTGTCACGGGATTATGCCGCAGTGGAAAAAATACAAAAGTATATGGGGCTGAGCCACTACTCGGAAACGATGCCTCACGATCACTGAAAGCCGTAACATTGATCGCAAATGAAACTGAACCATCGACCATTGCCGACGGTGCTCGGACCATCTCGCTAGGCAAACTGAATTGGGAGATCATTAAGGATGGCGTGGTCGATATTATGGAGGTTTCTGACGAAAAACTATCGGAGGCCGTGAAAATGTATTTCGATCTCGCCAATCTTAAATCGGAGCCAACAGGCGCCCTATCACTTGGTGCGGTCCTCGCGGACGCCGAAAGATTTCGTGGGCAAAAGATATGTCTGATCGTGAGCGGCGGCAACGTCGATCCCGCCGTCTACAGTGACCTGATCAGATAGAGCATTCCACAACCTACTTTATCGTCTTGCGGTACACACCTGTAAACGTGACGTTCGCTCCGCCGCAATAACGATTGTCGGCGACGATCAAGTACCCGCCGACGAGATGCATAGTTGCTTTGCACGCATACTCATCCGTGTCGGCCTCGCCAAACTTGAGGACGTTCCCTTTCGGGGCGGCCAGACCGTCCAGTTCGCCAAAGTGAATATTGTCACCTAAGCCTTTCCAGAATGCCTCGCCGGAAACATTTAGTGTTTGTGGTAATTTATTCTCAGTAAGAGTGATGCTGTTCTCGCCGTATCCCCAGTTTCCGAGCCACGCTCGGATCGGCGTTTTCGCAATGGGCGTCGCGATATCGAGGTCAGAGGCCTTGATCCATCCAGTGGTTTCGCTCCCCGTTTTGCCGAAATACCAAGAGCACGCGAACCCCTTATAAACTCTCGAAACTATGACCCGATCGCCGGGTATGATATATGACTTTGTACGGCACGCCTCACTCGTTGGACACGCAGTTTCATAGTCATTGAAAAAGTATGTCCGCTTTGACTTCGAAGCGATCGCTTTTACGGTCCCGATCTTAAACTCTTTTGAATCTTCAGGAAAAAGGCCGTTTCGACACCAGTTTTCCGGGTTACCGGGCGTTTGCGCGTGGACGGCATAAAGCGAGCCTATGATTACAGCAATAAGTGCGATAGATCGTTTGATCATCCCTTTATTTCCTCGACAAATGTGACCCGATTGATCTCGTAGAGCGTCGTTTGCCCGGCAAAAACCTTTTTGACGGCTGATTCTCTGAGACTGGAGAGCCCCTCTTTCTCAGCCTGCCGACGAATCTCGGAGCCCGGACGCCGCTCAATGATCATCTCGCGAATATTATCTGACATATCAAGCAATTCGTGTATGGCCGAACGACCTCGATACCCCGTATGATTACACGCATCACAACCGACATTTCGATAAAATGACCGATCGCCAACGTCCTCGGGCCGCATACCGGATTCGATCAACTCATCTTCGGTCGGCTGATACGGCCTTTTGCAGATCGGGCAAAGCAATCTGACAAGCCGTTGGGCAAGCACACAGTTGAGCGATGAAACAAAGTTGTAAGGCTCGACACCCATATTCAGAAATCGGCCGATCACGTCGATAACATTGTTGGCGTGAACGGTCGTAAACACGAGGTGGCCGGTTAAAGCCGATTGGATCGCGATCTGAGCCGTCTCTTCGTCGCGGATCTCACCGACCATTATCTTGTCAGGATCGTGACGCAGTATAGACCTCAGCCCGCGAGCAAATGTCAGACCCTTCTTTTCGTTTACGGGGATCTGGACGATACCGTGAAGTTGATACTCGACCGGATCCTCGATCGTGATGATCTTGTCCTCATCGTTACGGATCTCGTTAAGGGCAGCGTAGAGCGTGGTGGTCTTACCCGAACCGGTCGGGCCTGTAACGAGTACCATTCCGTACGGTTCTTTTATGTATAGGCGAAATCGACGAACGTCCTCGTCGTCAAATCCGACCACATCCAGATCCAGATTCTTGAAACTCTCGTTGATCTGCTCCTTATCGAGGATACGGATCACCGCATCTTCACCAAAAACAGTCGGCATGATCGAGACACGAAAATCGACCGTGCGGCCTTTATACCTTACTCGGAATCGGCCGTCCTGCGGGATCCGGCGTTCGGCAATGTCGAGTTCTGACATAACCTTGATACGTGAAATTAGCGTTTGGTGGTAGGCGATGTCTATCGGATCGACCTTGGCATAAAGAGCTCCGTCGATGCGAAATTTGACTTGCACATCGCGTTCGCGCGTCTCGATATGGATGTCCGATGCCCGCGATTCCATCGCGTTGTAGAGCACCGTGTCCACAAGTTTGATGATCGGCGACATCTCGGAGTCATTTGCCAGACGGTCAAGATCAAGTACTTCGTCGCCCTGATCGGTCTCTTTGACCAAAGATATCTTGAAGGACGAGGCTGCCTCGGCCATCACTCTCTGGGTAGCGTCACCCTTCTTTAACACGACATCTATCGCACCGGCGGTGGAAACGTGCGGGACGATCCTGACGTTAAGGACGTTTTCAAGCTCGTCGAGACGTTCCAGATTCGTGGGGTCGGCCATTGCGACATAGAGATTATTGCCATCGCGCTTTAATGGGACGATCTGATTTCTAAGCATCAGATCTACCGGGATCTTGCTTAGCTCAACCTGATCGACCGGCGACGATTTGTCCGGCGGCAGCAGATCGACATACGGCATACGGTAACGCCGGGCAAGTTCCTTTGCCTCGAGCACCTCAGGCGGTTCGTTTTCGAGAAAATCCGTCAGCTCGATCTTAGGTAATGATGTTGTGGTTGAAACTTCTGAGCTCATTTTCTTTATATGTAAATGCGGCCTGCCTCTATTTCTTGCCGCCGAACGGCCCCGACGAGATCGTCTGTATGATCGGCAAATAGATCGCCAACAGTATGACTACAACGATACCCGCCATAAATAAAAGTATCGCAGGCTCAAGCAAGGTTGTAAGTTGTTCGAGCCGGACCTCGGCCTCTGCATCATAAAATAATGCGACCTCGTCAAGCATTTCTCTCAAGCTGCCGGATTTCTCTCCGATTCCGATCATATCCAGGCCAAGTTCCGGTATCCAGTTCGCTTGTTCCAGCGCCTCCGTAAACCCCCGGCCCTCACGGATCATCGACGAGACAGCTTGACTCCGGCGGCGAAGCTCGAGGTTGTTCAAGGCCTGAGATGCGATATCCCACGAATCAGGCACAGTAATGCCGCCCGAGAGTAGCGTAGACAGCGAGCGGGAGAGTTGGGCCGTCGCCATATTCCTGATCAACTGGCCCGCGACTGGCAATTTAAGTAAAAAGCGGTGCAGCATCAGTCTGCCGTTAGCGGTCCGGAGCCAAATGTACATTCCGAGGCCGACAACAAGCAGAAGTGGTGCAAGCCACCAAATATTATTTGCGACGCCGGTCGAGATCGCGAGCACGACCACCGTGACCGTCGGCAGTCCGCGATTTGCACTCAGTCCTTTGAACAGATCCGACATTCGCGGAACGATGTAAAGCGTCAAGAATGCCACCATCATCGTCGCAGCGACGAGCAAAAACGCGGGGTATGCCAATGCTCCCCGGAGCTTGCGCGAGATCCCGACGCTACGCTTCAAGTAGGTGACAAAACGCGATAGAACGTCGTCCAAAGCACCGCTCTTTTCGCCTGCGAGAATAGATGCAGTATAGATCTTCGGGAAAAGGCCCTGTGCTTCGAAGGCCTCAGAGAGCGGAACGCCACTTTTGATCTTTTCCTCGACGTCGACAAGCACAATTCGGAGATTTTCAGACGCCGTTCTTGTTTTGAGTAGGCCGATCGACTGCAGCACCGGAATACCCGCGCGCAACAATGCCGAAAACTGTTGATTAAAAAGCAGGAAATCAGCCTGTTTGACTTTGCCTTTTGACCCGCGGCCAAGCGATAGCATTGCCGAAAGTCCGCTTTCGGAACTCGCAATATTGAATACTCTAAAGCCTTCTTCTTCGAGTCGACGGCGTGCCTCATCGACCGCACTCGCCTCGACGATGCGGGTCACGATCTCGCCGGATGGCGTTCCCAGTCTGCAAACAAATTCAGCCATAGGTCGTGTGACAAAATCCTATCAAGTTCCAAACTCCCGGCGGGCAGCACCCAGTTCAAACCAGTCCAAATATCTGATGCTACAACGTCTCAGAATTATAGCACGCCGGAATTTGCCAAATGTTGCGTCGAAACAGCTTTTATCGCTTTTTTGGACTGTCGGGAACAACCAAACCAATTTCCCCATCATCATAAGTCTATCTTGCGATAGGTGCGTCGTTCTTTTACGATATAAGAGTCGAACGGAGTCAAATATGTTCCCAAATCTGTTCTCACGGCCAAGGTTATTCCCGCGGCAGTTATATGTATTATTCCTACTGTTTGCCTTAATATCGTTGGCATCGGTTACACACGCCCAAGTCCAGCCATCTCCAACGCCGACTCCGCAATTTGTCGACGACCGCAATGACGCACCAGTCCGCGTCAAGACCGATCTCGTTACGCTCACTTTGACAGTCACTGATCTTTACGGGCGTTATGTTTCCGGGCTCAATAAGAAAGCGTTTACTATCAACGACAATAATCAGGATCAGGAGATCACGTTTTTTAGCGACAGTGACGCTCCGGTCTCGATCGGAATCCTTTTTGACGTTTCCGGTTCGATGAGCGGGCAAAAGATCGCCAAAGCCCGAAATGCACTATCCCGCTTTATCAGCACCAGCCATCCGAACGACGAGTATTTTCTGATCGCTTTTAACAATCGTGCTCAGTTGTTGCTTGATCGTTCGCGTGACGGTGATGCGGTCTTAAAAAAGCTCACACTCGTCGAACCGCGTCAGAACACGGCACTCTACGATGCGGTCTATCTCGGCACAGAACGAGTAACACGCGGCACCCATCAAAAAAGAGCGATGCTCATAATCAGTGACGGCCAGGACAATGCTTCACGATATAATTTTGGCGAAGTCCGACGGCTGATGAAGGAGTCCGACGTTGTTACGTATTCGGTCGGAATTATGGATGGGCGCGACTCTACGAGTATGATCGGGATGCAGGGGCAGTCCTTCCTGGATGAGCTTAGTTCCGTTACGGGCGGAAAATCCTTCTACCCGCAGTCGGATGTGGAAATGGACGAGATATTTGAAAGGATCGCCCTGGAGCTGCGCCATCAATATTCGATCGGTTACACTCCTAAGGATTTCGAACCAAATGGAAAATGGCGTAAAGTGAAAGTTAAGGTCAAACCCCCAAGAGGATTGCCGCGTCTAACCGTCCGGGCACGCGAAGGCTATTTCGCGACGCCGAACACAAATTAGAGAATCCGGTACGCTATTTGTCACGATGAAAAATAAACTTGCCCTGATTGGCCTTATCTTTGCCGCCGCCGGCGTCTTTTGCGCAAACGCCTTAACCGAAACGGCGTCCGCCCAAAAGATGTCGACCGCCACGCCGACGCCGTCCCCCGTTGCCGTAAAACCGACCCCGACCCCGACACCATTCGACGATCCGAACGAGATCATCAAGGTCGACACCGAACTCGTAAACTTAAACGTTCGCGTGGTTGATCGCAACAATCGTCCCATCAATGATCTCCAACAAAAGGATTTCAAGATCTTCGAAGATAATAAGCTTCAGGAAGTCGATTTCTTTTCGCGTGCAGATGTACCGACCAACTACGCTCTTGTGATCGATAATTCCGGCAGCTTACGGCCGCAACTTGAAAAGGTGATAGAGGCCGGAAAGATCCTCATCGATACAAACAAGCCTGAAGATGAAACTACGATCGTCCGATTTGTCGGCCGCGACAAGATAAGTATCGAACAACCTTTCACATCAAATAAGGCGGATCTGGTCGATGCTCTCGACAATCTTTACATCGAGGGCGGACAGACTGCCATTATCGACGCCGTTTATCTCGCCGTCGAAAACGTTGACGATTATGAGAAATCAAAAGCGCAAAATGACCGTAAACGCCGTGCTCTCATTTTGGTTTCCGATGGCGAAGACCGCGACAGTTATTATAACGAAAAGCAGTTGTTCGAGCTCCTGCGTGAATCAGAGGTACAGATCTACGTGATAGGGTTCGTCGGTGATCTGAGTTCTGAGGGTGGTTTTATAGGCAAGAGCCCGCAAGGCAAGGCGAAAGCCTTTTTGGAAAGAATGGCTGCTGAGACCGGTGGAAAGGCGTACTTTCCGGGTACGGTCGGCGAATTGCCGACACTTGCAAAAGAGATCTCAAACGAATTACGGACGCAGTATTCGATCGGCTATATCCCGTCAAATGACACACGCGACGGAACTTTTAGAAATATCAAGGTCGTTGTCGAGGATGGCCCGAACAAACAAAAACGCATTGCAGTGTCGCGTACCGGGCGAGTTGCCGAGGGCTCGACGCCCACTCTGCAAAAACCGGTTCAGGCACCAAAACCACGATAAGACGTCGCCAAACATTAAAAGGGCGAGTTGCTCATCGGCAACTCGCCCTTTTTGTATAAAGTGCTGACTATTAGGCTTCGGGTACCGAACCAGATATTTTCTTACGGTTTGTCTCACCGGTATATAGTACCGGGATACCGTCATCGACTTCGTCGTGGGGACGCGGAATGACGTGAACCGCCGTCACCGTTCCTATCCGACGCGCCGCCGCCGCACCTGCGTCGACCGCCGCTTTGACGGCACCGACCTCGCCGCGAACGATCGCCGTTACAAGGCCTGCATCGATCTTTTCATACCCAACCAGCTTCACATTGGCAGATTTGACCATAGCGTCCGCCGCCTCGATCATCGCCACCAAGCCAAAGCATTCCACCATACCTAGTGCTTGCATAATAATTCCTATCCACCCTGATGATACTATTGACGGCTACGTTTGATGAAATATCGAAACACCAATATCACCGCCGAAAGCATAGTCATTCCGCCGAATATAACAATAAAGAATAACGCTCCCGATGTAAGCATCACATCACCGCCTACTTCAAAAAAACCGTAAAGATCACGATCGCGACCGCGACAACGAATATCAGCAAGACCACTAGACCATAGTGCCGATATGATGCCGCGTCCGCCGGTTCCCATACCACCTCAAACTGCTTTTTCGTCGTCCGCCTCGCCCGCTTTCTGTCTCGTGCAGCCGTTTCTAATTTGGCCTTTGCCTGATCCGCCGGCGGAAAGTCTGACGAAAGCTTGGCCTCAAGTTCGGCGAGACTATTGTCAGACGCGGACGGCTGCTTTTCCGATTCGGCCTCGACCGAGGTTGTAGCAGACGTCGCATCGACGTCGTTCAAGTCACTCACCAGTGACGATCCACACCCGTAACAAAACTGTGTTTCGGGTCTTATTCCCGCACCACATTTGTGACAAACGGGCCCCTTGTTCGAAGAATTCGCCATCGCTATTCTAATATGCCGGAGACTACATTAAGACAAATATCTCTCTTTCATTACCCAGATCGCGTGCCGATGGCGTCAGGATCGTCTTTTTGCTAATAAATATCTTGGCGTTGTTTGAATCCGCACGTCGTACATCGTCCTCACAAACAAAATCTACGGCCACCGGCGGCCGCTCTGCGACAGGCGGCGGTTCAGGTATAAGGTGATGCAGAATCGTTTTGACCGGCGACTCACTTTGCGGTTTGGAGTCGATTTCCGGCTTGTTCACCAATGCCGTCGGACGGCCTTTTAGAAAGCCATCAACCAGAGCCGCTATATCTTGGCGGCTAACCGATCGTTTCGACGTTGATGCGACCGGTGATGCGGTCTGCACTGACTTGGGCCGCGGCATATTTATTGGCTTAGATTCAAATGCCACGCGTTTTATATCCATTAAATGGATCGGCGACACATTGTCAGATGTCACGTTTCCGCCCCAAGACCCGCAACCAAGTGTCATCGATGGCGATAGATCGGTCGAAAATCCTATCGCTCCGTGCGTCGTCGGCGAATTAATAATGATTCGTGACGCAGGCATCTGATCGCCATACCGTACGGCCGCCGACCGATCCTGGGTATGCATTCCCGCTGTATGGCCCATTCCGCCGAATTGTAGAATTTCACGACAGCGATTTGCCCCTTGCTCTATACCGTCAACCACAAAGAACGCGAGCATTGGCGAAAGCTTTTCGACCGACCAAGGAAACTCTCGTCCGACACCTGCGCAATCAGCGATCAAGCAGCGAGTTCCGTCCGGCACATTGATCCCTGCAAGTTCTGCAATATGAACGGCAGATCGACCAACGATTAATGGATTGAGCGTTCTCTGGGGTGTTAAGAGTACTTTTGCGACAGCATCGGCATCGCCCGGATTCAGGAAGTGACCGCCTTGAGCCTTAAACTGCTCTCGAACCGCCGCCTCAACCGGGGCATCGACCACGACCGACTGCTCAGAAGCACAGATCGTCCCATTATCGAAGCAAGTGCCGGTCAGAATATCTGCTACCGCCTTTTCAATATTCGCAGAGCGTTCAATAAATGAAGGGACGTTTCCCGGCCCGACACCAAAAGCCGGTTTACCGGAGGAATACGCGGCACGGACGAGGCCCGTGCCGCCCGTAGCAAGTATGACCGCGGTATTCTTATGCCTCATCAAAGCCTCAGTCCCCTCAAGCGAGGAGACGGTCAGACACTTGATCGCATCCGCCGGAAGACCGAGTCTGATCCCTTCGTCACGCATCAATCTGGCCGTTTCAGCAATACACTTCGCGGCCGACGGATGTGGGGAAAGCACTACGGTATTTCTGGATTTGATCGCGATGATGATCTTAAATATTGCGGTCGAGGTTGGGTTCGTCGACGGAATGATGGCGGCTACGACTCCGCGAGGACTAACGATCTCGACGATATTCTTTGTATCCGATACAACGCCGACCGTCTTTAGGTTACGGAAGTGATTCCAAACATCTTCGGCCGCAAATCGGTTCTTTTCCCGTTTATCCTCGGCGTTTCCAAAACCTGTCTCTTCGTGAGCCATTTGCCCGAGGCGTGCGGCATTTATCAGAGCCACGCGTGACATCGCATCACAGATAGAATCTATCTTATGCTGGTCAAACTCTGACACGATCTCAAAAGCCATACGAGCGGCGTCCACCGCGTCGCGGGCCTCTTGTTGTGCAATTAGGTCCTTGTCACCCATTGAGCGTCCGGCCAAAACGAACGCTCCGGCTCACCGTTCTTATATAGGACGGTTTCACCGGCGCGATCTTGGCAATACTATTTTGTCTTAGTTTTAGTGCCTTCGGCTGCTGAACCCGTTCCGGCCCCGCCTGAACCGAGTTGACGTCCGCCACCTTGAAGGGCTTTCTCGTCAGGGCTGACGCCGACCTGGCCGCCCTTAGGCAGAACGCGTTCGACTTCCTGATGCGGACGTGGGATCACGTGCACGCTGATCAATTCGCCGACCCGACGTGCCGCTGCTGCACCGGCATCCGTTGCCGCCTTAACAGCTCCGACATCGCCTCTGACGAATATCGTCACAAAACCGGCACCGATGTATTCCTTTCCGACCAGTTGCACATTTGCGGCCTTGACCATCGCATCTGCCGCTTCAACGGCACCGATAAAACCTTTGGTTTCGACCATTCCGAGAGCTTCTAAACTCATTGATTATTCCTCGCTATTCTGACTGCAATTTGGATTCTAATATACCACCTAACGATTGCCAAAAGCTAACCGTCTGAAACTCTTTCTATAACTAGTATTTACGAGACAAACCTGACCGAAACGATTGACATCATAAGCCCAAGAGCGATATATTTCAGTGTAAGTTCACGATTTGGCTCGATTAAGCTCGACCGTCCATTCATAAAAGAAATGTCATTAACTCTCGGTGAAAAATTGCGACAGGCTCGCGAGGAAAGAGGTATATCTATAAGCGAAGTCGCGGAGCAGACCCGCATCTCCGCCCATTACCTGGAGTCGATCGAGAATGATGACTATCGCCCTCTACCGGGCGGTATTTTCAATAAGGGTTTTGTTAAATCCTATGCGAAATTTATTGATATCGACGAACAGGAAGTCCTTCAGGACTACGCTCGCCTGATCGCGGCAAATGACAATGAAGCAACGGACGAAATCAAACACTATAGACCTGAGGTTCTGACCGACGACCGCAACGGTTCGATGATCCCAACTATAATAGTTGCGGTAGTGATCTTGGGTCTGATGACTGTGGGCGTACTTTATCTCGTAGACTATTTACGGAATCAGCCCGATCGCCCGCCGTCAGTTGCTGTCAATACAAATTCAAATGCGCCGGCAAACACTGCGGACGGAACGGTACCCGAAAAGCCTAAGTCTCCTGAGTTCTCGGCGTCGAAATTTGAATTTGCCGCTGTAAACCAACCCGTTCGTGTTCTGGTAACGAGTGACGACGTTAAAACTGACAAATCAGTCGCCTCGGACGCACCATTGACCTTTGAACCGAAGGAGAGCATTAATTTCAACTACAACCGATGGAATGCCCAGTCGGTAAAATTGACCATCAACGGGAAAGCGATCGCCTTGCCCGCTACGCCGTTATCACCCGCGGATGGTGGACGTATCCAATTTACGATCTCGAAAGATAATTTTGCGAAAATTTGGGAAGCCGGTTCGATCAATGGCGAAATTCCCGAACCTGCAGCAAACGGCAACACGAACACTGCGTTAGCGAATGCGGTATCAACTCCGGCACAGGTTTCACGGCCAACGCCAGTGGTTAAGCCGACGGCTAACGTCGACACCACCGCGACACCGGCGAACAAACCGGCGGCAACACCTAAACCGGCCCCGACGGCCAAACCGGCGGCAACGGCCAAACCGGTCACAACGGCTCCGGCTAATCGGCCCCAGTAGATGAAGTGTGCACGGTTATTGAAAATTGATCATACGGTGTCCGCAAGGTAATTGCGGACATTTTTGTTTAACTGCTATTAAAATGAATATCAAAGAAATTAACGAAGGCCTAACTTTTGACGACGTATTGCTCGTCCCGGCATACTCTGAGATCCTGCCGAATGAGGTCGATACACGGACACGATTTTCTCGAAACATCGAATTGAATATCCCGCTCTGCTCATCCGCGATGGATACCGTTACTGAGGCCAGCCTTGCGATCGCCCTTGCTCAACAGGGCGGTATCGGCGTGATCCACAAGAACTTTTCGATCGGACAGCAGGCCGAAGAAGTGGATAAGGTAAAACGAAGCGAATCCGGTATGATCGTGGACCCTGTGACTATCGGACACAACCAACTCGTTTCTGACGCCCTCGCGATAATGGAACGCTACAAGATCAGCGGTGTACCCGTAACGGACGAAGCCGGACGACTGGTCGGGATCATAACCAATCGTGATCTGCGTTTCGAGACTCGCTTTGACATTCCCGTTTCAGAGATAATGACGCCGCAACCCTTGGTCACTGTGCCCGTCGGCACCACGCTTGACGAGGCAAAGGTTAAGCTCCAAAAGCACCGCATCGAAAAACTGCTTGTCGTTGACGAAAATGGTCACTTAAAAGGTCTTATTACGGTCAAAGATATTCAGAAGGCAATCAACTTCCCGCTTGCCGCCAAGGATGGGTTTGGCCGGCTAATGTGTGCCGGTGCGATCGGTGCAACCGGAGATTTTTTGGAACGAGCGACCGAGCTTGTAAATTCGAGGGTCGATGCGATCGTCATTGACACCGCGCACGGTCATAGTTCGAGGGTAATGGAAGCGGTCAAGAGCGTTCGTGCAAAGTTCCCCGAGATCGAAATAATTGCGGGTAATGTCGCAACTGCGGAAGCGACAAAAATGCTGATCGCAGCGGGTGTAGATGCAGTTAAGGTCGGTATTGGCCCGGGTTCGATCTGTACGACCCGTGTGGTCACAGGTGCCGGTGTGCCGCAGATCTCGGCGATCACCGAATGTGTCGCCGCAGCCAAGGGCACCGGAGCACCGATCATTGCGGACGGTGGCGTTAAATTCTCCGGCGACGTCGCAAAAGCGATTGCTGCGGGAGCAGACTGTGTGATGATCGGTTCACTATTTGCCGGCACGGAAGAGTCTCCGGGTGAGGTCATCCTCTTCCAGGGGCGCAACTTTAAGTCATATCGTGGAATGGGCTCGATCGGAGCGATGAAAAAAGGTTCGAGTGATCGATATTCCCAAGAGGGTACCGTCTCGGACGCCAAATATGTGCCTGAGGGTATTGAGGGCCGCGTGGCTTATAAGGGGTCGGTTGCCGATATGGTGACCCAACTCGTCGGCGGGCTCAGGTCAGGTATGGGATATACCGGGTGCCGATCTATCGCAGAACTTCAAAACGATGCGAAATTTGTCCGCATCACTTCCGCCGGATTACGCGAATCACACGTTCACGACGTTATTATTACCAAGGAAGCCCCAAATTATCGCGTCGAATCGTGATCACCTTAATTGATCGGCCGCCACTGACCATTCATCATATAGAGCCTGAATACGGGCTTCGATAGTGGTCAGTTTTTCTGTGGCCTCGGCCAATTTGCCGTAATCCGCGGCAACCTTTGGCAAGGCGATCGTCGAAGTAAGCTTGGATGCCTCGAGTTCAAGTGCCGGGATCTCAGTTTCGATCACCCGAATCCGCTTTTCGAGTTCGTTACGCTGATTCTTTGAGAGGGTCGATGTCGTCGAGGATTCAGATGATTGCGAGCGTCCCGCATTGCCGTTCTTGGAAACCGCGGCAGATATGGCCGGTGTACTATTTAGTTTCCAATCGTGAAACTCAGTATAGTTTCCGGCAAAATCGAGCACGCGGCCGTCCGGCTCAAAACTCAACATTTGACTGGCGATCTTATCTAAAAAGAAGCGGTCGTGGCTCACGACGATGATCGTACCGTCGTACTCCTCAAGTGCGTTTTCGAGCGATTCGCGAGACGGGATATCGAGGTGGTTAGTCGGCTCATCGAGTATCAAGACATTTTTTTGAGAGTATATGAGTTTTGCGAGAGCGAGCCTTCCCTTCTCACCGCCCGACAAGGCCGAAACAGGCTTGAAGACGTCTTCGCCCAAAAACAAAAACTTAGCCAGAAAACCACGAAGTGTGTTGTTATCAGCCATCGGGGCGACCCGTCTTAGTTCCTGTACGACTTCATTTCGCGGTTCGAGGCCCTCGAGATTTTGCGAGTAATAACCAATGTTGGTCTTGGTGCCCCAATGGATCTTTCCGTCCAATTCGCGAATATTTCCCAGGATCGTCTTGATCAGAGTAGTCTTTCCCGTCCCGTTGCCGCCGATAATGCCGAGAGCGTCTCCGCGATGTAACGAGAAATTTAGCTTTGTCGCCAAAACTTTATTTTCGTAACCAATGGTCAGGTCCTCGGCCGTCAGCACATTGTTGCCGGTTCGCTCGACCTGTCTTAGACCGAAATTGCCGCCGGATTTCTCACTCGTGACGGCCTCGATACGATCCATCCTTGCGAGCAGCGTACGGCGGGATTTGGCCTGCTTGGTCTTTTGCCCCTCAAGATTGCGGCGAATAAATTCCTGAGTTTTGTTGATAAGCGCTTGTTGATTCTCGTATTCGCGCAGTTGCTGTTCACGTCTAAGCTCACGTTCTTCGAGATACTTCGAGTAATTGCCCTTATAAGTGACAGCGACGCCCCGATCGATCTCGATCACTCGATTGGTGGTTCGGTCGAGAAAGTAGCGATCGTGGCTTACGACCACATAGGTTTTGTCGTATGACTTCAGAAACTCCTCGAGCCATTCGACTGCGTCCGTGTCGAGATGATTGGTCGGTTCGTCCAACAGCAACACATCCGAATTCGATAGCAGAAGCCGAACCATCCCCAGACGGTTCTTTTGGCCGCCGGACAATGTGCGTACATCATCAGCCCACTTTTCGGACGGAAAGCCCATCCCAAGCAGAACGGCCTCAGCCCTGGCAGCGTATGAAAATCCATCCGCGTGCTCGAATGCCGTCTGAAGGTCGGCGTACCGTTCGAGAACCGCGTCGGAATGGTCCGTTTCCATCTGCTTCTCGAGTTGCCGCATTTCGGCCTCGATGTCGTGAATTTCCTTAAATGCCGATAGGGCAGCCGTATGCACGGTCTCGGCGTTTCCAAAATCGACGTGCTGATCGAGGAGTCCGAGGGTCAGGCCGTTCATCTTTATGACTTCGCCCTCGTCGGGTGCTTCCTGACCGGTGATGAGCCGAAACACGGTGGTCTTACCGGCTCCGTTACGACCGACCAACCCGACCTTTTCAGACGGATTCACCTGAAACGAGACACCCTTGAGTATCTCGTTTCCGCCGTACGATTTCCACGCGTTGTTGATTCTAAATAACATCTGTCAGTGATCCGTTTCAAATTGAAAAAGGCAAAAGGCAAAAAAGTACTTTGCCTTTTACCTTGATCGATCGAACACACGTAGAACTACTTGTTCGCCGGGGCGTTTGCCGAGGGCTTTGCTTCGGGTTTTGCCGGAGCGTTGGCCGCAGGTTTGGCATTCGCATTCGTGTTTGCCGCAGTATTCATATTTGCGGCTGGCGGCGTGTTAGCGTTCGCTGCCGCGGTGTTGGCATTTGCCGCCGGTGTGGACGAACCTGCCGGACGTGCTCCGCTGAGCTCGTTCGGATTGTTCACCACTTTCTTAGCCAGCAGGTTGTCGATCTTCGCTTCGTTCATCGCAATTGCCTGATACGAGGCTGCAAGCAACTGCTTGCGGTTGTTTACCAGAAGGTCATTGATCTGTTGACGAACACCCGGACTTTCGATCGTCTGGGTCTCTTCCTTCTCAATGCGCTCCTGGAGCTTGAAGATATACCCTTTACCGTTGAGCGGAATAACATTCGTAACGCCGCCGACGTTGAACTGCGGGCTCATAAATCCTGCCGCATTCTGAGCACCGAAGTTGGTCTTGAGGTCCTCTTCGCTGATATACCCAAGGTCTCCGCCCTGCAATTTGCTCGGATCCTCGCTGTATTCGCGAGCGAGTGAGGCAAAATCGCTGCCGGGTTGTGAAAGCTTGGTCAGGATCTCTTTGATCTTGACGTTGGCTTCGGCGTCGTTTGTCGTCGTGTCGCCCTGCCCGCTGTTTGAAGGATCGATAATGATAGCGGCAAGCCTTACACCTCGCTTTTTAACAAAAAGATCGGAGTTGCCGGCAAAGAAATCGGTGATCTCCTTGTCTTTCGGAACTTCGATCCGGCCGGTGACCTTATCAACGAGCTTCTTGATCGCGAGGCCTTTCTTGATCGACTCGCGAAATGCTACTTCGTTGAGCCCCGCGGCGGTCATCTGTTTATCAAACTCTTCGGCCGAGAGACGGCTTTCGACTTTTTGTTTGTTGACCTCAGCCGAAACTTCTTCGTCCGTTGGGACGGTGGCTTCTTTTTCGGCCTTTTGGAACATTACTTCCTGCTCCACCAAGTTCTGAAGAACCTGAAGGCGTGCACCGGCGAGCTCAAGCGGTGACAATTTGCTTTCCTGTCCCTGAGCCTGCTGTTTCACCGCACGGTCGACCTCTTCCATTTTTATGACCTTGCCATTTACGGTTGCGGCTGTCTCATTTGGGTCAACCCCACCGGTCGCTACATTGGCGGCCGGGCCGCCGCATGCGGCAAAAAACGCAGCAAAAACGCCGATTGCGGCTGCGGTCGAATACTTAACAAATTTGTTTTGCACTGTGGCTCTTACTCCTTTCAACTTATCGATCTGTTGCATAACTTGACTATACCTGGTCCAATTTGATATAAAATCTATTTTTGAGTTTTAACAAAAACTCTTCTTAGTACCTCGTACTATTTATCGGAGGCAATAATATTATGGCTAAACGCTGCGACGTATGCGGAAAAGGTCCGCAATTTGGAAACAACGTATCACACGCTAATAACAAGACGCGACGACGATTTAACCCGAATCTTCAATCTGTCCGTGTCCAGCTCCCTGCTGGCGGCAACGGTCGGGCTAAGGTTTGTACCCGATGCATTAAATCGGGAAAGATCATCAAGGCTGCGTAAGTATTTGAGTTTGTGTTAACTCTTTGGGTTGCCAGACGGCGATGTAAAATCGGCGTCTGGCTTTTCTATTACCCAACTAACGCTATACAGTCGATCTCGACCCGGGCATCCCTCGGCAAACGTGCCGCTTGAACTGTGGCTCGGGCCGGTTTGTTCGCGTCAAAATATTTGCCGTAAACTTCGTTCATCGCGGCGAAATCATTCATATCCGCTAAAAACACCGTAGTTTTAACAACGCCGTCGAGGCTCGATCCGGCTGCCTCGAGGACTGCCGAAAGATTTTTCAAGACCTGTTCCGTCTGCTCAATGATATTTTCGGAAACGAAGTTCCCCGTTGCCGGGTCGATCGGTATCTGGCCCGAACAAAATACCATATTGCCCGTCTTTATCGCCTGCGAATAAGGCCCGATGGCTCCCGGAGCATTTTCGGTCGAGATAATTTCTTTCATTTGTTCACAATTCCCTGCAAAAATCTTCCTTAAGCAAAAGGCGAATTCTAGCAAATTATGTAGAAAAAGGAAAGTAGAATGGCGTGAAAAGGTATGGGTTTAGGAGTTTATCCGCTCGACGGCGATCACACCCGGAACGTGTCCGATCGCACCAATGACCTTGTCGAGGTGCTTTTTGTCAAATACCTCGACCGTCACTTCGACCAATCCAATGTCGTCCTTTGAAACATTAGCCCGGGCATCGCGAATTCCCGTCTTAATATCCGCGATCGCGTTGGTAATGCCGGCCAGCATTCCGGTGCGGTTTTCGGTCGTTACCAGCAATTGCACGGACTGTTTTTCGCTCTGCTCGCTGCGTGCCCATTCGACCTCGACAATTCGCTCTTTATTGACCATCAGGTGACCCATATTCTTACAGCGTTTGTTATGGACCACGATGCCCTTTCCGAGCGATATGTAGCCCACGATGTCTTCGCCGCGGAGCGGATTACAGCATTTGGCACGAGATGTAAGTAGATTATCGACACCCTTTACGACGATCGCGTCTTCGCCGAGTCCGATAAATTTCTTTACCGCTTTTACGCCGTTTGAGATGCGTGTGTCTTTTTTCTTTTCCGGGTCGAGCTCATCAAATTTCTCGGCGCCAAGGAATTTTGCAATGATGTTGCGCGGCAGCACTTTGCCGTACCCCACCGAGGCCAGAAGGTCCTCCGGACGACTTAGTCCGTATTCGTTCGCGATCCGGGTCATCTCAGAATCGTTGGTTAGAAACTTCTTTGGCGCCAGGCGAAAACGATCTGCTTCTTTTTCCAGTAGCTTTCGGCCGATCTCGACGGACTCCTCACGTTGCTGTTGCGTGATCCAATGTCGAATACGACTGCGAGCCTTGGACGTGACAACGTGATTAAGCCAATCCCGCGTCGGCTTTGCGTTCTGCGTCGTGAGGATCTCAACCATGTCGCCGTTTTGGAGTTCGGTCCGCAGCGGAACGATACGCCCATTGATCTTCGCGCCGGTGCATTTGTCTCCCACGCCCGAGTGAATGGCATACGCGAAGTCCAGAGGCGTCGCTCCCCGAGGCAGTTGAATGACCTTGCCCATCGGCGTAAAGGCATAGACATCCTTGGGAAATAGGTCGAGTTTTAATGATTCGATAAAGTCTTCGGAGTCTTCGTTTTCCTCATTGGTCTCAACCAGTGGCAGAAGGAGCTTTTCTACCGTCCTCCGGAGCTCGTCAAGGGTGTCGTCGTCCTTATGGGTACCTAGGCTACTCTCTTTATACTTCCAGTGCGCAGCGACGCCCTCTTCCGCCACCAAGTGCATTTCCTGCGTACGTATCTGCACTTCGAAGGGTACGCCGCCGTCGCCGATGACCGATGTGTGGAGCGACTGGTACAGATTGTCGCGCGGCACACCGATCCAGTCCTTGAAACGCTCAGGGACGGGCGTCCAACCGTCATGAATTACGCTAAGTGCCAAATAACAGTATTTGCGGTCATTCGGCGTGATGATACGAGCGGCGATGAGATCGTAAACCTGCTCGATGCGTATCTTTTGCTTCTTTAATTTCTTCCAGAGCGAATAGAGACGCTTTACGCGTCCCTCGACAGCGACGAATGGGACGTCATACTCTGTGAGTTTTTGAGCAATAGTTTCGCGGATATGATGCAGTGCGGACTCTAATTCCGGCCGTCTTGCATCAACTTCTTTGGCGAGCTTTTTATACTCGTCGGGGTATAAGTTTTGAAACGACAGGTCCTCGAGCTCGCTCCGCATCTTACCCATACCGAGCCGATGAGCGATCGGAGCATATATATCCAAAGTCTCCTGGGATATTCGAGCTCGCTTCTCCGGCTTCAGAAACTGCATTGTCCGCATATTATGCAGCCGATCGGCAAGCTTGATCAAAACGACCCGAACGTCGGTGATCATAGCTAAGACCATCTTTCGGACGTTCTCCGCCTGCTGCTTTTCTTTGGAAAGGCTACTGATCTGGGCGATCTTGGTCAGACCGTCGACCAAAAGCGTTATCTCATCCCCAAAATAGGAGCGGATGGTATCGAGATCGACAAGCGTGTCTTCGACGACATCGTGTAGCAATCCGGTCGAGACGCTGACCTCATCAAGACGCATATCAGCAAGGATCTCGGCTACCTCAAGCGGATGCACCAAGTACGGTTCGCCTGAGGCACGGGTTTGTCCACGATGATGGAGAGCCGAAAAAAGATAGGCGCGGCGGATAAGATCGACATCGGCAAGCGGCCGATTGTCTGTCACCTTTTTTATGACGTCTTCGATCCTGATCATAATTATCGACTTTCGTCAGTTCGCCAAATCCAACCGAACAACCCAAATTTAGAAAACCTTACCCACAAAAAGAAAAATGGTGATGCCCACTTAATTATAAATGAGCATCACCAAGGTTGGAAAGAAATATCGATCTACTTCTTATTAGCGTTGCTGTTCGCGTTCTTCTTCTCGGCTGCTTCCTTTGCTGCGGCACGTGCCTCAGACTCGGCCTGCATTTTCTTGCCGATGTCGCTAAGTTCCTGGAATTTAGTCTTAGCGGCGTCCGCTTCTGTCTTCAATGAGTCGTGAAGCGTCGCGTTGCCTTCCATTTCAGCTAAACGCATAGCCTGGACCAGCAAACTGGCTTTGTAAGAACGTGTCGATTCGAAAACCTTGAAGACCTCAACGTTAAGTGCGAGTTGTGCATCCGAAAGTGTTGCCACGTTCAAGGTTGCCGAATTCTTAACATCGTCGGGCTCGATCGCGACCGCTTGGTCGATCAATCGGTTACCCTCGGCGACACACTCCTTCAGTTTCGAAAAGTCCTCGGCGTTCGCTGGCTTTACGAATTGGTAAGCGTCCTTGCCATCCTTCTTAATGGTCTTTTTGGTCGCTTCCGTGTCCGTAATGTCATTAGCACACGTATTCATCTTGGCCGTCAACGAACTCAGAGCCCGAGCTCGTGCGGTGACCGGGTAATCTGCACTATTGGACACCTCCGTCTGCCATTCTTTAGCCTTATCAGGCTGAGCGAGATTGTCATACAAACTCGCAATGGCACTAGTCGTACTATTCACGTTCGAAAGCGATGCAAGGTACTTTCGCAGGACATCCTCGGCAGTTTTATTCGCATTGTAAGCCGCAGAAGTATCTTTGAGGTCCTTCAGCGAGAGCGGAAGGCTCTTTTTGTACTCAGCTAAGGCCTCTTCGGCCTTACTCTTGTCACTACGGTTACCGATGTAGATCGAGTGCAAGGTCCGAGCGAGTGAAAGCTGTGCAGTCCTGCCCTCGACCGTCTCGCCATTAGGATCTTTCGACGCCGCGTATCTGAAAAGCTTTTCAGCTTCGCCAAATTTACGGTCCTTATAGGCCTTGGCACCGTCGACCAAATTCTTTCGGGCAATAACCCGGTTGTAATAAGAGCAATTCGCTCCAATGAATACGGAAACTGTTATTATTAGTAACAACCCGAAACGAGAGAATCTCATCATTTGACTCCATCCACCATTCAGCACGGCATTTCTTTGCAGCGTTAAGCTCGCAGAAAAACAGTGCCAAGAATATTAATCTGTTAAATCGTCGACCTGTAGGCCGATCGGCGTTGCGCCGGCCCATTTAGCTGCGTCGATAACCCTTACCACGTCACCATATCGGACGCTTTTGGGACTCTTAATGAAAAGCGTTTTCTCAACTTCGTTAGAACCCTCACGCAACACGCCGTTATCTTCGCGTTGCTTAAAGATCTCCTTAAGTTTATCTGTCAGCTTTTCGGTATCCGTAACATTGCCGAACGGTTCATTGTTCAGCGTTACGGCCTTGGTGTCCTTGTTGATCGCAACCACCAGCGTCAGCGGATTTGGCTTGACGTTGGCCTGTGGCTGGTCTTTCGGTTCCGCCGGAACCTTTGCCTCAAAACGGCTCGGTTTTAACGGCGTGATGACCATAAAAATGATCAGAAGCACGAGAAGAACGTCGATCAAAGGTGTAACGTTAATTGTTGGCTTGGCCTCACCTGAGCCTCCGCCGCTAGACATTCCCATAACTTTGTAATTGATTCGCCGGGCCCGGTAGGCCGGGCCCGCGAAACTTCTCTATTTCTTTGGTTCGCCCTTTTTCTTATCAGCGACCAATCCGATCTTGTCGATGTCCTGTTTACGAATGGTATCGATCGCCTGTACGACCCGGCCGTACTCGACATCTACCCCACTCTTAATGTAAACAATGCGCTTTTCAGGCGTCTTGCCTTCCATACGCTTTTTGATCACATCCCCCAGAGCGTCGATCGGGTACTGTTCCTTACCGATATAAAAATTATTATTATCGGGTATAGCAATAATGACCGACGAATCCTTTGCGATATCACCATCCTCATCCGGACTGATCATATCGCGGGGCAAGTTGACCGATACACCCTGCTGTAGCAGCGGTGTGACGATCATAAAAATGATCAAGAGCACCAACATAACATCAACCATCGGAGTGACGTTGATATCTGAGTTATATTCCTGGGCTCCGCCCACTTGTGCACCCATAGCAGTAAATCTCCTAGTTGGCTCTCGCCAAGTTCCCGAATTTAGCCGCGGAGGCTTTTAGCACGCTGCTTGATGAAATAATCGACCAATTCTGAGGCCGAGTTTTCCATTTCAACGCTAAAGCCAGTGACCTTGTTCGTGAAGTAGTTAAACAACCAAACGGCCGGGATAGCTACGAGAATACCGAATGCCGTAGCAACCAGGGCTTCTGCGATAGCACCACCGACGGCGCCGATACCGGCTGATTCGTTGGTCTTGAGGGCCTGGAAAGCTCCGATGATACCGACCACCGTTCCAAACAGTCCGACAAACGGTGCGGTTGAACCGACGGTTGCGAGACCCGAAAGGCCGCGTTTGAGTTCGGCGGTCTTCACGGCGATCGCACGCTCAAGAGCACGCTTCGATGCTTCCATTTCATCAGCCGAGATGTCGGTATTGCCCTGGTGTGCGGCAAATTCCTTCAAGCCCGACGAAACCACCATTGCAAGGTGCGAATCTTTGTGCTTGTCGCTGATGTTGATCGCTTCGTCGATGTTGCTGTTCTTAAGTGCCTGAGCAACTTTAGGAGCATACTGGCGAGACTGCTGTTTAGCCTTGTTATAGGTCAACCAGCGTTCGATGCCGACCGCGATCATATAGACCGACTGGATCAGAAGCGTGATGATAACGCCCCAACCCGGAACCGTCAGGCTCTTTGCGATATCGTAGATACCAAACGAGACACCCTCGCCGGTAAAGAGTAAGTAAAAGCCCGAAATGTCCGATGCGACCAGGCTGCCAAGAAATGTCATGATTTTTCCTCCAAAGAAATCAAAAAGAATTTAATTGATTGCAAATTAAACTGTCATTTGCGGTGCGGCACCTTGCGATACCGCACCTTCGATCTATTACGTTCCCCTACGGGACAAAGTTATATGTGATCACGCCCGAAACTTTTACGGCCTGGCCGGAAAGCAGCGTCGGACTGAAACGAGCACCTCGTGCGGCACCTTCGGCAGCGGCCCGGAGCAATGGATGCCCGCTAACTGCGCTTGCCGAGACCACGCGGCCCGACTCGTCGATCAAAACCTGTACACTAACTGCACCCGATGCCCGGACGGCTTTGGCTGCCGGCGGATAGCCAGGCTTAGGCAGGCTCGTGGCCTTACCGTTCAGAACACCGCCTGACACAGTTTTAGGTGCAGGCTTAGGCGTTGCCTTGGGTGGCGGCGGCGGAGCGTCGTCACCGTCATCTCCGGCGGCATTGTTGCCGGTTCCGGTAGAGATCCCCTGAGTTCCACCGCTATTGACCACGCGTGCTGCACCTGGATCAACCTTGGCTCCGGTATCAGAGTTCGTGGTTCCGATCTTGGTCAAGCGGTCTTCGCGCATCTGCGGAATATTGCTCTTGACCGTGCTTATCTGATCCGGCACCTTGGGCGACGCATTCATATTCTGAATCAGCTCCTTACGAACGTCGACGTCCGGTTCGGCCTGCTTCTTCTCCGGCTGCTTTTCGGGCTCCGGCTCCGGCTCTTCCGCCGGTGGCGGCGGAGCGACAAGCGTCGACAACTCAAGGTCGCCGGACCCCATTCCGTAATCCTTTGCGAAAAGGCTATAGGTCCAGGCACCCAAGAGAGCCGTCACGGCGATTACGAAAGTCGCTAACAGGAACTCGCCACGGCGCTTATTTTCCTGAGAATTATTTTTTGATTCAACTAATTGATCAAGCATTTTACTTCCTCCCTTTTTTTCCGGTGCCAAATGTTAGGTCAAGGGTTACGAAACCTTACAATTACTTCGATGAAACAAACTGAGACACGCGTTGTAAGAGACACTTAACGTATCGATCTCAAATCGCGTGCTGCTGAATTTCCGAATACTGTTTTTTTGACATCAAGTGCGGACAATCGAGACTCTTGCGGGTCAAACATACAAAAGTACTACTAATTCCCTAACTGATTCGCAAAACGAATACGGAAAAACGCAGACACGAACATTAAATTGACCAGCAACGAAATGAAGTCTAAAAGTTTAGAATTGGAAAGTCAAGAATAACAAAGGCGTTTATGGACAAAATGCCAACTTTTTTCAAATAAATCAGCCGCGATCCAAGTCTTAAAACGAACCTTGGTCCGTTAGTCTCAAATCGCGGCCGCAATTGTCGCCATTCTACCTAGTTACAGGTCGACGCGTGACCGAGCGGCGGGAGGCCGAAGCCATCTTTTCCGTACCCGATTGGGGAATCGAAACATCCTTGACTCTTGAATTTCCGATCTTTCCCTGCCACCAGATCGCGATCGGACTTGCGATTGCGATAGTAGAATACGTTCCGGTGATCGAACCGACAAATAGTGCCAGCGAAAACCCTCGGAGCACCTCGCCGCCGAACAGCACAAGTGCCAAAACAGCCAAAAACACAAGTCCATTAGTTACGATCGTTCGCGACATCGTCTGATTGATCGAATCGTTGGTAAGCTGGTATATCGGCTTGTTGCGGTCGAGCGTAAGATTTTCGCGGATTCGGTCGAAGATCACGATCGAGTCGTTAACCGAAAATCCGACAAGCGTTAGCAATGCTGCCAAAACGGTCAGGCTGATTTCCCATTGGAATACCGAGAAGAAAGCAAGTGTGATCAGAACATCGTGGAACACAGCGATGACCGCACCGGCGGCATATGTCCAATCGTATCGGAAAGCGATGTACAGCAGGATGCCCACGAGACCGAGCAACGTCGCGATGACGGCCTGATTTCGCAACTGAGCACCCGCGACAGGCCCGACCGAGTCGGTTCCAACGATCTGGTACGCCGCGGCTTCATCGTCCGCCAGCCTTTTGCCGGCTTCAGCTTCCTTACCGAAGGTGTCTAACGCCTTCTTTACCATTTCCCGACCAGCATTGACCTGTGTTGCGTTTGCACCAGTTGTATTCGTGCCATCCGCCGGAACTTCCGTGGATAATCCCTCGAAAAGCGGCACCTTGATCAAGACCTCGTCTTGCTTATCCAACGACGACTGGATCACAGCGTCTGCGATATTCTGGCCCTGGAGGGCGTTGCGGATATCGTCCTCGGCGGGTTTGTTGCGGAATTTTGCCGTAATAACGGTTCCACCCTGAAAGTCGACGCCCAGATTGAACGCTTCAGTCCCGCCCGGCGACACTTGCCGCCCAACAGCCGAAAACAAACCTGCAAACAGGATCGCGATCGACAAAAAGATCAGTGGCTTTCGCAAGCCCATCCAATCAACATTGATATTCTTGAAAATTTCTAACATCTTTAGTTTGCCCGGCAACAAATGCCGGCAGTCGATTAAATACTAAGTTTCTCCATTTTGGGGTTACGATGAAGTAGCCACATGAAGATGGTCCTCGAGACAAATACAGCCGAGAACAGATTGATCAAAAGCCCCAAAACGAGTGTTACGGCAAATCCGCGGATCGGTCCCGAACCGTATAGGTACAAGATCGCCGATGAGATGATCGTCGTGATGTGGGTGTCGATGATGGTAATAAACGCTTTGTCAAAGCCCAATCCGATAGAGTCGGCGATCGATTTACCGGCCTTTAATTCTTCACGAATTCGCTCGAAAATAAGTACGTTCGAGTCAACGGCCATACCGACGCCCAAAATAAGTCCGGCGATACCTGGCAGAGTCAGCGTCGATTTGATCACGATCAGTGCCGCCATCGTCAGGAGCATATTCATAATCAAAGCGATGACCGCATTGACACCTGATCCGCGATAGTAGATGAGCATAAAGACAATTACGAACGCCATTCCGCCGATCGATGCCTCGACACCCGCCTTGATCGAATCAGCACCCAAGCTTGGCCCGACCGTACGTTCTTCCTGATACTCGATCTTTGCCGGCAGTGCACCTGACTTCAGCGTCAACGCCAGATCCTCCGCCGAGGTCTTGGTAAACTTCCCAGAGATCTCGCCTGAATCAAAGATCTGCGATTTGATGAACGCCGCTGATTTGACCTCTCCGTTCAGGAGTACGGCCATATAATTATTGATGTTCTTTCCGGTCCAATCGCCAAATTTCTGAGCACCGCCGGGTTTGAACGAGAACGATATCTGATAATCGCCTTCGCTGCCCGTACGTGAAACCGCGTTAGCTTCACGAAGTTCGCTACCGTCCACAACCGACGGATACTCAACAACTACAAACCTGCTAACCTTTGCGGCCGGGTCGGTCTTAGCCGTTCCGGCAGCAGACGGTTCGTCGCGATCCGCGTAAGGATAGACTTTCCGAGTTTGTGTCTCCGCACCGCCGATCGACTGCAGTGCCGCCTCTTTCGTCGGGTATGTCTGCACCGGCGAGGGATTTGGCGGGCTGACGATCTTTGCGAGTGAAAGATTAGATTCAGCACCAATCAACTTCTTGACGCGTTCGGGGTCATCGACACCCGGCATCTGCAGCAATATCTGACCCGAAGTATCAGAACCGTGCTTCTGGAGTGTCGGCTCCTTAACGCCGAACGCATTTATCCGACTCTCGATGATCTTTAACGCCTGATCGACGGCTTGGCGCTTCATTTGATCCTGAGCCTGATTGGGCAATGACCAAACGATGTCGTTACCGCTGCTGCTCTGGGTCCAGGCCGAAAAATCGACCTTTTTCTTAATTTCGTCGATCACTGCTTGCTGCTGCGACGGATCAGAAAGTGTCAGATTAACAGAGTAGCTGCCGTTATCGGTCTTTACGGTGTAAGCAGTTGCGGGCAATTGGGCATCCTGAGCCGTCGTGAGTGCGGCCTGGCCGTTATTTTCCGTCAGCGTTTTGAGGTAATCGTCAGTTTTGACACGCATCACGAGATGCGAGCCGCCTTTCAGATCGAGCCCCAGATTTATGTTCTCAGCCAAATTCGCCTTAATGCCGGTCCAGCTAAAATCGCTGGCAACAGGCACTCTGCGAGGGCCAAAAACGAGATATACCCCGGAGAGCGTGATCGCCAGGATAACGAAAGTTCTGATCCACAAACCTTTGTTCTTCATTACTAAATACGCGTAGAGCTAATCCTTATTCCGCCTTACGGCCAACAACCGCACTCTTACCAACTTCCAAAAACGACTTTTCAGCGCTTTGAATAATAAAGCTGGTTTCTTTGACCTCTTTGATCTTACCGATAAGTCCGCCATTGGTGACGACCTCATCGTTGATCTTGAGTTCAGCGATCATTTCCTGAAGCTTCTGTTTCTGCTTCTTCTGCGGAAGGATGACCAAAAAGTAGAAAATACCGAAGATAAAGACGAAAGGAAGTAGTGTCCAGAGGATACTGCCACCGCCGCCGGCATCTTGAAAAAAGAGCACTAAATTGTTCATTGTTTATACTGCCTAAAGACAAAAACGTAATGATATACATTTGATAGAGTATTATCAAACGCTCTCGGCCCCGTTTGCTTTAAGTCCTTCTAAAAATTTGCGGCGAAAATCTTGAAATTCGCCATCCTTGATGGCCGCTCGCACACTTCGCATCGTATTTAGAAAGAATGCGACGTTGTGATGCGAGATAAGGATCGCGGCGTTCATCTCGCCCACTTGATACAAATGACGTAGATAGCCCAGCGAATATCGCTTGCACACCGAGCAGGTGCATTCCGGGTCGAGCGGGCCATCATTTCTCGCGAATTTTGCATTGCGGATATTGAGCTTTCCCCTCGAGGTAAAGGCACTTCCCGTCCGTCCGTTGCGCGTCGGAATAACGCAATCGAACATATCGACACCGCAATTCACCCCTTCGATGAGATCCTCGGGCGTGCCGACTCCCATTAAATATCGTGGTGCATCGGCCGGCATCTTGGGGGCAAGGTGGTCGAGCACCTCGTACATAACAGACTTTTCTTCACCGACACTCAATCCGCCGATCGCGTATCCGTCGAATCCGATCTCGACGGTTCGTTCGAGGCTCTCGGTCCTGAGCTCTAAATGGCCCGCTCCCTGGACAATTCCAAATAGTGCCTGCGTTATACCCGACCCGTTCACCTCAAGATAGCCGCTATCCATTCCGGTGGCCTGAAGCTCGTCAAAGCGATCTTTGGAACGCCTCGCCCATCTTGCGGTCAACTCTAGGCTTTTACGGGTCGCGTCGACTCCGGCGTCACCGGGCGGACATTCATCGAATACCATCACTATGTCCGATCCCAGTGCAGCCTGTATTTCCATCGAAACTTCCGGCGACAAAAAATACTTCGTACCGTCGATATGCGAGCAAAATTCGACACCGTCCTCGGAAAGCTTTCTCAGATCGGTAAGCGAGAAGACTTGAAATCCGCCGGAATCCGTCAATAGCGATCGGTTCCAAGACGAAAAGCGGTGCAATCCGCCCAATTCGCGAATAATATCGACACCGGGCCGCAGAAAAAGATGGTATGTGTTGGCAAGGATGACGCGGGCGTCCATTTCGTCCTCAAGCCATTCAAAACGAACCCCTTTTAAGGCACCTTGTGTGCCGACCGGCATAAAGACCGGCGTTTCAATTTCAGAACGCCGCGTTCGCAAAATACCGGTTCGAGCCTCACCATCTTGGGCTGTCACTTGCCAATCGATCGGACTTACCATTGTTTCTATACTTTCTTATCGATCAGGGCCCAGATATTTGGTGCTCCGATAGCGATCTCAGACGCATACCGACCACTTTCGTCGATCATTATAGCCGACGGTGTACCGTGCATTCCGAGTGTCGCTGCGACAACGTATCCCTTATCTAAAACTACGGGCGATGTTAGCCCTAGGCCTGAATGCAGTTCTAAATCGCCATCTGAAAATAACAGAAGATCCGGATCCTGCGGTCCTTTCTGCGAATCCCATTTGCGAAGATCCTCGGCCATCTTACTGCAATGAGGACACGAGGGACTCCAAAAGGCGATCAGCGTCTGACGGTCTATACCTGATGAACTGACTTCACGCCCATCTATCGCCGTGAGAGCGAACTCCGGCAGTTTCGTCCCGATCTCGTTCGGTTTAGCCGAACTATCGCTATCGCCGTCTTTGATATGGAGTCGCTCGGCATCGAGGTCGCTACTTCGTGCTCGTTCGACAAGTTCCGCAATGGCAGTGTCGCCCGCTGCGACGTGGCTTGCAACCTTACCGTGTCTATCGATAAAAATTGCCGAAGGCGTCCATCTGGCGTTCATTGAATCGGCAAACTCACGATCCTTTTGCCGGAGCATCGTCCGCCCGTTAAGTTCACCGAAGATCTCGGAATTCACGGCGATCGCACCGGAACTGACGAACGCGATCTTTATCTTATCTGACAAGTCCGTAGCCCACTCGTTCATCCGCGGCAAAAGTGCCTTACACGGCGAGCACGCCGGACTTATGAAAAACAGGATCGTCGGCAAGCCTTCCGATACGACCGACCTTGTCGAAATAATTTGGCCGCGACTATCTTCCAGCGGCATATCCGGCACAAATGCGCCCATCGGCAGGCCGTCGCTCGGGCTTCCCGCGTGCTTTCGATCGACCGTGCCGCCTTCGCCGGCCATCAATTCAACCATTTCGATCCGTCGCATCAACGCTGTCTGGGCCGCCGAATGTTGGCTCTGTCGACCGATGATCGCAACCATCATTGCCAAAATTGCCGTGCCGAAAAAGACCACGAGCGTCGATGTCCCAACATTCGCCAGATCCATTCCCTGGGCCTTTGCCCCGCCGATCACAAGCCATAACGCGAGAGCGAAAAGCACGACATTACGGACCAGCGAGCTAATGCCGACGGGTTCGCTATGCAGTTGGCCGAAACAATGACAGTCCGGAGCGTTTCCCTTTATCAATTGGTAGATCATCCCAGCCAAAAACATTGCCAGCAAAATACTGCCGGCTATCGCACCCGGCCACGACGTATCCACGAACATCAATGAAAAGGCGATAGCGATCTCCAATATCGGCAGGAAAATTGCGGCAGGCCCGGCGGCGAATGTCGGCAGGCCAAAACCTAGCATCGCTTTACGCGAGCCTTCGGGGTCGACCAGTTTTGCGACACCGGCGATACCAAAGACCGCTGAGAGCACTAATCTGACGGTAAGAAGTATAATTTCCATTCAAAAGTGGTTCGTATTGGATAGCAATTAAGTCCTGCGAATGCAAGTTTCAGAACGCCGACTATTTACTTTTTCTCTCGCATCTTATGTCGCTCCACAAGACGGACCGGCGTTCCAAAGAAGTCAAATTCACTCCGCAACTGGTTTTCAATATATCTCAAATATGAGAAATGAAGCCCGGCCTTGTTACCGCCGGACGTGAAGAGAATGAATAGCGGCGGTCGGATACCGGCCTGCGTCAAAAACTGAACCTTGAGACGCGAAAATCCTCCCTTTACGGGTGCCGGGGCTGTTCCGCCTTTTGGCTGAGAGATGGAATCTTCGAAAAATCTATTTAGCCTTGAGGTCTGGATACGCAAATTTCGTGCGGCGTGGGCCTGTGCCACAAGCGGCAAGATCTTGGTCACTCGCTGTCCGGTCAATGCAGATATGGTAACGATCGGTGCCCAATCGAGGAATTTCATCGCCATTCGGAGCGTTCGTTCAAATTCGTAGATCGTATTGGTCTCTTTTTCTTCGAGCGCGTCCCATTTATTGACAACAATGATCACCGAGCATCCGGAGTCGACAGCATAACCCGCAATATTAGCATCAAGGTTTGTAACACCCTCGACAGCATCGATGACAATGATCGCAACGTCGGCCCGTTCCAGAGCTTTTCGGGCCATTATGACAGACAGCTTTTCTGCCATCTCGGTGGTTTTGCCTTTACGTCTTATTCCCGCGGTATCGATGATCATATAGTCCTTACCATCGGCGGTCAGATACGTATCGATCGCATCACGCGTCGTACCGGCGATCGGCGATACGATAACGCGCTCTTCGCCAAGCAGTTTATTCAGCAACGACGACTTACCGACATTAGGCCGCCCGATGATAGCGAGTCTGATCTCTCTAGGCTTTTCGGCTTCGTCATTCTCATCTTCAAAAACAAGGTGATCAAAAACCAGGTCAAGCAGATCGCCGACGCCGGTCCCGTGTTCGGCAGAGATCGGCGACATTTCAAAACCAAATTGGTAGAATTCGCCGGCCTCATTCTCAACGGTACGTGACTCGACCTTGTTGGCAGCAATGATTATCGGCTTTCCGGTATTTCTGAGCAAAACTCCGAGCTCTTCATCAAGTGGAGTGATGCCGGCACGCGTGTCAAGAACCCATATAATGGCAACTGACTCTTCGATCGCGTGCGATGCTTGCTTGAATATATTCGCAGGGATGATCGCGTCGTCATCAGGCACGATACCGCCGGTGTCGACGAGGCGAAACATTTGGGCTTTCCATTCGACCTCACCGAACATACGGTCGCGCGTGATCCCGGGTTCATCGCCGACGATAGCCTTTCGGCTACCGGTGAGGCGATTGAAAAGGGTTGATTTTCCGACATTCGGCCGGCCGATGATGGCAACTAGCGGAGCTTTCATTAAGACAAGAATAGTCGATTATTGAGTTTCGTGCATCTTGCGCATAAAACGCCCCGCCAACAATGCGTCGGCGGGGCGTTAAAACGAACGAGTGTCGTCTTAGTCGGCAATGATGTCGATGATCGCACCGATCACCGCACCGAGTATGGTGTATTTGCCGTTCGAGTAGTTACCATAGCGATTTCGACTGTAGTAGCCGTCCTCGTATCCCCGTCGAAATCCTTCGCGGAAATAGTAATTATACTCTTCCATTGACACATAATAGCTGTCATAGCCATAGGCGGCATCCTGATAACCGTACGAATTATTGTAGTCGGACCTCCAACCGTCCTGGCGATCTGCCTGGCCGGCGTAAAAGCCCTCTTCGTAACCATTATTCACCGCATCACGGAGCATCTGTGCCCCATATTGACTGGTGTAGTAGGAATTACCGCCGCGATTGTAACGGTAATTATTGTAATAGTTGTCGTAATACCTTGCTTGTTGGAGCCTGATCTGGTCGCGACGGAGTCGTTCCCAATATCGCTGCTGATATCGAAGATAAGCATTGCGTCGCTGCTCCTGCAATTGGCGATAGCGCTGCTTCTCGATCGTCTGCGAATTCTTCCATTGTTGGTTGTACTGGTTCACACGCTGCTGTTGTAGTTGCTCTTGCTGGCGGCGGTCAATTTGCTGATAACGTCCGTTATTATTTCGTTGATCGCCGACGCTTCGGTCGTTTGTGTTCTGGCTCGTGCCCCAGGTGCCCTGCTGTTGACGGCGATCATTGATGCGTTGGGTTTCGCCATTATTGATCCGTCCATTTCCCTGTTGCCGCGGCGATTGATTGACCTGTGCCGGTTGATCGACGATCGGACGGCGATTCTGTTGCGGAAAGGTTTGCTGGGTCTGAACCTGCTGCGGTTGCGCCACAGGCCGGCGTCCGCGATCTTGCTGCGGGAAGTTTTGTTGTGCTGGAGTCGATTGCGGTTGCGATACCGGTCGACGACCACGGTCCTGTTGTTGGGGCTGTTCATTTCGTACGGGTCGTTGGGCCCGGTCACGGTTTTGCTCGGCCGGTTGACTCTTTTGCACGTTCCGTTCGCCTCGGTCCTGCCGATCTTTAACTTCCTGCCGTGATCCCTGATCGGAAGGCTGACTGCGTCCCCGATCACGCTGCGCGCTAGCGTCTGCCGCGCACATCGTGAAGATGGCTAGCATAGACACTGCTACGGTCTTTCCCAAGTGTTTTCTCATTTTATTACCCCTTATTCGAAAATGTTCGGTCGATCTACGCATCGTCCTGCAATTGACTATGGCAAATGCCGTACCACACTAAAAAAGCCGCAAAGTACGCGGCTTTTAAGACGTGTGGAGATAAGATAGATACGATATCGTCGCTCCATAGCACGATTTCGAATAGAAGAACTTCCGGCTATTTCGTGAAATCGTAGCCTATGCGGATATTTAGCCCTCCATTTCCAACTTCCGGAACTACGCTCACTGCTTTCATCCGAATGTTTCCGGTGTTTTGGATAGGAACGCCGAACGAGACTTTATCGAGCCTCAGAATCTCAATGGGATTAAGCTTTTTATCGATCGAACTCTGTATGAGTTTCGCGATCAATGTGCCGCCAATGCCGCCCGTTCCGTTTAGATTTACATTCAGCACACGGGCTTTGCCGATCAACCTCTGTCCCTGCTGATCGAACTCAAGGTCGATATTGGTCTCGGCCCAGCCTGCAAACTCCACACACCCGACGAAGGGCGGGGCGTAATTGCCGGAAAATGCGAGTGGAACATATATCTTACCTTCGCGAAACCTGACGGCAGTTCGAACTCCGTCCATTTCTCGCAATATCTTTACGGTCTCGGAGCAGTAACCTGATCCAACAATGTAACTGCTACGATCGTCGCCTGCAAACGCTAAACCTTGGGCTCCGAACGCACGCCATCTCGTCCTAACGTTAATATTCGTCCTGCCCGTCGTCGCTACCGAAAACTCGGGCGGATCGTAGTTCTGATAGATCGAGTCGAGCAACGCGTCGAAAAATGCTTCGTTTAGGCTGACCGTTACCTCCGCCTTTTGGGCGACTGCAACAGATGAAAACAAAATTACCGCCAAAATGACGGTAACGATATTGCGGTACATATGTAAAACCTCGCTCATTTATCGATCGTTGATATGATGTCCAACTTTGTGGCAGAAACCTTGTAGTGGCATTGATGCCTTTCGACCGCCAATCGTTGTTCTTAAATGGAACGGTTATAGACCGCTGCCGACGACATCGTGCAATCTCAGGAGGCCAACGCAAATTCCGGCGGGATCGACGACCGGAAGCACTGAGATCTGTGACGGACGATCTTGCATAAGCCGCAATGCGTCAAAGGCCAGCATCGTCGGTTCGGCGCGTATCGGCCCGGACGTCATCATCGACGCGGCGGTAAGATCATTGAAGTCCGCGGGATCAGTTCGCTCGATGGTTCGCCGGAGGTCACCATCTGTCACGATCCCCAAAAGCCGGCCGTCGCCGTCGATGACGTTTACAGCACCTAGTGCATGATCGGAGATCGATCTGACGACCTCGAGCCAATTCGAGTCCGGAGTAACGCTCGGACTGGTACGCATCAGACTCGCAACTGTCAGCGTAAGGCGTTTGCCAAGTCGGCCCGCGGGGTGATTAGCGGCAAAATCCTCCGCCGTAAGCCCTTTCAATTCCATTACCGTCATCGATAGAGCGTCACCGATAGCGAGGGCGACGGTCGTCGATGCGGTCGGAGCAAGATTAAGCGGACACGCCTCTTTGTCCACTGATCCGTCAAGAAAGACATCTGATTGGCGTGCAAGTGTGGAATTAATATTTCCGACTATTGCGATCATCGCAATGCCGCGTTGTTTGAGAGTCGGGACTATGGCCAGGATCTCTTCGGTCTCGCCCGAGTTGCTCAGAGCGATAACCACATCTCCGCAAGCCACCACACCAAGTCCGCCGTGCAATGCGTCTGTCGGATGCACGAATACAGCGATCGTTCCGGTGCTGGTCATCGTTTGGGCTATCTTTTCGGCGATCACACCCGATTTGCCGACTCCGGTGACAATGACTTTGCCGCTGCAATCGGATAATAGAGAGATCGCAAGATCGACACTCGCCGAATCGAGATTTATCGCCGAATGTAATATCGCGTCTGCTTCGATCTTTAAGATCTCCGAAACTCTTTTGTGGTTTGCGTTCACCTGTTCCATTTCAGTTCGACTGCTTTTCGACACGTCAAAATAGTACCACAACACTGTCCGTCAAAATTGAAAATGGGCCGTCCGGAAACCTGGATCTCCGGACAGCCCGATCGTCAGTTGCTCAAAGCCTATTCAACGTGGACAAAGTCAGTTCCGGTTCTGCCAAAGGTCTCAGGATGATACATCTCCTCGGCCTTAGCGGGCGGAACTACGAATTGCCCCGGCGTCGTCGCTCTGGCAACGTAGCTGTAGTTATAAACGCCCTCCCACAGCAACGACGTGAACGCCTCGGCACGTTCGTCGCGGAAATTCTGGTGTTCAAACCAATACTGGCGGTACCACCAGGAACCGTATCCAAACGAACGACTGCCGAATTCCACGACGGGAGTATCGCTGCCGGGATCGCCCGGGATCGATTCCGTGACCGCAAGCCCCGGATTTAGGATCTCAAGCCCCGCCGGCAGATTGTCGACCAGAGCGACGTGATAACGACGAGCCTGTGCGACCATCGTCAGACGGATGCGGACGCGGGCACCTGCCTTGATCGTCCAGGTACCGTCAGCATTTTGCTTAACATCATCTTTGTCATCGACCGCTTCATACTTTCTAAGAACCGTGAAGCCGTAATCCGCAGGCTCCAGTTTTAGGTTTTTCGGTGCGTATTTCATACCGATGCGGTAGAAAAGTCGGCCCGCACCCTGTTTATCAAGTATCAAGTTCGACATTCCTCCCTGATCGGTCAGGTATGACATTGGGATATTCAACTGGTTTGAATCGATCGAACGTCCCTTGAACGCATCTTCCCCGGCGTACGTGTTGCCGAGCCAGATCCGTGTCACGAAATCAGGAGTGACTTTTTCGAAGGTGTTGAAATACTTGTCGAGTGCCAAAAGGATAAATACATTCTCCTGTGTATTTGACCACGCTCCCTTCGTTCGATGATCGAGCAGTCCTCGGACCAGCTTAGGTACAAGGTCATTCTTTGGATCGGACTTGATCATTGCCTCAAGCAGCACGCCGTCGGCACGCCGATTTGAGTACATAATCAGCCACGCTCCGTCGCCGTAGTTGGTGACGAAGTTTGCGGTCGCTGCCGTCTCGGTCGTGCGGTTCATCAAGTGACGGATGATGGCCTGCACCTCGACGGTCGAGTCAGGGTCGTTCGCCAGCACCGAAAGCACCCATCCGAGAGCTTCGAATGGCATTTTCTCGATCGTCGCTTCGGCCAGAAGCTTTTTGGTCTTTGCGATGTCCTTGTCGCCCATCATATCGCGGATATAAAGTGCGTAGGCAGAGATCGTCCAGCGAACCTCGGGCGAGTTCTTGTACCATTGGTCATAGTGCTTTTCGACGTCCTTCAGGTACGGTTTCACCTTGGTGATCATCTCGTCGGGCACCTTATAGCCCTTAGCCTTAGACAACGCCAGGGCGTGGGCAACGTGGACCGTCAGGAAAGGATACTCATAACGCTCCTTATCGCGTTTCCATAGTCCGAAACTGCCGTCACTACGCTGCCGCGACTGCAGTATCTCGATGTCGCGGGCGTAATAGCCCTCAAGCTCTTTTGCGGTGGGCATATCCTTTGCCTTAAATGCACTCAGTACATCGCGCATCGCCGCGATCGAGATCATTCGAGATGATATCTGCTCTGAGCAGGCATACGGATAATTTGTCAGGAAGAGAAACGCATCGGTCAATTCCTGCAACTGAGTCGAAGAGGTCGTGACCTCGAGTCCGCCAAATTGCGGATACACGTCGCCCGGCGTCTGGACCGGTTGAATGACCGCACCATTCTGGTCAGTCGTGCCGTATGTCGCGAATGCCTCGGTTGTCGCGGGCGTCCACACCGGCAGCGATATTTCGGCTGCATCGTTGAATTTGCCCGATGTCGCGACGATCTGGAATCTCGCCGTTCCCGCCTTCATCGCTGAGACAGGAAAGCGGACTTCGACGCGATCGTTGGCCTTTACGACCACTCGCTTTCCATTTCCGCCGGTCAGTTCGGCATTTGTCGCTCGTACAGCAACGTCGACCGCCATGTCCTTATCGGTCTGATTTTGGACTACCACCGGCATTTCGATCTTATCGCCGAAATTCATAAATCTCGGAGCACTCGGTCGCACCATCAGCGGTTGTTTAGCCGTTATGGTCGACTCAGTTTTACCGAACCGTTTACCGTTATCGACGGACACTGCGGTTATCCGATATCGCGTTAGATTATCCGGCAGTTTGATATCGACGACTGCACGCCCGCTCGCATCGGTTTTTACAGTCGGCGAGAACAATGCGAGGGCGTTGAAATTCTGTCTCAGATTTATAGGTGTTTCCGAGTCGGCGGCGTCATCATCAATCTCAGCGGCGGCAAAGTTGAGGTCCGGCTTTTTCTCTTCTCTGCTTCCGCCTTTCATTTTTTGCGCTGACGACGGCCTGGCGGATGCTCCGTCCGCCGACATCACGCCTGAACTTATCGGCACGGGCGGCGGCGGGGGCATATCGGCCTTTACGTCCGCCGGATTGCCCAGCAATACGTCTTTTCTGAGGTGATAATCATTGACTCCGTCGCCGCGAGTCGTATAGAAGATACTCATCGGGTCCGCGATCGTGTACCGAGTCAGAGCTAGCACGCTCTCATCGACAACGATAATGGCGACCTCGCTATTTGCGACCGGTTCACCGCGATAGTCTTTTACCGCAACATTGACCTTTGTCTCGCCGCCCGGTGCAAGTGTCTTGTCGACCGGTTCGGCCGAAACCGTCAATTGCCGGGAGGCGGTCGATATCGCGAGGTTCATAGTTCCACTAGCAAATGCCGGACGCTTGGCAAGTTTTGTTTCCACTTCGCCCTTATCATTTGTCCTGACGGCGGCTCCGACCAGGTCGACCTGAGCAGTGATATTCGGCAAGTATTTCTCGTCAAGCGGTATCTTTAATGTCGTTGACGAGTCCTTCATCGTAAAGCGTTCGGTCTTGACGAGGCCGTCACGGCGAAGCGTCAGAACGCCCTCGGCAGGAGTGAACGGAGCGATCACAAGCAGTTCGGCAACATCGCCCGGTGCAAAATCCTTCTTGCTCGGTATGATCTGCACTTCTTCCTGCTCGACATTGCGTTTCGGCGGTGTCTTGCCGCCCGGGACCCAAACCGTCATCTCGCTTTCGTTAAAACGCTCGCGATCATCCATCACGGTCGCGGTGATCGTGTAACGTCCACCTTGTTTGGCGACAAAGCTGCATTTCTGTGCGGCTTCGGCCGATTTGACCGTACACGTCTGTTCGTCGACGGTTATTTCCTTCCAGGACCCTTTGTCATACGACCAGTCTTTCAGCACGGCCTTGATCTCGGCCTCACGTCCGGTCGCCAATTTTCCATCGATGTCGCTTACGATCGATTCGATCTCGATCTTTTCACCACGTTGGACGAACGTTCGCGGCGTCTTGATGCCCACATAGAGCGATGCGGGATGCACGAGCATTGAGGTCGAACTCGACCACGTCTGGCGATTTACATCCATTACCGATGACGCTGCGGTGATCGTATAAGGCCGCGGCGGTTTGACCGACTCAAAATCGATCTTCAAAAGATGTTTTCCGGAAGCGTCTGTCACGCCCTTGAACGACTGTGAAGTTCCCCCCGCAGTGCGGCCGTATTCATATCCACGCCACCACGGCACCCACGTTCCAAACGTAAAGTCGCCGCGATTAGGAGGGGTATAACTTGTAGGACTTGCCGTAACCGTCCAGTTGGCATCGGCGTTAGCGAGTCCGCCGCCGGCATAGTATTTTGCCTCGACCGACATCAGTGCACTGCCCCCGACAAAATGCGGGGCTTCGGTCTCGACCTTGGACGAAACCTCGAATTCCGGACGGCGAAATTCCTGTATCTGAAATTGATGCGAATGGGAACTGCCCGAGATCGACGTATTTGTCGAAAGTTCGATGCGTGCGTATCCCAGATTTGCGTTATCCGGCAAGCTGAATTTGAAATCAAATGCTCCAAAGGCGTTCAGGTTTGCCGTCCCCTTGGCGATCTCATTGTTTCTGGGATCTTTTACGGAGTAGTTGATACCGTTGGCAGCGTCGCCGAGGCCCTCGACATCGCCGAACTTCCCGCCAGTGATCCGGCGAATGTAGCCCTTTACCGAAACCTCTTCTTTAGGCTTATATAGCTTCCGATCATCAAAAACGAACCATCGCAGCGAATCACCCGCTGATTTGCGGTACCAACTGCCGGTATCCTGCCAGTAATAATCGGTATTTTCAGGCAGAAACGCCACGTCCTTACCCCGCGTAGCCACCAGATAATTTTGGCCCTTGATCGAACCCGATTCGGGTAACTGGAGGCGCAGGATGCCGTTTTCGCCGGTACGGTCGCCCATTGCTTCAGCGACGGTCTCGGTTTTTGCCGAACTTCCGTCAGCGTCTGTTGAGACGATCTCGTCGGCTTGACTACTTCCCCAACCGGTCATCCAATCCCAGGCACTTTGAAAAACACTCGGTTCAACCGATGCGACCTTAGCCGATCCAGAGGCCTTTTCGAGCGGAAAGATCGCTAGATCAACGCCGGTCAGCGGTTTACCGGTCTTGAGATCGGTCGCAAATCCGACAAGTTCGGTATTATCGACAAAGGCATCAAGCCCGATCTGTGTCGCTTGAAGCCAGGTGAATATTCTGACACGGTCATATTTGTCCTTGCGAACCGTCGGCTCAATATCGACGATCACGTTGCCGAAACCGCCGCTGAGGCCCTTTGTTATATCAACCCGAGTCTCGACCATTTCGTCTGGCTTATTCGCTATCTCAACCACCTCATCAGACACCAATCGACCGGGTATCGGCGGGCGTTTGCCGTCGTCGTAATTGATATGACGAACATATTCCTGAAACTTTTGCCAATCAGCAGGCTGGACGTCATACAGTCGAACCTTGACCGCACCATGATTTGTCGAATAGATCGAAAATGTCGGAGTAGATGTCGGGTCAAGCACGGTCATATAACCGCCCTGAGCGTATAGATTCTGGCTCGCAGATCCGACCTTTATCGTGGCGACCGCAGGCTGACCGAGTGACTGACCGTAGACATCACTGATCGATCCGTCGATCGTGACCTTATATGAGGTCCTCCCCTTTTTGTAGCCCTGAATGTAAACATAATTGCCCGACGGATAGATCTTTAGCCCTTCGATGGCGGGTTCGATCTTTACCATTTCTGTTGTAAATTTCGCGGCGTCTATTGAGTTGTTAAACTCCATATACCACGACTCAAAAGGCGAACAATTGCGATTATCACGCCATCCACAATAACCGTTGCTGAATTTCAACGCGCTATAGGTTTGAAATGAAAACGACTGGTCCTTGATCGACGTCAACGGCCCCTCGGCCGACGGCGTGCCTTTCGCGATCGTGACATTGATCGCCGAAGCACCCGGCAGAGCGTTTTCAGTCAGACCGTCCGAGTTGACCGCCCGAAACGCCAGCCAACGGCCGGCTTGAGCCTGTTTACTGTAGTAATTGATCGTGCTGTCACCTGATATCTCTTCCTGAGTGGCGAGCCGGATCGGCAATTTTTTTCCGCCGCCGGTCACGGTTATCGAACGCAATACAGCGTCAGGGCTTATCGCCTGATCGAATGAAACGTAAATCAACGCGTCACGGCGAGTGATGCCGCCATTTGGATACATTGACTCAGCCTTGGGCGGCGGCGTGGTAAACGTCCAGGAAACGTCCTTGGCAAGCGTCTGTCCATTCGCGGACTTTGTCCCGGCAGGCACTCGCGCAGTAAATTTCGTTGCCATCGGGAAACGCTTTGTCGTATCGAACATCAATGTTTTGGTACCGAGCCAGCGCCAGCGGCCCTCCACCTGAGGCGACAGTTCGACGGGTGCGTATTTTGCAGCTTCTTCCTGCGATGTGACCGCGACCATCGGTTGCGAAAACGTTACGCTGAGATCAGGGGCGAGCGGAATCTCGCCCTCGGGCGAAAATCTGACCACTTCCAGAGTCTGCCCTGTAGTGTCCAGCTTGGGCGTTCCGCGTTGCTCATCCGATGGAAATTTCACCGGATTCTTATTGCCTGTTTTGGGCGCGGGCAAGGTGCCGATCCGCTTGGCAAAATCGGTTTTATCATCAACCGCCGGTTTGATCTCGGGTATTCGCTTTAGCAGCGAATTTGAGTCACTCTCCGAGAGCGGATCCGTGGCGGCCAATTGCTGCTTTTCTCGCGTTTCTGCTCCCTCGACACCTTCGCTCAGGCGAAACTTAAGTCCTTCCGGTGTGTCTTTCATCCTTTGTTCCATTGTCTTCCCGATGCCCTGGCCGTATGCGACCAGACTCACCGGCGCGATGTAGCCCAAATAAACTGCTAGAAGTAAAACCCAGGTCGTTATCTTTTTCATTATTATCCCGTCCAACAAAAAACTTTTTTTGGCCGATGCTGTCGGCACTGTCTGAGGAACGCACAGTGTGCGGAAATCTTGCGTCCTTTTAATACTCGTTTAGAATAGTTAAGGCCGTTTCGCCGCCGCCGGAGGTTATATTGACGAGCGAACCGGCGGCAAGCCGGACCATACCGCCCTCGACCTCACCCATAAACAAGAACGGGTCAAAATCGACGGTCAGACTCTCGATACGAGCTTCGCCGTCGGCAAATACCGGTATGTCGGTCCGTGCAACAACTGCCCTTTCCTGGACAATATAGGTCGAATCGACCGCGTGCTCGATCGCGTCGTCCCATTCGCTCTCGGTGCTTTCCCAACCAAATGCGATTCCCTTTCCGCCGTAATCATCATTTGGCTTAAGCACAAATCGATGACGCTTAGAGCGGATGAGTTCGATCAGATCAATGCCGTCTGCTCCGTCGTAAGACGTAGGTCCGAACTCGACCCGTCGCGTCCACGGTATATGCTTTGCGATCATTTCTAACTGCAACGGCGAAAAAAGCCTTTGGTACCGATCATCGCTCAACACGGCCAAGCTGGCTTTTTTGTGTGGTATCTTGCAGCGAAACGAATTGGCCATACAAATATTGCCATCCGCCATAGCACGCGACAACGGGTGCGTTTCGTCGAATCGCTCGAGGAACTCGTGGATTATCACCCTTTTGTAAAAGATGTCGATCTCAAAAGCTCCGCTCCAAAGCGTTTTTCCGTCGTATTCCAGACTCTCCGGATCGCATATGATCGTATTGTGGCCCTGCGATCGAAAATAGTCGCATAAGATAACAAACTCCGAACGCGTATCTACACCAGCCCAATCAACGATCGCAATGTTTGGCCGCAGCTTAGTTCCGCCAAATTCGCGATATGCCCGATCGAGAGCCTCAAGTAGTTTTTTTTCCGGCTTTGGAAGATAGTGAGCATTATCCTCCAGAAACTGCCGAACGCGTGGAATATGTGTGAACAAACGTTCGAGCGAAGGCTGGTCGCCGATCCCGGCTGGATTTTCGGCATTATACTCAAGAAACTTAAAGCCACCGTCAAAAAGGAATGTGTCAAGACGGCTAGTGACGGAAACACTCGCATAACCGGGCTCGAATCGTGCGAATCGCTCTTCCATCTTCGTAAGGCCCAATTTGGCCACCAATTCCGGACTTTCGAGCGTGGCAATGGTCATTGCATCAAAAGCTCCGCTCAATACGTTCGCAACACGACAGATCTCCCGATAATCTGACCCCGAAAGAAAATACGGCCGCAGGAAAGGGCAGATCGGGCGGTCACCGTGCATTATCCCCAAACTTCGCTGCAATCCGGTAAGTTCCTCGAAAAGAGCGGTGTCCTGGCCGTATAGATCGAGTAATTCGCGGTCAAGCTCAGTCACCAAAGTGATCAGGTCATTGGTCATTTCATTGTTTCCTTAGATTTCGGATCGCTAATAGATGCTTCGATTGAAAACCGAATTTTGTCGTAAGTCAAAGTAATAATATCCTATTCACTTAATATTTTTTCCTGTTATACTGAGTTCGGAAATTGCAACTTTGGCAAATTGCCTGTCGTAAGGGATTTGGCGTAAGGAACTATTGATATCTATTTGTAGGAGCGAAATTAGAAAATGGGATTGTGGGCAAGAATAACAAGAGTCTTTAGAGCGAGCACGGGAGCGGCACTCGACAAGATCGAAAACCCCGAATTGGTGCTCCAGCAAACGATTCGTGATATGCGCGACCGTGTACCGGAGCTTAACAATTCCGTGGCTCAGGTAATGGCGACCGAACGGCTTTTGCTCAAGCAGAAAGAGAATCTTTCGACCCAGGTCGTTGACCTCGACTCCAAGATCAAGGCATCGGTCAAGATGGGACGCGATGATATTGCGACGGCATACATCGGACAACTCCAGCAAGCCCAAATGGATCTTGAACGCACCGCCGTTCAGGCCGAGCACGCAGGCGTAGCGTCAAAACAGGCTCTGAAAGCCCGCGACAACTACGTCTTGAATATGAAAAAGCGCTCTGCCGAGGCGATGCAACTTATAAGTGCCGCCAAGCAGGCAAAGCTTCAGGAACAGCTCGCGCAGACAATGGATACGTTTAATATCGGCGACGATTCGTCGACGTTCAACGAAATGCGCGAAAAGATCGACCGCCGTGTCGCTGCCGCCGAAGCAAAACTACAGTTGGGCTCCTCGACGGTTGACGCTCAATTGCAGGATATCGAGCGCGAGGCGATGGACATTCAACTCCAGGACAAACTGCTCGAATACAAACAATCAATGGGTATGCTCGGCGCTGGTTCGCCGCCTGAAAGCAAACAGATCTCGTCCGGCACTGGTACGGCTGACGATGAAGACGTTTTAGATCAGGTCATTGTCAACGAGGCAACGGAATCTGGGCGTTCGAATTGATTCTGACCTCGTCGCATAATTACCCGGAAATAGATCTGTTAGTGACTTTGATATGGCTGATATAGCGAAATACCGGCAGGACATCGACCGTTTCAATTCAAGCTACGCAAAAGAAGCGGTCAAAGAGCCCGGAAATTTTTGGGCGCTTGCCGGCTTTCTGGCAGCGGCGGCATTCACCGGCAGCGTGATTCCGCTGCTTATCGCCCTGGTTTTCGAAGCCATATATTTGTTGGTAGTTCCTAACTTGCCGAAATATCGTCAGTTAGTTCAGAAGCGGGAGAACGAACGCCGACTGCGCCTTCATATTGCGGGGCGCGAAAACACTATCAAGGCTTTTACCCCGCGTGAACGTGAAGCGGTCGAATATCTGCGTTGGTTAAAGGACAAGATACAAGATAACTACCGAAAGTTTACGGGCTCAACCGAATTGCCTTCTAATCTAAGGGCACTCGATCAGCGATGGGAGGATTTCGTAGACCTTCTGGACGTTTATCGCCGGCGTAAACAGCACCTCAGGTCGATAAATCGGCAGGCAGTCCATAACCAACTCTCGCAGGCATTTAGGGCAATGGAAAGCTCTACGGATGAAAAGACCAAGCGGGTCCAGCAGACCAATGTCGAGATCCTCAAACGCCGAATCGCATCTTTCGACGAGATCGAAAAGAGCGTCAAGCTCGTCGAGGGCCAGTTGCAGTCGATCGAAAACTTTTTCAGCTACTTAAACGACGAGATCGTCACGATCTCTACACCTGAGAAATTCTCTCTGCTTGACTTCGAACAGCTTTCTGATTCGATCGCGATGACCAAACAGATGCTCGACGCAACCGCCGACTCGGTCGGGGCACTCGACAGTTACAACCGCGAAATGGGCAATTACGAATTGCTGCCCGGTGCCAAATAATATCTCTTACGGCCGGATCTGATCAAAAGACATATGCTCGACCTCTGCGTCGGGCATTTCTATTTGGGTTTTCTTGCCCTGTGATGTCCAATCAACTAAGATTGAGTTTTTGCAATTGTTTAGAAATATCACTTACGACGAATACTTTTAAGAGAAACTAATTATGAAACGAGTAGGAATTTTGGCGGGACGCGAAGTTACGTTTCCCGAATCAATGATCAAGAGCATCGCTGAACAGAGCGGAGGCGAGGTTGTCGCCGAATGGATCACCATAGGCGGCATTCGCCTCGATGAGCCAAAGAAGTACGATGTTGTGATCGACCGCATCTCGCACGAGGTGCCCTATTACAGAGCAACGCTCAAACGTATGGCTCTTGAGGGTACGTATATCATCAACAATCCATTTTGGTGGTCAGCGGACGATAAGTTCTTCAATTTTTGCCTGGCTGATAAACTAGGCGTCGCCATCCCGAAAACCGTTCTATTGCCGCAGCATAGTTATATCAAGGACATAACGCCTGAGAGTCTACGCAATCTCGAATTCCCGATCGATTGGCAGGGCGTGACCGACTATGTCGGCTTCCCCGCTTTCCTCAAACCCTTCGACGGTGGCGGTTGGAAAAACGTTTCCAAGATCCATAATACGGACGAGCTTTTTAAGGAATACAATGAGTCCGGCACGCTGTGTATGACGCTGCAGGAAGGCATCGAGTATGATCACTTTGTCCGATGCTACTGTGTCGGAAAAGAAAACGTGCTGATAATGCCCTACGATCCGTCCAAACCGTATCTTTCGGGAATGCAGTATGTTGACGTTGACGATTACCTAACGCCGGAGTTGCACACTCGGGTCGAGCAAGACGTCAAGACCATCTGCACCGCTCTCGGATACGATCTTAATACCGTCGAATTTGCTATTAAGGACGGCGTGCCGTACGCGATCGACTTTATGAATCCTGCACCGGACGCCGAACTCGCCTCGGTCGGTGAAAAGAATCATCGATGGATCGTCGATCATATGACCGAATTCATTTTACGAAAATTGAAGGAAGGTTGGGACGTACCCGAATATCGTTGGTCTTCGATGCTGAGTTTGCCTAAGGAAGCAGCGACCAAGGCGTAGCAAGTTAAAGTCACTGAAAAACTGCACTGCAATAAAGAGGGCTTCGTTCACTTGAACGAAGCCCTCTTTTATTAGATCAAAGCTCGGTCACGATGCCTATCGTTTGCCCTTAGGTGCAATATGGCAAGTCGTGCAGTTCGTTGATTTTGGAGCCTTTGTGTCGCCGGAGCGAAAGCCGATCTGAAAATGACAGGTATCGCACGCCTGATGAAACGCGAGTTGGTTCGTCAATTTGGTGACCGTTTCGGTACCGATATCTTCGAACACGGGCATTTTGTCGAGTAGTTTGGGCTTAGTACCCGCCCTAGCATGGCAATCACGGCAGGCAGCAACCCCAGCCTTATTTGGATCTTCGGCAAATAGTTCGGCCGTCAGAGTCGTCGTACGGCCCGCCGGCCAGACCGTCTTATGTGGCGGGGCACTCACAAGGTCAGCCGCAGGCTGAGCGGTGTGATGACACTCGATACAGGCGATCGGCCCACCTGCGTTGTATTCCCCGCCATTATGCTTTAAGTGATTAAATGTCACGCGGCCCAACTTAGCGTTCTTACCGAGGACAACCACCTCAGGCATCACTTGCTGCTTCTCCGGTGTGGGTTTGGTTATACGCTGCGCACTCGGGCCGCGGCTATCCACGAACAAGAATCCCGCCAAAAGGAATGCGACCGCGAACATTACAACGAGATATTTCTTCATAACGAGATTCTAGCTCAATACCGCTGTTAAAGCACCAAGCATCTTCTACAGTATCAACATTTGAAAGTTGATAAATATACTAATGACGAAGGTCGACGTTGATCAGTTTTGATCTTCGGTTTCGAGCAGTTCGTACGGTATTCGTGAGGCGAGCATCTTCACGCCGATATTCATCCCGGTCCAGACCATCAGTGCGATCGCCGAGATCGCCCAACCGAGTGTCGCGATCAGAGAGTCGTCGACAAGCAAGCCGACAAATATTGCCGGGAATCCGAAAAGCGCGATGCGAAGTGATGAATTTTTAAGAGTGTCCAGCGTTTCCAGCAAGTTCACACGGCTTATCTCCATTTCGAGATATTCATCATCGTTGTTAAGGTTTGAGAAATAAGCGACTTCGCCGCGAGTCCAACGTCTAAGTGCCGGAGTCTCCGATACTCGGTTCGCAGTCGAAAAATGGTGGATAACGTACGCTAGCTTGCTTTCTCGCAAGGCTATTTCCGCAAGGCCAAGAGCGGCCCTGAAACCGCCGCCAAGGTCATCCTGCACCCGCCTAAACGCCCGCTCGGCGAGAGTAAGCTCGTTAGACTGGAAAAACGCCTCACCAATGCGGGCAAGCGTTTCACCATCGATCAACGGATCCCTTTGGGCAAGTCGTAAGGCGGCAAACGCTCGCCTTTCCAGCCTGACATTCCGCTCGGTTCCAGCAATCGATAGCAGACAACTGCCAAGTCCGTACAAGATCCGGCTATTTTGCGGGTCCATCACCAGAGCTCGCCGGAAGGCTTCCGCCCCTTGTAATAAATATCCATTGATCCGCAACTCATTACCGAGCATCGTCAAATAGTCGGCGCGTGCTCGATCTTCATCGGTTGGGTTTGCAACTGATCTCGTCCCGGTCGACTTGCGTTCAAACTCCGCCCGCAAGAATCCGGCAGACGGAATATGCTCGAACTCGGCCTTCATCAGTGTTTCTTTAGAATCTGAAAGGTGGTCTCTAAGGTCGAGTGAGCAGCGATCGAGTATATTTTCGGATACCAAAGGCAGCAGTACTCCAATCATTCTGCGATACTCGTCGCCGCCCGAGGCAAACACTAGCGTCAATCCGCGGCCGCGAACTGCCGTGCGGTATCGGTAATACAAGTTGCCGCCGCGTTTTATGGTACGGATTGCCTGAGTTTCGATCTGCTCGATATCGGTCAACTTGAGCCTCCGCCGCGTGCCGTGGAACCGCGACCAAACAGACGGCAATATCCCCGCACGTACCAAACACCGGCCGTCAAAGACCAGTTGATCGGTAAGTGCCAAAAAGGGCACAGCGATCCACGCACATATGAACAGTACGGACGCTATCAGATCAAATTCAAGATAATACAGAAATGCAGAAAAAAATGACCCGAGTAGCAAAGCAATAAAATACGAATGTGGGGAAACGCGGATCCGAACCGGGTCGAACGGTTCGACGACTGCCCTGCCGGAACGCTCGCCGGTTGAACTCGTAAGGGCTTGGTCTTGGATCTTTTTAAGCATTTCTCCTAACTACCTGATCAGAAAGCTATCCGATCCATTCGACCTCGTCAAAACAATAAGTTCTGTCACAAAACGAAAAAGCCCTGAATGTACGCGATACAGTCAGGGCTTGTCTGAAGTTATCGATCAGGCCGCCTTTAATTATCAAAAGGCGAATCAGGCGTTGCCTCCGGGATTTCCTTAGCCTTGTCCGGTGCGAGTTCGGTAACCTTGTCCTTAGCGTTCCGAGCGGTCTCGGTCAACGGCAGAGCTTTGCCGTCGGCGTCCTTGGCCTCCGCTGCAGCCTTGGCGATCGCAAAATAAATATCGACAGCTTCCTGCTTTTTGCTCTGCTTCTCGTATACCTTCGCCAGAGCAAAGTTGATGGTGTCCTTTGCGACGATCGGATCCGGCATCGCTGCCAACTCCTGGTAAAGCGTAACCGCCTCATCATACTTGCCATCGTCAGCCTTAGTCTGAGCAAGAGCAAATTTAGCAAGCTTTGCCGTATCTGAACTTCCCTTTGCTAGTGTCTCGAGCTCGGTAATACCCGCAGCACGATCGGACATCAATCGGTTAACTGCAATAAAATACTTTGCCTTTTCGCCGACCGAACCGCCAAACTTGTCTGCGACAGCCTGAAATTCGGCGATCGCGGCATCGGCTCGTTCCTTTTCGGTCTTAAAGACACGGTCGGTCGATCCCGCCGGAAGGGGTTGATCGGTGACACGAGCCTGCGAGGTCTCTATCGCCTTACCAAGGGCTGCCTGACCGGAGCCTGATGAACGCCGCATATATGAATAAGCGACGAAGCCAATGATCAACAAGAGTAATACGACCCCGATGCCGTACAGGATCGACTTTCCCTTACCCTCAAATTTTTTGCCTACGTCTTCAAGCTTCTGGTTTACCTGCTGCTGGATCGGATCTTGATAGCTGATCTTTTCGTCAGGTTTAGATGCGGCCGCGGCCAACTGTTCAAATCGTCTTTGCTTTCTTGCCATGATAAAAAAACTGCAATTCTAACTTATACAATCGTTGTATAATTGCCGAGATCGGCTGATTTCCAAAAGAGTTAATTTAGCTTAAATCGACGGATAGAGCAACTAACGGGAAATCGAAAGCCGATATGCCTTGGCTGAAATTGATCGTTCAAAAGTTTTTTTCGTATTTACGGGAACATTTTGGGATGATCGGTGTCTAAGTATTCCGGTTCGCGAAAATGAGCGGACGGACAGCTTGAGGGTTCCCAAGATCGGAATCCACTAAAGGCAGGAAATGGTCTTCACCAGGTCAATGACACTTGACGACGAAGAATTCCGAAGTTCCGCTCCGGCGGCACAGCCTTACTCCGCCCGAATATCTTTCGAATCCGAACTGCTTGAAAAATTAAAGGCGAACGACGCCGCGGCCTTTGATGAGTTTGTCGACAAATACTCGGGCGACGTCTTTTCGTTGCTCTACCGGCTGACCGAAAATGCCGACGATGCCGCCGAACTTACTCAGGAGACGTTCTTAAACGCGTTTCGCTCGATGAGCAAATTTCGTGGTGAATCGGGCCTCAAGACCTGGTTGTTTCGCATTGCGGTCAACGAATCGCGAAACCGTTTTCGGTGGTGGAAACGCCGTAAGCGTGACCGGACGATCTCATTGGATGCGACCATTGGCGATTCCGAAATGACGTTGTCCGACACCATTGCGGATCGTGGACTGAGCCCCGAGGGTGAGGCTCTGGCTCGGGAACGCCGGGCAGCACTCAACTCAGCACTGTTGGATCTGCCGATCGCGTTTAGAGAAGCCGTCATCTTATGCGATATCGAGGGGTTGAGTTACGACGAAACGGCATTGGCTCTGGACATCGGGATAGGAACTGTAAAGTCCCGCATATCCCGCGGCCGTGAAGAATTGCGGCGGCGACTAAAAGATCTTTGATAACTCGATGAATGGTTGACTCGCCCCGGTCTCATCTTTGCAGACAAAAACAATCGGTGCCAAACGATAGGTCACAAGAGAGCGAGAGTTGAGGGAATAGGTCATCGTGAGTAGTTACAAAGGTATTTGTTTGAATGGGCCAGCAACAAGTCTATGCGGATATACCGAAGTTTCGACGATCGCAAACCTGAGCCGCAGCCCAGCGTTGTTTTCGGTTTTTTGAAAACAGCCGGGGTCAGTGAGCCATTCATTGGGTTAGGGCCGCAGATCCACAGATCTAACGGACCGACATTAATGATATGAAGTGCAATGATCTAAATCTTAAATTCTCGTTATACGTTGACGGACTTTTGTCGACAGATGAGATCAGATCGATCGACACCCACCTTTCAGCCTGTCCGCTCTGTCGGCAGGAACTGGATGAGGAAAGGCTGATCCGGATCGATCTGAGACACCTCGGCAAACCTGTAATATCGTCTGCCGTAGCTAGCACTATTAAGCGAGCTATACGTGACGAGATCGCTGAAGGTCCACCGTCGTATTTTACGACCGTCGTCAGTGACTGGATACCGATGCAGCTGATGCCTTTGAGTGTAGGAATTGCTACATCACTAATCATAGGGATCTCATTCCTTTCGATGATGTTTGCCGGTGCTCGTTCGGCAGGTGAGATAATCTCAAGTGATCGCGGACGAGATACTCGCATAATGTTGGCTCCCAATAATGGTGACGCCAGTGACATTTCGCCGACCGAATATGCTCGTTCGCGAATGTCTGTCGCGGGTGAATCGCCCAGTATCAATCCAAACGGGGCTCTCGTTGCTCTCACCCGCACATTGGTCAGTTCCCGTTTGCGTAGCGATGAGGTGGTAGTTGTGGCAAATGTCCTTTCAAACGGACTAGCGAGTGTGACTCAGGTTGTCGAGGGTGGTGAGGATGCCAAGGCGATCGCCGATCTCGAACGAGCACTCCAATCCGATCTGTCAAATACCCCGTTCGTTCCGGCCGTAATGGATAACCGCGGTGAGAACGTCCGGGTTGTTCTCAAATTCAAGACAGTCAACGTTAGTACCCGGTCCGGCAGCAAGCGTTAGACTGTAATAAAAAGAGCACGCTCGGATGCGTGCTCTAGGTCCGATCATTCGCTCATCCCTCTACAACTTATCGATCTCTGCTTTTAGCTGTGCAGCCCGCTTCTGATCGATCTTCAGCAATTCATTATATTGTGTCAGTGCTCCGGCCTTATCCCGCTTTAGGACAAATGTTCGGCCGAGATTTAGACGTGCTTTTGCGAATCTAGGATTGAGTTCAAGACATCTGGTGTAGGCCTCGACGGCTCGATCACGCTGATTATCCGAAAAATAAGCGTTTCCCAGCAAATAATACGAGTCGGCATTCGTCGGGTCCGCTTTCGCCGTTTCAGCCAGGTCCCTTGCCGCCAACGCATAGTTACGTGTCGCGTCCGCCGTACGACCGGTGAGGTCATACGCTCGGGCAAGGTAAAAGTAAGTTTCGCCGTCCTTTGGATTTATCCTGAGTGCACTGTTGCAGGCTGTGATCGCTTCTGCATATTGCTTGGTATCGTTCAGAGCACGGCAGAGATTGGTGTACGCCATAGATTCGGTCGGCAGTATCTTCGTCGCAGATTGAGCTGCTTGGACAGCTTCCTCGTGACGGTCGGCCAGGCTGTAGTACCAACTGATATCAGTGTAGATATAACCGTCGTTGGGATATAGCAACAGAGCCCGCTTCTCGATTTCGATCGCCTCATCGTATCGGCTCTCGCTCCGAAATATCTCAGCCAGATTCCTGTACGCCTGATAGCTTAGCGGTTTGGCGGCGATCGCACGCTGATACGACGCGACGGCCTCCGTGTTTTTCTTCTGCTTTTGCTGCGCATCACCGAGCAGATAGTATGCGTCACCGAGCAGCATTGTATTCATTTTGATAGCTTCTTCGGCCGCAGAACCCTGGCCTCCAGTATTGCCAAGTCCGTATTGAACTCGTGCGATGCTGTAGTAGAGATCACCGTCCTTTGGTGCAACTAGCAACGCCTGTTGGTATGCCTTTAGTGCCTCTCCAAACTCATTTTTGGCCAACCGTAATTCGCCAAGAGCTTTGAGGAACATTATATTTTTAGGATCAAGTGCCAATCCACGCTGAACATCAGCGATCGACGCGTCATAGTCCTTTTGGTCGTAGTAGACATACCAACGAACGGTATAGATCTGAAGCGGCTTGAAACCCTGGGTCAACGCGATCGCAAATTCGCTGAGTGCGGCATCATTTTCCTTAAGATTGTAGTGAGCATACCCCTTCCAGAAATGAGCATATCCGTTATTCGGCACTAAACGGATCGATTGCCCGTAGGTATCGGCCGCCGAGCGATAGTCCTTTTGATTAAAGTATCTATCTGCCTGATTTACCAACTGGATCGCCTGTTGGCGTTCCTTTTTGGTCTGGGCGCTGGCGATGGTCTGCCCGATAAGCGTAATTACCGTCAACAAAATAAAACAACTAAAGATCGAAATTAACTTTTTGCTCATAATATCGCTCTACTCGACTTATTGGTCGATGACCGTTCGGTCGTTATTTGGCTTGCCCTTTGGCGTCACCGGCGGTTTGGTAGACGGGGTTCTGGCCGGCCCGGTTGGCGGATTCTTTGCCGGAACAGTGCGCGGTGTCGGCCTTGTGGTCGTCGTCGAACCATTTGTTGGTTCCGTAGTCGGTTCGGGCGTCGGTTCAACCCCGACATTCGAACCGAAATCTGTATTCGTATTGTCCACCGCTGATGACGTCGGACTCGGCTCAGGCGTAACTGACGGCGTTGCCTCGGGCGTTACACTTGCCGATGGTGTTGGCATCGGCGTCGGCGCGACCGTTCCCGGTCCGATAAAATTATTGTAAATGAACCAGGCCGCACCTGCAGCGATCGCACCCAAAAGCACCAATCCGATCAGCCCGCCAACTACGAGGCCGGCTTTCGAACGCTTTTTCGGCTTCGCGGTCTTCGCGACGGCCGCAGGTGTTGCCGGCACTGCCGCGGCATTGGCCGGTTTTGGCTCGTCAACTACCGCAACCGGTGCGACAGGTTCAAAGAACTCCGGCGTTGAGGGCTCATTTCCCGAAGTTGCCGTACTTACATCAATGAAAGCGGCCGTCGCCGCAGGCTCGTACACTTCCGACTGCGGCGGACTCGAGTGTGTGACAGGTGGATCCGCCAATGGTGACGGCGGAATTGCTGCGGCGATCGGTGAATCCGCACCGAGAAACACTTCCGTCTTTACATCAGCCTGTCGTATCTCATCGGCCCCGTTGGGACGATCCATCTGGATCGTCGCGTCGAGTGGAGGCAATACAGCAACCGGTTCGATAACCTCCGGTGGCGTGGCGGTCGGACTCACAAAGGCCTGCGAATCCGTACCTGTATCCATCTTCGACGGAGCCGTTGGTGCGTTAATATTTTGCGGCGGCGACGTCATATGCACGTCGTTGCCAAAATCGTTTGCGTTGATAACAACAGTGTCGGCGGCCATCGCAGTTTGGACTTGGGCATACGCTGAGCGGAGAGCTTTTTGCATTTCTCCGGCCGTGGCATACCGCTTTTCCTGACTGACCTCGAGTCCTTTGAGGATCACGGCAGAGACCGCCGGTGAGATCTCGGGATTCAGCTCAGTGAGTGTCTCGATCGGGTCATCCATACCATTGAGCATCACATCGGCTCTCGACAAAGCGTCCGCCGGGACAACATTTGTCATCAATTGATACAACGTCGCCGATAGCGAATATATATCGCTTCGCGGATTGGTTCCGGTACCACGTATTTGCTCCATCGGTGCAAAGTGTGGTGTATAGCCGACCACACTGCCGGATGTGCCCGGAGCCGAGATCACGGACTTATTGGCAGTGTCCTTACTTAATCCGAAATCGAGGAGCACGATATGATTCTCATCCGTAAGCTTAAGATTCTGCGGTTTGATGTCGCGATGAATGATCGGCGGTTCGTGCGAATGCAGGTATGAAAGTGCGTCCAGAAGCTGATCTGCCCAAAACATTACCCAACTGAGGGGGAACTTTTTATTTGCCGTTTCAAGACGCTGCGATAGATCGTCTCCCGATATATGCTCCATCACTAGATACTGCTCACCGTTATCCGTAAAGTGATCGCTGACCTTTGGTAATACCGGATGCCGTAAGCGTGCCAGTATTTTGGCTTCCCTTTCAAAGGCGGCGGCAAGACCGGCGTCATCCGCAAAACTGGTACGCTTGAGAGCTATGGCGCTACCCAAACGCTGGTCAACAGCGAGATAGACCTCGCCCATACCGCCTTTGCCAATCAGGTGAACCACTAAATAGCGGTTCTGGATCATTGTGTTTGGAGCAAGTGGTTTCATTATTTAGCCTATAAATACCTAACCGATCCTATTGATCTCTTTCATCCGATACGCAACTTACTTGCCGGTAGCATAGCCGGCAATCCCTCGTGCTGGTAACAGCGAATATTCCCCTTTACCTTTCGCGAACACGGCGTGCCCTTTTTGGTCTGAGCACCGCAAAAATACTTTACCTCACCCTCTGCTGAGGGCTGATCGACCGCATTACTCGCACTTCTCGCAGAGTTTGACGAATCAACTTCAACATTCGTTGCTGACCGAGTTGTTGAGTACGGTTGCGGCTTATTATTCACTTCCGCATTCGGCGCAGCAACCGGAGTGCGTGTCTGAGGCGGTGCCTCTGCAAAACGTTTAGCCTGATCCGGCATTGCCGATCTCTGAGCGACACCTCGCTCAAAATACCCTCCGACGCCAACAATACCGATCACCAGGCACGCCCCGACCAAAACTCTAATGATCAGATCCTGCCCCTTGAATTCCGTTTCACAAACCTGACAGAATCGGTGACTCGTCCAAGGACGCCACTCGGATCGTTCGATCTTAATTCCGCAGTTTGCACAAAATTTCGGTCGAAAGAGCATTCGGGTCACCTTTCGTAGACGTTTGCGAACCCGGATTTTGCGGAATTTACGTTCCGTGATTCCGGTCAATGCAAATAATCTCTGATTGTATCCGATTATTTTGTTAATGTTAAGGGAATTTTGTCGTCAATCGATATACAACCCGCACTTCGATAAATAGCGTCTGATTGTTAATATTCTGTTATGTCATCAGTTCGGGCGATTGCCATTCTAATTTTGCTTACGACGATCGCAACTGTTGCATTTGGACAGGACGACGATCCGATCCGTGTCGATTCGTCTATCGTTCGTTTGAATGTTGGCGTCGTCGACGGGCGAGGACGACCGATGGTGAACCTCGACCGTTCGAACTTTACTATCTACGAGGACGGTGTAAAGCAGCAGATCACACGATTTGAACCATCGTCTGCCCCGTTCAGCGTGGTGATGATCTTGGATATGAGCGGATCGACGCTTGGATTCCGACAAGTGATGAAACAATCAGCGTTCAGATTTGTCGATGCCCTGACTCCCCAAGATCGCGTAGCGGTGATCGAATTTTACGACAAGGTGAATGTTCGTAATGATTTTACGACCGACCGTCGAACGATCGGCACGTCTATCGAACTTTCCAATGGACGCGGCAAGACCCAGCTATTTAAGGCGATCGATCTGGCTCTCGAAAAGCTATCCGGCGAAAAAAGCCGCCGAAAGGCGATAATAGTTCTGTCCGACGGGATCGATACCGCCGTAAGGGACATCGACCGTGAGCAAATGGCGAATCTGCCCGACGATCAGATTCCGTCCGCGATCAAACCTGAGACAAGCGACATTCTGCAGCGAGTGCTCAACAAGGCCGATCGTCAGGGCGTTACTATCTATCCGCTCGCTTTGCCGACCGGAGACCCCGCGAAACTTGCCGATCCGACGCCGCGACAGGTTGCGATGTACAATGCCGCACGTACAAGACTCCAGATCATCGCTGACCGTACCGGCGGCGTTGTAAATACCATCAACCGACTCGAGGAAATGGGCACGCTTTACGCAAAGGTCGCGGCTGATCTCAGGACGCTATATACGATCGAATACCAACCCATAAATGAAAAGCGTGACGGCAAATGGCGCACGATCACACTCGAAACCTCGGACACGGCCCTGATCTCGCGTACAAAGACCGGTTATTTTGCAAAGTAGGTTGTAACTTGACACATCGCCGTTTGATTTGTAGTCTATCTACTTGCTTTTAAGCACCCGTAGCTCAGCTGGATAGAGTACTTGACTACGAATCAAGGGGTCGCATGTTCGAATCATGCCGGGTGTACCATTCATATCAACAACTCACGGACACCTCCACGGTGTCCGTTTTTGCATTAACGCAGCTTCTTTTCGATCCGGGTGTAAACCTCCCCTGATTGTTACCCGTCTAAATTGGAGTTTTCGGGTTAAGGAGAACGTGTCAGAGATGCTCTGGGAGGCTGCCTCCCAGAGCATCGCGGCCGCGGCGGTTGTAGAAATCGATCCACTTGGCCGTTAGTTCTCGTACCTGGTCCAAACTTTCAAAGATATACATATCGAGGATCGCCTGACGATATGTCCTGTTAAAACGCTCGACGTAGCCGTTTTGCATTGGGCGTCCGGTTTGATGAACGCGAGCTCGACCTGGTTCTGCTCGGCCCAGTCCGCGACTGCTACGCTCGTGAACTCCGGTCCTTATCGAATCGGATCCGCTGCGGCAGGCCTCTCGTTTCGGCGAGCCGGTCAAGCACTCTGATGACCCTTCTGCTTCCGAGATTGAGATCGATCTCGATTGCCAGCACCTGCGTCGGTGGTCGTCGATCACGTTAAAGGTGCAAACCGACGTCCGTCACCCAATGCATCGCTCATGAAATCCGCCGACCAGCTTTGGTTCGCACTGACGGGAACCGTCAATGGCTCAGGATGCCTCGTCGGAACACGCCGCTTATACTTTCGACGCTTGTTCAGCTTCATCTCGCAGTAAACACGGTGCACACGCTTGTGGTTCCAACCGTGCCCGTGGCTGAGCAGATCGTGAACTTCCCAAATCCGAGATCGGGATGGTCTCTGGCGAGATTGCCCAGAGCTTGATCAACCGCGTCGTCCTTTGTGCGGCAGTACCGATACACCCGTCTCATATCAACCCGCTTCACCGCACGCCTCTCACTAAGCTCATGTTCCGTTTTCAAATACCCGACCGCCTCTCGCCTCAACGGCGTCACCAGCCTTTTTCGAAGTCCTTCAACGCTCGGTTCTCTAAACTCATCTCCGCGTACATCGCTTTCAGCTTTGCGTTCTCTTCCTCAAGCTCCCGCAGCCTCTTGATCTCGCTCGCTGTCATCCCGCCATACTTCGCCTTCCAGTTGAAATACGTCGAATCCGAGATCGAATGCTCGCGGCTCCTCAGCCACCTTCGACCTCTCCACCGCTTTCAATATCCCCAATACCTGCCCTTCACTAAACTTACTCCTCTTCATCTTCAGCCTCCTTCTCTATCCTATCTCAAAGGCCGAAATCTCCCTTACCAGTGGTTACATTCTAAGGATCCTTACACGGGCAGTTCGATATCTGCAACACTCTGCGAATTCTATACATCACAATGGCACCACGCAATTTTCTTTTGCGTTTTCATTTTTGCGGACATTTGTAGCTAGACACGTAAAACATTAATATAGTTCTACAAATTCAGGAGACACAATAGATGTACAAAAAGCTTGGTTACCGTCTCGCGGCACTTGGTCTGGGTGTATTCGGGATCGCGATGTTTATGACAAACAGTTCAATAAAAACGACTGCGATCGCTGAAGCGGCCGTAAATCCTTTGACGGCGAAATGGGCCGGGCCATACGGCGGTTTACCGCCTTTTGACAAGGTCAAGATCGCGGATTTTAAGCCTGCGCTTGAAACCGCGATGGCCGAAAATCTGAAAGAGGTGGACACGATCGCGTCAAACCCGGCGAAGCCGTCGTTTGAAAACACGATCGCCGCTATCGAGCGTTCGGGACAAATGCTTGATCGTGTCTCGACGATCTACGGCATTTGGTCGACCAGTATGAGTTCGGATGACTTCGAACCGATTCAGACTGAAATGGAGCCGGCCCTCGCTGCCCACGGAGACAAGATCACTCAGAACTCGGCACTTTTTAATCGTATTAAGGCAGTTTATGATCTCGAGTCAAAAAGAGATCTGTCAAGGGCGAGAAATATCGCTTGGTTTGGAAATACTACACTGACTTCGTCCGACAAGGCGCAAAGCTCGATGCAGCGAAAAAAGCTCGGCTTGCTGAGATCAATCAGAAACTTGCCGGGCTGTTTACCAAATTCAGCCAAAATCTTTTAGGTGATGAGGGTCAACTGAACCTTGTATTGACCTCCGAGGCCGATCTTGCAGGGTTGCCGCAATCGCTCAAGGATTCTGCCGCTGCCGCGGCTACTTCCAAGGGTAAGGCCGGCCAATGGATGATCCGCAACACTCGCTCGTCGATCGACCCATTCCTGACCTACTCAGATCGCCGTGACCTTCGCGAAAAAGCGTTTAAGATGTTCATCAATCGCGGTGACAACGGCGACGCGCGCGACAATAACGGCATTATTCCTGAGATCCTGCAACTGCGGGCCGAAAGGGCTAAGTTGCTCGGCTACGCCACGCACGCCCATTGGCGTTTGGAACCGCAGATGGCAAAGACACCTGAAAATGCGATGAAACTGATGGAGGGCGTCTGGCCCGCCGCAATTGGTCGTGTTAAAGAAGAAGTAGCCGACATGCAGGCACTTGCGAATAAGGAAGGTGCCAAGATCAAGATCGAAGCCTGGGACTATCGCTACTATGCCGAGAAGGTTCGTAAAGACAAATATGACCTCGACCAGAACGAAGTCAAACCTTATCTGCAGCTAGATAAGATACGCGACGCGATGTTCTGGGTAGCGGGTGAGATATTTGATTTTTCGTTCACACCGCTGAGCGGTATCGCAGTGTATCATCCTGACGTTTCGGTTTATGAGGTGAAGAGCAAGTCCACCGGTAAGCATATCGGAGTGTGGTACTTCGACCCATATGCCCGGGACGGCAAGCGTTCGGGAGCTTGGATGAACGCCTACCGAAATCAAAACCGACTGGACGGCGACATCACGACGATCGTCTCAAATAATGCGAATTTTGTTAAGGGCAATCCCGGCGAACCGGTCCTCATCTCTTGGGATGATGCTGAAACGATGTTTCACGAGTTTGGCCACGCCCTCCATGGATTGTCGTCGAACGTAACCTTTCCGACGTTGTCAGGAACAAATGTTGCCCGCGATTATGTCGAGTTCCCTTCTCAGTTGATGGAACACTGGATGTCAACGCCCGAAGTGCTCCAAAAATTTGCCCTGCACTATAAGACCGGCAAACCGATTCCGCAAGCACTTGTAGATAAGATCGAAAAAGCAGGTACGTTCAATCAGGGCTTTGAGACTACCGAATATCTCGCAAGTGCACTCGTCGATATGAAACTACATCTGGCGGGTGACAAAAAGATCGATCCCGATGCATTCGAAAAGGAGACTCTTGCCGCTCTCGGGATGCCTAATGAGATAGTAATGCGGCATCGAACGCCACAATTCGGACATATCTTCGCGAACGACGGTTACTCGGCCGGATATTACAGCTATCTATGGTCGGATGTTCTCACTGCGGATGCTTACGGAGCCTTTACCGAAGCAGGCGGCCCATACGATAAAAAGGTCGGTAAAAGGCTAAAGGATTTTATCTTCTCGGTCGGAAACACGATCGACCCGGCCCAAGCTTACCGTAATTTCCGAGGGCGTGACCCGATCGTGGATGCATTGATGATCAAACGCGGATTTCCTGTAATTAAGAAATAGAGTCCGATATCGAAGCAAAAAGAAATGGCTGTTCTAGTGCTGGAAGCTAGAGCAGCCATTTTATTTATCGGAGAGCATTCCCAGTTAATTCGTACCACATTTTGTCGGCATTCTATGGGTCTGCGACAAGATCGATTCCGACTAGATCCGCGTTCATTACGACCGTACTCGTCGGGAACGAATAACGCTTTGACGTCGCCGAAAGCGTATATACCACTCCAGTCGGAATATTTTTAATCTCGAAGAATCCGAATGGATTTGAGTTCGCACTTCGAGCAATTCCGGTACGATCCGTCAAAACGATCGTCACATTTGAAATTGGCATTCCACTCGAGGAAACCACAGTTCCGCTAACCGAAAAACCGTTTGATGCGGTTCCGGAAATGTCTATTGTGCCCGACACAAATGTCGCCGGCAGAGCTCTGGCTGCCGCATCACTGATTTGATTCACCACCGGAGAACCATCGTCAAGTGATACTGCATAACGGCCAGCTTGGACATAATCGGCCACAGTAATAAAACCGTCTCCCCTTGTTTCGATGGGGCCGAATCGGCACGCTGAAACTCGTTAAACGATGGATTGGGTGTCAAGCCCGACGGCAAAAGCCCGGTTTGCGTGTAATCGGTTACGGTTAGTATATTGTCACCGCTAAACCGTGGCGTAACGTCTGATTCTAATCCCGTGGCAAAGGTGACTGCCCCGTCCGCATATGTTGCAAAAAGCGGATCAGCGTTGGTGCTGATCACGTCTCTCACGATCGGTGTGTCTCCAAACGTTACCGGTGTGCTGAATGCCAATGGTGCGAGTATCGTATCGAACGTGATCGTCACCACCTGTCTCGTTCCGGCCGCAAACGTTAACCCCGCTCGAGTTAGCCCGCGAGTCCGGCATCCCTGAAGCATTGTTCGTCACCGAAACCGACAATCGCGTCCGCTACGGCAAGGATGACCTACCACCAGACCAAGCCGAAAAAATCAACGAGTTCCTTGCAGAACTTGCGGCAGGAAAATAGGGAAAGAGGGGCATACAGATACCTGCGGTTCCGTTCAAATCGATTTCCACCCGATCACAACGGCGGACAAAATAATTTGTCATGCAAATCGCCGCAACGATCTTCCATCCCGCTAAAACTTCATAGACCCCATCGACCGCTCAACGCTGATATTCTGAACGAAACTCTATTTCAAAACGGAACAAAGCGAGAATTGCTCCCCGCCTTTTTCACTATCCCCGTCATTGAAGAGCTAAACATTAAGGCAACGCAATAATGTCGATCTCATTCAGTTCGTCGCCTAACGTAACGACCTTCGGCACGAACAAATAGGATTTAGAACTTGCCTGCAGAAGGTACGATTGACCGATCTGAACATCGTCAAATCGATAGTACCCGAAAACACTAGAGATCGCTTGGCTTACATCCCCAGAAGCATCTATAAGCGTGACTCGGATTCTGGGCAATGGTCTTCCGTCTTGAGCCACAACTCTGCCGCTGAGCGATGCTGCCGCAGCACTCGCCGGTACGATAGTTATAAGGCCGTTGACAGTGACATCAATAGGATCGAATGGACCACCCTCGTTGAAGAAGAAATCAGTGAAAGTGAGTGGCGAAGATGTTCCGGCAGCTCCGACAACCGTAAAATTGAATTTGATCAAATCTCCGGCACCCGTAAGCGGGACAGCACCCGAAGTGAAGAAATCAATTCTTCGAGTCGTCGCATTGACAAAATTATCACTGCAAAATGCGACGAACGAGCTGCTGATCGTGCCCGAGACATTGCAGCCGGCATTGCCTCCAACGACGACGATTACGTTCGGGTTGTAGGTTATCTCGCCCCTGTAACCCAGTATTCCGAGGCCTGTCGTGTCCGACGCCGTTATAGCAAGTGTCGGCGTCGAGCCGACAAGAACAAACTGGGTCGGAGCGGTGACAGTCACGGCTTGGCCGGAGGCGATAGCAGCGGCGCCAAAACTAAGGATCATCAAGAATGTGATGTAAAACTGCTTCATATATTCTCCCCCGCGATAAAAGGAAACGTGCTTCTAACGCGTACATTCCAACCCGGCAATCCGGGGGATAGTGTCTTAAAAAAAATCGAGGGGACGATCATCGACCGTCCCCTCGACCGGTCGCCGAACTATTGTTCAGCGATTATGTCCAGAGTGGTCACGGCGTCAACGACGCTGACTGTTCTGGGGCTAAAGGTGAACCGCTTCGAGTTGACCGTCACGGTATAGGTCTCACCCGTCGTAAGGCCGCCGAACTCAAAGCCGCCGAACGAGGATGACAAGACCGAACGTTTCTCACCGGTGGTGCTGGTAAGATTCACTCGGGCGTTGACCACTCCCTGGCCGGTTGCGGTAAGGAGGTTGCCTCGGATCGTGCCCTGCTCTGCCGTAGCAACTCTCACCTGACCGTCGCGGGTCAAGATCCCAATGCCGCCTTCGTTGAGCACCAGCGAATCGATGGACAGCGTTGATGCTGTTCCAACTGCTCCGATGGCTCGGAAGTGAAGGTCGATCAGGTTACCGTCGCCGGCGACCGAAGTAGCTCCATAGACCGCGACCCGCAGGCGTCCCGGTTCCGTGCTGTTGAACACCACGCTCATACCGTCGCTTACCGTTCCGGAAAGCCCGGCCGCTGTTTCCAGCGTCTCGAGTACTCTCGGATCGTAAATGACGTCGAACTGGTAAGCCGTCACACCGCGTCCCGCCAGATTGCGGATACTGACCGGAACAGTAACGGGAGCACCCGGTGCTGCCTGAAGATCACCAGCAGCGGCCGTGACCGCATCCTTCTGCGACTCAGGGTCGACCGGAGCCGGACGATTGCCACCTGCGATCGCCGGATTCCAGTTGCCGGTTACGTCGCCGAGCAGGATGGCCGTATAGTCCTGACCCGAAACTCCGGTTTCTATCTGAGCCTGAGTGTAAGAAGTGCTCGGATTAATAAACTCCCAAGTTCCTGCAAAGCCCGGATTCGGCGTGTTGACCGAGAACTGAGCAATGTAGGCTGCATCGAGCGGCGACAATGTGCCGTTCTTAGTAACGTCCGCAGCTCTGAATCTGGCTGATCCCGGAGCCGGAACGGAAGTTGTTGGACTAGCAGTCGTTACGCATGTTTGACCGACTCCCCATTGAGCGATACAGGCCGAATCTGACGGAGTAATTCCGTTGATCGTCGGACCCGACTGGGCAGGCTGCATAGCCTTAGCCGGCGTCACTGTATACGGGCCTGAGCCAAATCCGGTCAACGTGTAATTTCCCCACGTGCCCGGTAATCCAGCATAGTTCGTATTGGTCGTAACAGCAGGCGAAGTGCCGGTTGCATTCATGGCTACATTCGGTACGCCGTTTGCGCCGTTTAGTGCAAAGGTCACGCGCCCGCTAATATCACCTGAAATGATCTTCACGCTACCGTCCGTTGTCGTTGAACACGGATTTCCCTCATTGAACGAGTAACTCGTGAACGTGATCGGGGTCGGAACTGCGTCGATCGTGCCGTTGGCCTGGAACAATAGGTTCACCATCACTCCCGAACCCGACATTGGAACAGCACCGAATGCAAATATCTGCAAGGTTCCCGGCATCGAATTATCAACAGTGAAAGATAGTCCGCTGCTCAACGTCCCGGTACTATCTAACCCGTTGTAGCCCAGCTTGGACGAGTCATATGTGATCGTCGTCACGTAACCAAGGGCATTACGACCCGTCAATAGATCCGAATAGATCGGAACCGTCACCTGCTGATTCCTGAGTGTCGGAATATTCAACGGGATCGAGATCGCCGCGCATGCCGCGTTATAAACAGTAATCGGAGCACTGACGGTTTGACCGTCAACTGTCGTTGCAACGCCGCCGACTCCGGGAACCGTACCCGTGAAAATCGTGCCCGTCGCTCCGGAAGTAGTCGTGCTGCTCGGTGGAGCAACTGCGCCATTTGTGCCGACGAAAGTCGCAGGCGTGCCGTTCCAAATAAAGCCGCCGCCCGGCGTATTATTGTCCGAGTTGGTAGTTAACAGTGATGAAACGACGTCGGTTCCTCCAACAATGACAGTCGGAGTTGCTGCCGAAGTGGTAAGCCTCAGCCATGGATCAGCATCAACATTTGCCGCTCCGGCACCTGTAATACCATTTGCAGTTCCTGCACAGCCTGTGCCTCCGACTCCGGGACCGTAGTTGCAGCCCCACCAGTTATTTTCGGCGTCGACCACAGAGGCAGTGGCGTTTTCTATACCAGCTGACGAGTTATTTGCAATGCGATTGAAATGGGCGACCGTACCCGTTACATCTACGTCCGTAATAAAAATTCCGGTTACGTTGTCCGTAAAGCTGTTACCCGTGAGTACTACACCGTTAGCTCCGGTTATGTACATTCCGGTCGTGGCACCAGTAACGCTGTTATTTGTGTACGTCCCGGGATCGCCGCAAGCCGGTCCACCAAAGTTGTAGGCACCAAAACCGCCAGACGCCCCTGTACCGGTGAACTTATTACCAGAAATTAGGCCTCCGCATTCGGTTGCCGCGTTTTTGGTGAAGTGACCGGTGACCTGATTATTCTGGAAGTTGAAAGTAGTACCGGTACCGGGATTAATATAGAACGCTCGCGCCCCCTCGGCATTGACAGGCATGAACTCATTGTTTGTTACTGATACCGCACCCGCTCCAATACTGAAAGTCGTGAGTACACCGATACCGTCATCATTGTTTGTCCCGCCGTCGCGAGCACCGACCTTAAGGCGACTGTTTGTCACATTTAACGAATTGGAGGCTTGGGAAACCACATTGGAGTTTGCCAGTACAGGATTGGCGGCATCGTTACCGATTATTGTAAAGCCATCGATTACGACGTCAGCCGTTGGGGAATTGATATAGACACTCCCCAGATACCCGACTCCGGGAGCATTTGATGGAGGCAACTGAATCGTCGTCACTTCACGCCCGCCCGTCGATTGGACAGTAAGTGACTTGGTGATCGTCGGGCTTTCATTATATGTGCCCGGGCAGACGCTGATCGTGTCACCCGATGCAGCAGCTGTAATTGCTGCTCCGATTGTTGTGTACGATGCACCGGGGCAAACTGAATCGTCATCAACAATACTGGTAAGTGCGATGTTGCTCCAATGTGCAGTATATGCAGCAGTCGAGAGTGCCGGTGGAGCGATCGCGGGATCGGCAAAGTTATAAGCCTGCATGATCGTTGCCCCAAAGGCTACCGAACCATTAATGTCAGTTTGTGTGTTGACTAATACTCCATTGACATAGTAATTCAAAGTCGTGGGCGTTAATTCTATCGATAGACGGGTCCACGCATCATAATTGACTGGGCCAGGTAGATCTGTCCAAAGACCAGTATCGACATTATAAACCCTAAGCCGTGCGATTCCGCCGTAATTTGTAAAGCCAATAACTGGGTATGCAGTTACCGCATTAGATCCATCAACCATCACTCCCCACATATCGGTTCGGACAGCACCTGATGCCTGATTCGCCCATGCCGCAGGGATATAAAGTACTGATGAAAGCATCGAACCGGGGCCTTGTGGCAACGAGAAAGTAAACTGACGACCCTGTGTGTTGTAGAAAGTACCACTCTGACCACCACGATTTGCAGAATCGGTTGAGGGGCCGATGCTTATTCCCAATACATCCGGCCGACCTTGAAACGGGCCGACGTTAGTGAAAGATACAGGTTCATATCGGTCAACGACCCAACCGGTTGGCAACGTCGCATAACTCGGCATGATCTCAGCCGCCAGTACATTGCTCGCAAGCACCGCCACGCTACACGCGGCAAATACTGCGATGAAAATAGATCTCTTGTAACTCATCATTCTTCTCCTTTCATTTCAAAAGCCGGATCGCAGGTCGTGGGATGCCGATGCTGGTGATGCAACGTCGCACGGCGAACGAAGCCAAAAATAGAATATTCTGGGAATCTCTCGTTCGACGGGAGCGAGAAATGCCGTGGAAACGGCCTAAAACCCCATAATTCTAATAAATAAAACCTCTCAATTCATTTCGGCAACAAAGATTGCCTCTAACTCTTTTGGGTCACTGAAAGTATATAGGTCCGAGCAGTTGGTCGTGCTTACCTCGTGGGCCAAATGCCGATCGCTCAAGAACCCGCATATTTCAATGCACTTCAATAAAATACTTTTCAAACATTGTCCAAAACTTAAGGCAAGATTAGCAGAACTATGGCCAATGTGCCTTGCGTCTGAGTAATAAATCGTGTCAAACAGTCCTAGAAACTCTGGGAGAGCAACCGATTACGTTTTGTACGTGCTCTGGTAAGGGCCGGCCACTCTCCCAGTGGTTTCTAAGCTTTTGAGGTTGAGTGGGGAAATTGAACAACTCACAATGTCGCCGTTATGGAAGAATTAATGAGAGTCTGTCCAGTCTCCGACCTTTGTTCCTTCACCAAGTTCAAAACTTTGGTTATCCACCAACAACTCCGGACGTCTAAAACTCGGGCCGGATATCATCCTTTTGACGAATAATGTGCGTTTTGTAGACTAAGTATATCTACTATTTAGGATTTGTCAACAGAAAATATTCTTTCGACAACGCAGATACGTTTTGTCGGGAGATTCGCTCTCTGAAGGTGGATAAATTGGGTTTGGAAACTACGACTTGATGCCGAGATTTCGCATTCTGCGATAGAGGTGACTGCGGTCGACGCCCATATCCTCGGCGGCACGGGCTACGTTGCCGTCGAATTGGGCGAGCTTGTGCTGAATGAACTCACGCTGATACGCGTCGGTTGCGTCCTTAAAGGTTTGAAAGCGAAAGCTGATCGCGGGTTGTTCGTTCGCGGCCTCCATTTCGCAGATCTGCGGGTGTGACCGATTCCTTTGCCGACATAATGACAACGCGTTCGATCGTATTTTTGAGCTCACGGACGTTACCAAGCCAGTTGTTCGAGCGAAGCACGGCCATCGCGTCATCGTCGAACTGTTTCGGCTTTTGACGTAAGCGGCAGAAAATCTTTTGTTAAAATGATCGACCAGCAGCGGTATGTCCTCGGGTCGTTCGCGGAGTGGCGGTATCTGGAAACGGGATCACATTCAGACGATAGAACAGATCCGACCTGAAATTGCCGTTCTCGATCAGCCCGTCGAGCGGTTTATTGGTCGCCGAGATCACGCGGACATCCACCGATACCGGCGTATTACTGCCGACCGGTTCAAATCGCTGCTCCTCCAAACCGTAGCATCTTGGCCTGTACGCGCGGCGACATATCTCCGATCTCATCTAAAAGAGCGTCGCCCGTCGGCGATCTCAAACTTGCCCTTCTTAGCCTTCATCGCGCGGAGAATGCACCTTTTGCGTGACCGAATAGCTCAGACTCGACCAATTCTTCGGGAATTGCCGCTGAGTTGATCTCGACAAAGCGGCGTTTCGGCGTTTCGACTGAGCGTGAATGGCTCTCGCCACCAGTTCCTTGCCGGTGCCGCTCTCGCCTGAGATCAGGTACGCGTCCGTCGGACGGTGCGACGATCGAGATCTGTTTGCGCAGTGCCCGCATTGCAATAGATGTATTGATCACGGCGGATACTGTAGGCGTGGGATCGACAGGAAGGAACAGCACCCCAATCGTCCATATCGATACCAATACTGCCGACCCAACCGTACGAAGTGATCGGAGTTTCGAAGAACGCTGACGGATTGGCCGTTGATCGGGTAGCCTGATGCCAACATTACTGCCCGTAAAATTGTTATCAGTAACGGTCGTCGCTGCTGTCTCAAAGATCATGCCCCAACTTGGATTGTTGCTGAAAGTGTTCGCAGTTGCAGTGAGCGTTGGTGAAACGGAGTTGGCGCGGTCACAGGATTCGAAGTATCCAAAAGACTATATAGGCCAACATCATTATTTGACACGGATGTCGCAGTTAACGTCGTAGAGGTGCTATTAAAAAGCTAATATACCTGTCGAAAAACTACCAACAGGGGAGTGTACATATGCCCCGATATAGAACTATTTGAAATTGTTGCTGACGCACGCCGTCCAATTTGAATGCCATTCTGAGCACTGATGGCGGTTGAACCAATGCCAGTAACACTACCGCCGGTCATTGTTAAAGTGATGCAAGGCGGTCAACGATAATACCTGTCTTTTGATAATCATCGACGGTTACATTCGCAAGATCTAAGGATCCTACCCGATTGAAAACATTCGATCCTGCAACAATTGCGTTGGGCCATTTTGAGTTCCCGTCGATACCAGTCGATTTGTGGATCGTGCGGTTACGCGGACATTCGTCATTTTAAGTTCTGCACTCTGAACTACGAGTACACCAGAAACTCCTGGAGCGGAAAAAGGCACCGGGCCGGCAATAGTAAGATCAGAAATCGATATTGCAGAATTTCGAAGGACTTTACTATCGTCGCGCGGCTAGCGCCGATGGCCGGAAGTGAGCTTGTGGTTAATACCGCTGGGCGACTGGATTGTCGTCGACCCCTGTCCTGCTCCGGACAATGTTTACACACTTGTTGATGACAATTTGTTCAGTGTATGTTCCCGCACTGAGTTGGATGGTGTCACCGCCTGCGGGATCTGCACTATTTATCGCCAGTTGGATCGTAGGATAAGTGCCCGGCACGGTGATGACCGGATTCCCAGACGGAGAACACGGAGCGGTTGATGCGATCGAGCCCGGATCGGGAATTCTTGTCCACGCTCAATTTCATCAACTGAGTCCACCATTGGACTGACTTTCGGTTTGACGCCCTTTTTGTTGTCGTCGGAACCAAAGCCAAAAAAGCTTAGGATCTGATAGAACGTGCTATTGATCGAGCCCACCACGTGAACCTGGTTGCTACCGGATGACTGTGGTGTTATTGAGCCACTGAACTGAGCCGGAGCTGTGACGTGGAAAAGTACGATGGTCACAAACAGCATTACTGTTGCTATAACTTTGCCAGTGATCGTGGGTCGAATGTCAATGATTTGACGTAACATAAATATCTTCTCCCAAATTTGCGGATCCAAATCTCACACAATTTCAATAAATTCAAAAAATGGTCGTTGATGACCTAAACTTTGTATTTCCTACAAAGCGAAACTCAAGAACCCGCATATATTTCAATGCACTTCAATAAAATACTTTTCAAACATTGTCCAAAACTTAAGGCAAGATTAGCAGAACTATGGCCAATGTGCCTTGCGTCTGAGTAATAAATCGTGTCAAACAGTCCTAGAAACTCTGGGAGAGCAACCGATTACGTTTTGTACGTGCTCTGGTAAGGGCCGGCCACTCTCCCAGTGGTTTCTAAGCTTTTTGAGGTTGAGTGGGGAAATTGAACAACTCACAATGTCGCCGTTATGGAAGAATTAATGAGAGTCTGTCCAGTCTCCGACCTTTGTTCCTTCACCAAGTTCAAAACTTTGGTTATCCACCAACAACTCCGACGTCTAAAACTCGGGCCGGATATCATCCTTTTGACGAATAATGTGCGTTTTGTAGACTAAGTATATCTACTATTTAGGATTTGTCAACAGAAAATATTCTTTCGACAACGCAGATACGTTTTGTCGGGAGATTCGCTCTCTGAAGGTGGATAAATTGGGTTTGGAAACTACGACTTGATGCCGAGATTTCGCATTCTGCGATAGAGGTGACTGCGGTCGACGCCCATATCCTCGGCGGCACGGGCTACGTTGCCGTCGAATTGGGCGAGCTTGTGCTGAATGAACTCACGCTGATACGCGTCGGTTGCGTCCTTAAAGGTTTGAAAGCGAAAGCTGATCGCGGGTTGTTCGTTCGCGGCCTCCATTTCGGGTAGATCTGCGGGTGTGACCGATTCCTTTGCCGACATAATGACAACGCGTTCGATCGTATTTTTGAGCTCACGGACGTTACCAAGCCAGTTGTTCGAGCGAAGCACGGCCATCGCGTCATCGTCGAACTGTTTCGGCTTTTTGACGTAAGCGGCAGAAAATCTTTTGTTAAAATGATCGACCAGCAGCGGTATGTCCTCGGGTCGTTCGCGGAGTGGCGGTATCTGAAACGGGATCACATTCAGACGATAGAACAGATCCGACCTGAAATTGCCGTTCTCGATCAGCCCGTCGAGCGGTTTATTGGTCGCCGAGATCACGCGGACATCCACCGATACCGGCGTATTACTGCCGACCGGTTCAAATCGCTGCTCCTCCAAAACCCGTAGCATCTTGGCCTGTACGCGCGGCGACATATCTCCGATCTCATCTAAAAAGAGCGTCGCCCCGTCGGCGATCTCAAACTTGCCCTTCTTGGCCTTCATCGCGCCGGAGAATGCACCTTTTGCGTGACCGAATAGCTCAGACTCGACCAATTCTTCGGGAATTGCCGCTGAGTTGATCTCGACAAAAGCGGCGTTTCGGCGTTTCGACTGAGCGTGAATGGCTCTCGCCACCAGTTCCTTGCCGGTGCCGCTCTCGCCTGAGATCAGTACGCGTCCGTCGGACGGTGCGACGATCGAGATCTGTTTGCGCAGTGCCCGCATTGCAATAGATTCACCGACCATTGCATATTGCTCCGCAAGTTCGGATTGCAGTTGTGAGTTGGTCTGCTCGAGCTGATATTGCCGGATCGCGTTTTTGACGGTAAGGATCGTCCGCTCCAGACTAAGCGGCTTTTCGATAAAATCGAATGCCCCGAGTTTCGTGGACTTTACGGCTGTTTCGATATTGCCGTGGCCCGAGATCATAACTACCGATGAGCTGATCCCTTCTGATTTAAGCCGCCTCAGCGTCTCAAGCCCGTCGATGCCCGTCCCAAGCCATATATCGAGCAAAATGCAGCTAAAATCGTCTCTACGGGCTACATCCAGACACTCCTCGCCTGACGAACAAGATTCGACAGTTATTCCTTCGTCCTCGAGTACGCCGCGAAGCGCTATCGCGGATCCCCGGTTCATCGTCAACGATCAATACTGAATTTATCATTAGGAATCTATCCAATTGTCGGCAATTCGATAATGAACTTAGCACCACGCGGATGATTTGCCGCCACCTTTATCTTTCCCTGGTGCTCGCCGATTATTCTCTGAACGATCGCAAGGCCCAAACCGGTACCGCGTCCCTTGGTCGAAAAATAGGGCTGAAACAGCTTTTGCAAGTCGCTCGGCAGTATCCCGGCACCGTTGTCCGCGACCTCGACCACGACCAGATCGCGGGCAATCTCATATCGAGTCGAAATATTGATCTGGCGATCCTCTGAATCTGCCGGAAATGCCTCGATAGCGTTCTGTATCAGATTAACAAATACTCGCTTTAACTGCTCGGCATCCGCTGACACGTCCGGCAGGTCTTCGCTTAGGTCGGCGATAATTGCGAGGTCGGCTACACGATCCTGATACATTGATAGCGATCGTCGAACGATGTCATTTATACCGCAAGTTTCGAGCTTAGCATTTGGCAGGCGGGCGAATCGCGAAAATTCATCGACCATTGCCTTGAGGCTTTCGACCTCGCGAAGTATCGTGTCGGTTCCTTCCTTTACGATCCTTCGTGCCTGCTCGGGGCCGACACTTGTGTGTATTCCCACGTCCGCATTTGCCACCAATGGCGTCTCTACGCACTTCTTGGCGATCCGCTCAGCGGATAGTTGGATCGGGGTCAGCGGGTTTTTAATCTCGTGAGCCATTCGCCTGGCGACCTCCTGCCAAGCCGATGCCCGCTGCGCACTGATCAACTCAGACAGATCCTCGATCACCAGCACCACACCGTTATCGTCAGGCAGCGCTGCGGCGGTGAGTACGACCGGCAGATCGGACGAGACCTCCGTACTCCCATCCGCGAGGGATCGCTTCAAAATTGTTTGCTCCGAGGCGTGACCGACGCGCTTTGCTCGCGACAATAACCGTTCGAGGACCGGCAAATTTTCATCCCGCACGATCTTATCGATCTCGACCCCCGCAAAATCCGCGACCTCAAGCCTTAGTATATTCAATGCTGCGGGATTGATGGTGCCGACCAGCCCCCGCTGATCAAACGAGATGACCCCATTGGGCAGCGTTGCGACAACCGTTTCGATATATCGCTGGCGTTGTGTCAACTCGGTCGAGTTTGCTTGGAGGCGGGCAGACATCTCGTTGAAAGCCGAAACTAATAGAGCTAGCTCGTCCTCGGCAAAAGCGTCCACGTGGAACCCAAGATTTCCGCGAGCGATCTCGTCAGCACCTTCGGCAAGTGCCTTGATCGGCACGGTAAGGCCGCGGGCGATATAAAAAGCGATCCACGAGGACGCAAAGATCAACAGAAAGGTGAGCACTCCCAGCGTCAGTAGTCCCACCCAGCGGACGTTCGCCTGCTTGTCCTTAAGTCGGTCAAATTCCAATAAAGAGTTTTCGACGATCTGCCCGACGTTCTGACCGCTGTATGGATCAGGCACGATCATCAACTTGCGGTCGCCCGCCATCGGAACAACGGCGGCATCAAAACCAATGCCGTCTTTTAGCTCACGTTCACTAAGTTTATCCGTGCGGATCAGATTGACGATCGAATCGAGTTCGACACGTTGTTCAGGGCCAACGTCGCGGTCAAAAACGGCGATCGTGCGATTATCCTTAGCGAGCACCTCGATATGTGCCAGTTTTCCCGCGTCCGCGATCTTTGCAAGGTCTGCCTCGGACGGTTGAGATCGCTCTATCAGGGCGGCAATCATCTTGGCGGCATCATCCAACCTGGACGTTCTGTCCGCTATGGATTGACTCTGAACTTCTCGTGCCTCACGAACGACGTTCTCCGGTATCTGCGTGAACCATCGCTCGAGAGCCCGATTCATATACAAGTACGAAAAACCGGCCATAGCGAGGATCGGCAGCAAACTCACGATCGCAAAATATCCGAGCAAGCGTGTCTTGATACGAGCACCGATCTGAAACTCTCGCCGCTCACGAAGCAGCTTCGCGATGCTCCGCAAAAAGATAAACCCGAAAACGACAAAGGCTACGAAATTCAGGGACGAAAGTGCGTAAAGCAACAGTGTGTCGCTGGCCGTTTCGGCTGAAAATGTCTTCCAGAGATTGGAGGATTGAAGCAATACTAGAAAAAACAATAGAGCTAATACCACGAGGCCGAGGACCCAAGGAACCTTGCGCTTTGGTTTTTGCGGCACTGTTTCGACCATTACTTTTGGCAATTTTAGCATAAACGCAAATGTCCGGGCCGCCTTTTGCCCACAGTGGCTAATTTCGCTATCATCGAATCGCTTGAAGATTAAGAATCAGATAATTTTTGGCAAAGACGACCGCGTCAGAAGCGGTTGGCGGGCGATCGTATTCGTCATCGCGTTCGGATTTTCGGGCCTTTTGTTCTTCTCGGCGGGCTTCGCACTGCTGAGTGTCCTGGGGTTCGATATTCTTCCGGGCACACCTCCCTTTTTAGTTGCAAACGGCGTGCTTTCACTGATTCCGGCACTGTTGGTCGGTTGGGGTTGCGGCAAGCTCTTTGAAGGATTGCCTTACAGGGCTCTCGGGGCGGCATTTACGGGACCGTGGTTTCGTAATTTTTTATATGGCCTCGCACTCGGGGGTTGCACGCTCGGCGTTTCCGTCGCGATCGCGATGATCTTTGGCGGAATGCGTTTCGAACTTAATAATAGCAGCGGCACAAAGGCAGTTGCCGTTTCGCTGCTATCATCATTTTTGGTCTTTGCTGTGGCGTCGGCATTCGAAGAATCGCTTTTCCGCGGCTATATACTCCAAACATTTGCCCGATCCGGACTTGCCTGGCTTGCGATCGCCATTACGGCCGTTTTTTTTGGGGCGGTTCATCTAGGCAATCCCAACGCCGGACTGATCTCGACCGCTAACACCGTCCTTGCCGGGATCTGGTTCGGTGTTGCGTATTTAAGGACTCGCGACCTGTGGTTCGTGTGGGGGTTGCACCTGATGTGGAACTTTGCTCAGGGATCGGTCTTCGGAATAGAGGTCAGCGGGATGAACGATCTGGTCACCGCTCCGGTGCTGAAAGAGATCGACTCCGGCCCAATGTGGCTAACCGGCACCACCTACGGCATCGAAGGCGGCATCGCATGCACCATCGCGATTATACTCTCGATTCTCCCAATTAAGATTCTACTGGAAAAAGAAGTATCGCTACCAGCGACACAGACGCTACTGAGAAGAATTGTTCTAGGCCTCTGGTATTATTCTTCGCTGAGATTTCCTACGCGATCTGGATCTTGAATGAAATATCCATTGCCCGTGCCGAATGTGTCAGACGACCCACCGAGATCAGATCAACGCCTGCCTCAGCATAGGAACGAACACGGTCGAGATCCATACCACCCGACGCCTCGATCAGAACCGAAGGGTTGATGTCGCGGGCCATACCGACAAGCTTTGCCGTTTCCTCAGGAGTTTGGTTGTCGAGCATCACGATCTCGGCGCCCGCCAGCATTGCTTCGCGAAGTTGTGCCCAATTGGTGATCTCAACTTCGATCTTGTGCAGATGGCCGACGCTATTCTTGGCGGCTTTTACGGCCTCGGTAATACCACCGGCAAGTGCAATGTGATTGTCCTTGATCAGAACGCCGTCATCGAGGCCCATTCGGTGATTTTTACCGCCGCCGATCCTGACCGCATACTTCTCGAGAGCCCTCAGTCCGGGCGTCGTCTTTCGTGTGTCAACGATCGAGGCATTGGTACCCTCGACGGCCTTTACATACTGCCGGGTAAGCGTTGCGATACCGCTCAGACGCTGGATCAGATTTAGAGCGGTACGCTCGCCGACCAATAGAACGTCGGCGTAGCCCTTCAGTGTGGCAAAAACCGTTCCCTCTTCGATCTCGTCGCCCTCGTTAGCGGTCGTTTCGATCTCAGCGTTGTCCGGGTCGAGGTGGAAAAACACTGCTTCCGCAACATCTAGGCCACACAGTACCAGGTACTCCTTCGCCAAAAAACGTCCGATCCCGCGGGTATCGGGCGGAACCGTCGCTTTGGTCGTAATGTCACCGCGGCCAATATCCTCAGCGAGAAACTCGCCGATGGCCGCCATCAATTCACCATTTTCTAGCCAATTCATATGCTATTGATTATCTGCTTTAGGGCCCTTTCTCGCAACCCGGTCATAAATTTACGCGCGATTGTCGCATTTCGCGTTGACTTATGTTTAAGAGCAAGCTATTCTCCTCGAATTCCAACCACAACTGGGATCAATGTCTGAATCTTTTAGTACCGAAGGAGAATCTAACGTGAAGACTAAATTTTTAATACTTATATCGATCGCTGTCGTCGCCGTCGCATCAGCTTGTAGCTTCTCGACCGCGAATATGAGCAGCTTTAAGACGTTTAAGGATAAGGACGCCAAGACCGAAACGACCACCTTCAAGGCTGGGGACACGATCTTTGCTGACGCCGTAATTTCGAACTCGATGGATAAAGTTACCGTCAAGTTCAGCTTGGCTGATGACAAGGGCACCGCCATGACTGCCGGTGATGTCAAGGTGGAACTGCCGTCGAGCGGAACCGCTAAGTACTCGCTCCCGATCCCTATGGGAATGAAGGGCGGCAAGTTCAAGCTAACCGCGGATATGATCAACGACAAGGGCGAAAAGAAGGAATCAAAATCGATCGATATCACGATCGAGCCCGGTGCCGCTCCGCCGCCACCGCCGCCGTCATCTTCGATGGACGACAAGGATGACGCCAAAGACGAAGACAAATAGTCTCGCGTCTAACTTAAAACTAAAAAAGAGCGGAAAGGCCATGACCGATCCGCTCTTTTTGCGCCTCTCTACCTATTTCGCTACTTGATCGGAGCTTCGATCTTGAGGTCTTTGGGGTCGTAGGTGTAGAGCGTGGTTTCGGTTTTGAGGTTGGACAGGCCGTCTTCGGAAGTGCGGTGGGAAACTGAACTGATCAGGCCGTCGGGTTTGATGAACATTGAAAACTCTGCGGTCCAATCACCTTCGTCGGGACGGGACTTTTCGCTGCGTGAGAATATTGTCACGAGGTTTTTGCCGATCTTACGCACTTCTCTGGTGAACTTCATCGTCTTGTCGTTCTCGGCGTGCTGTTGTGAGGTCGTTGCTGCGAGTTTTACGACCGGAAGCGGCTCGGTTTTGAACCATCCACCGTCCGCAGCCTTTTTATAACGCTGGCCGCTGATGATGATCCACTCAGTTTCGGACTTCCTGCCGGCGAATTCTTCCACAAACAGCGAACGCGAACGGTCCGGCGGGATAAATTCCTCTATAGCCGTCGAATTTTCCACGATCTTCCCGTTCTCAAAACCAATAATAGCCTTCGTCTCACGCCTCACCTTCGCACCCGAAGCCAAAAACGCCGCATCCATCGCCTTAGAAAACTCCGCCGAAGATATTTTCGTAACCTGCGCCGAGGCCGCCACCGCCCCAAACACCAAAACCACCAACAATATCGCTATGCGTTTCATAAGTTTATTATTCCTACTTGATCGGAGCCTCGATTTTTAGGTCTTTCGGATAGGCAAAGGTAGAGTTTGAATGAATGTCACCGTCTCGCGAATATGTCCAGCGAACTTCCGTTCGCATGTAATTGCCTTCAGGACCGATCCAGATCTTTCTGTTTTCAGTCGGAGCTTTCGAAACTCGTTCTTGTTTCGTGGAATCAATTTTTACCGATTCTTTTGAAAAGACGCGACACTTCATTCCGTCGATTTCCGCTTCACCAACAAAAAAATACTTATCGGTAGCATAATTCTTCTGTCTTTTGAAAAGATGCCCGATACGGATCGCCCGAGAAGTTATCCATGAGCCATCTTCTGTTCGACGACTCATCGCATTTCCATGGAGAATCTCTTCGTTAAATGTTGTCTTTCCGTCTTCAGTATACTCCCACTTACAATGCGAATGTTCCACCGACAAGTACTTACAAAATACCTTCCGACTTGATTCCACTTTGGTGGATTTTTTCTTAAATAACTGTATCTCCGTATTCTCGGTGTACGGATTCTCTGATAAAAAGGTGTTCGCAACTAACTCAACCGAATCAAATTCCTCTAAAGAAATTGACCTACTTTGTCCAAAGCTGGTCGATGCAAGCAAGACAAGCAGGGCGAAGACTCTTATATCGAACAACTTCATCTAACCCAAAGCCTCCAGATTGTTGTTGAGCGTGGTTATTTGATGCTCTAGCTCGGTGGCGCGGTCACGGAGTTCTTGGACTTTGTCGGCGGGGGCACGTTCGACGAAGTTTGCGTTGGAGAGCTGGGCGTCGAGGCGGGATTTCTCTTCGGCGAGCTTGGTGATGGCGGTGTTGAGCCGCTCGCGTTCTTTGTCAAAGTCGATCAGGCCTTCGAGCGGCACGGCGAGGCGTGCGTTTGTCGTCACGGCCTTTGCCGAAGCACGCGGAACGTCGAGTTCGCCCGAGATGACGAGACTGTCGGCCTTTGCGAGCTTTAGGATCTGAGCTTCGTTCGCCTTGAAAACTTCCTGAAACGCTGCATCAGCCGCGATATGCACCGCAAACTTGTTCGCGACAGGGATATTCATCTCCGCTCGGATGTTACGCACTCGCGTGATCACGTCGATCACCGCCTGCATCTCGCTCTCGGCCCGCTCGTCGATCAAACTGACATCACCTTTTGGATAATCCGCGAGCATGATCGTCGCGTCGGCCTCTCGGTACGCCGCATTATGCATCGCGGACGAAGTTCCCGGCAGCTTGAGCCACAATTCCTCCGTCAAATACGGCATAAAGGGATGCAGCATCCGCAGGGCTTGCTCAATGATCGTCAGCATTCGCGTCGTGGCCGCCGCGTCACCTGCGTTGATCTCGTCTTTGCGAAGCTCGATGTACCAATCGCAGAAATCATCCCAAAAGAAATGATAAAGAAGACTGACCGAGGTGTGGAATTCGTATTTGTCTAGGGCTTTGTTGACGTCGATCGCAGTTTTATTCAGCCTCGAGACTATCCAGCGGTCAGCGAGAGAGGTTTCGCCGGGAACGCAGGCGCCCTCGCCTGCAAGCGTTCCGCTTCGGGACGCTGATGTTGTCGATACTTCATCGTCGGACGCCGCCGGAACAGGCGTTGCAGGCGAGGGCGCCTGCGTTCCAGTCGCATTCATCAAACAAAACCGCGTGGCGTTCCAGATCTTGTTGGCAAAGTTGCGGTAAGTTTCGACTCCGGTGTCGTTCCAGCGAATGTCTGCTCCGGTCGCGATACTGGCGAGATAAATACGCGTCGCGTCCACGCCAAACTTGTCGAACATCTCGATCGGATCGACGCCGTTGTTACGCGATTTGGACATCGGCTTGCCGTCTTTGCCAAGAACAGTGCCCGTGATCACGCAGTCATTAAAAGCAACCTGCCCCGTGAACTTCTTCGTCAACATCATCATCCGCGACACCCACAGAAATATAATGTCGCGGCCTGTGACGAGCACGTCGGTCGGGAGAAAGGTTTCCAAGTCGGGGAGTCGGGGAGTGGAGGAGTTGGGGAGTGGAAGAGAAGAAATCTCCCCTTCTCCCACAGTCTCTTTCACCCCAACTTCCTCACCCGTCCAGCCAAACGTCGAGAACGCCCATAGCCCGCTTGAAAACCAGGTATCGAGTACATCGCTGTCCTGCGTCAGTTCCTTACCGCCGGATTTCTCTTTCGCTTCTTCGGCAGACCGGGCGACATAGACATTCCTGTCCGAGTCGTACCACGCCGGTATCTGATGTCCCCACCAAAGCTGCCGCGAGATCGTCCAGTCTTTTAGATTCTCGAGCCACGTCATGTAAACCTTCTGGTGCGGAACTTCGGGCGAGAAATGCGGCACTTTGTCCTTTGCCATTTCAAGTCCCAGATCGCGGAGCTCATCCATCTTGACGAACCACTGTTCCGAAAGTATCGGCTCGACGATCGTTTTGCATCGTTCGCAGACCGGAAGCGTGATCTCGTAATCGTCGACCTTCTCGAGCAATCCGAGTTCCTCGAAACGCTCGACGACCTTCGCCCGAGCAATAAAACGATCTAACCCCTCGAATTCGGTGCCGGCCGCGGCATTCATCGTCGCGTCTTCATTCATCACCAGCAACTGCGGCAGATCGTGGCGTTGCCCGATCTGATAATCATTAGGGTCGTGAGCCGGCGTGATCTTGACGGCACCGGTACCAAACTCGGCATCGACGTATTCGTCCGCAATTATCGGAATTTCGCGGCCCGTTAGCGGCAGATCAACGGTCATTCCGATCAGATCCTTGTACCTTTCGTCCGATGGATTTACGGCGACTGCAGTATCGCCGAGCATTGTTTCGGGCCGGGTGGTGGCGACTGTGATCGTGCGGTCAGTTCCCTTTACCGGGTACCTGAGGTATGTAAGTTTGCCGTCCTTTCGCGATTCTTCTTTGACCTCGAGATCGGAGAGGACCGTCTTGTCCTTCGGGCACCAGTTGACGATACGCAGGCCGCGATAGATGTTTCCTTCCTCATAAAGCGAAACGAAAACGCTACGAACTGCGGCGGAAAGGCCTTCGTCCATCGTGAAGCGGTGACGCGACCAATCAACCGACGCACCTTCGCGGCGCATTTGTTCCGTGATCGTATTGCCGTACTGTTCCTTCCATACCCAACAACGACGCAAGAACTCCTCACGCCCGATATCCAGCGGCTTTTTGTGTTCGTCTTTCTTAAGCTGCTCGACGACCTTTCGCTGAACCGAAATACCGGCATGATCGGTTCCGGGCAGCCACAGCGTGCGAAACCCCTGCATACGCTTGCGACGCGTGAGCACATCCATAATAGTGTGTTGGAGGGCGTGGCCCATATGCAGGCTGCCCGTCACATTTGGCGGCGGAATCACGATCGAATATTTGACGGCGTCAGGGTCCTGATTGATCTCAGGAGCAAAAAAACCGCCTTCTTCCCAGCGTTTGTAATGATTTTCTTCGGCGTTTTTCGGGTCGTAGGCCTTTGCGAGTTCCATAATTGAGTTTTCGGTAAAAGCTTTATTCTAAACCAAAAGCGGCTAGTTTTCATCGTATCGAGAAAACCAACCGCTATTAAGTTTTTTGACAATAACAATTAGCGTCTAATTGCGTTGATTTCCCGCGAGTGCCTCGCGGATCAGTTTTTCAGCGATCTTTGGTACAGCATCAAGAGCAACGTCTCTGACAACAGCGTCCGAGAGCCTTGCGAGGACACGCTCCGTGATCTTTTCGATCAGTGCTTCGGAGATAGCGGTATCGCTATCCGAATCACTTTCAGCGGAAAGGTCCGCCGTATGCTCATCGTGCTCTGGATCATCGTCGAGTGCAAACTTAACGGCAGTTGGCGACGGCGCAAATCCCGCCGGTTCTACCAACTGCGAACTGGCTTGGTGCTCATCTTCCGAAGGTTCACCTTTCAAAATGTTGCTTTCAAATTCCGCTGCAGGCGTTTCGAACGGGTCGATGAAAACGGACCTGACCTCATCATTGTCGGATGCCGAGTATTCGATCTCAGTATCAAGCTCAGTGTGAACGCCGGCCTCGACGTGCGAATTCGGTTGCACCGCGACGATCATATCGTCATCCATTCCGGCGTCACCGAGGTCGAGATCCGTCGAATCTTCGTGTGCCGTTTCCGCTGGAGTCTCGATAATTGGATCGACTTCCGCAATCGACTGCTCGGCTTCGATGAGGTCCAGCGGATCGGTCACGTCAGCAACCTCGACAGGTTCGGTAATGTGGACCGCCGAATCCTCAGGCGATTCGTTGTCCGGCATTGCTGTTTCAAATTCGTCGGATCGGCTCGATTCGATTTCGTTTGAAGATTCGACGGCCAATGGCTCCGGCATTTCCTCGGTAATTGCCGGGATGGTATGCACTGCATCAGGATCGAACGACGACAATTCTTCGTGCAATACCAAAAGTTCTTCGTGCGGTGAATCGGCTTCGGTCGACTCGCCGATCTCTGCTCCGAACGGGATCACGTCGTCATTGTCAGGCTCAACCGACTCAGAGATGCTCTGATTATAAAGTTCGTCAATGTCCACCGACTCCGGGCCGGCATTATCAAAGGCACCGAGTTCCAAATACTCCTTTACCCTCGACACGAGGTCACGGATCGAAATAAACGGCTTTGTAAAATAAAAATTGGATCCGACGCGCGACGCTTCGCCGGGATCGAAAGGTTCAAATGAACCCGTGAGTAGAATTACCGGTATATCACAGGTAGATTCGTCCTGCTTGATCATTTCACAGATCTGATAACCGCTCATACCCGGCATATTTACGTCCGCGAGTACGAGATCAGGTTCGATCTCGACGAACTTTTTCATCGCTGCGTCGCCATCTGCCACCGAGTAAACATCGATGCCTTCGTCCTCAAACGTCAATTCGATGACCTTTCTGATCGTCGCCGAGTCGTCCGCAAGGAGTATCTTTTTTCGCTCTGAAGTATTAGTAGTGTCCATGGCTGAGAGACTATATTAGCAAATGCATTCCGACGATTACGAACCCGAAACTAACTTGGCGGCAAGATCTATCGCGGCGGTCATACTCGAGCATTCCGCGATGCCTTTACCCGCGATCTCGAAGGCGGTACCGTGATCTACCGAGGTTCGGATCAGCGGCAACCCAAGCGTGACGTTGACTCCGGAGTTGAACGACATCGATTTGACGGGGATCGTCGCCTGATCGTGATAGAGAGCGATCACAGCGTCAAATTCACCCTTGGAGCAACGCAGAAAGACCGTGTCCGGCGAATACGGCCCGGAGACTGCTATACCGAGTTCGCGGCAGTGCTCGATCGCCGGCGTGATCTCATCGGCCTCTTCCGTTCCGAATAGCCCGCCCTCAGACGCGTGTGGATTTAGTCCGGCGACCGCGATCTTCGGTGAACGCTTGAGCAAGCGTGAAAGTTGCTCGCTCGAAAACTCTATCAGATCGACGAGCCTATTTCGTTTCACGAGTTCGATCGCCTTGGTGAGCGGCAAATGAGTCGAAAGCAGTATGACGCGAAGTTCGCCGGCAAAAAAGCTCATCGCGAACCTCTCCGTATTCGTCAATTTTGCCAGAAACTCAGTATGGCCGGGGAAATCATAACCGCCGAGAGCGATGGCCTTTTTGCTTATCGGTGCCGTCGCGATCGCATCGATCCTGCCGTCCTGCCATAATCTGACCGCTCTTTCAATATATTCGGCCGACGCCCGGCCCGACACGGCATTGTCCGTGCCGATCTCAATTGGCTCAGTCAGATTGCCGAGATCATCTACCGCGACATCGTCACGTTCGAGTATATGACTGACCCCAAATTGCGAAGCGACGGACCGCAGATGCGACCCGTCGCCAATAATTAGTGCATTATATTTCCCGACCGCCTCACGCTGCTCGAGTGACCGGAGAACGATCTCAGGGCCGATCCCGGCAGCATCGCCCATCGTTATGCCAATGGTCGGCAGATCGTTTGCGTCAAATACCATCGGAACAGCGGTAAATCGTTAATCGGCCTGCCGGCGACGGAATGTCGGCTCTTCGAAATCCTCATTCGGGTGGATATCGCCCGCAGTGAATGGCACGCGTGTCGATGAAACGGCGTGTGCCTCAGCAACCCTGGTTTGCGGTAGCGTTGCCCCGACCTGGGTGTCAAACCCGGTCGCGATGACCGTAATGCGGATCTCGTCGCCGAGATCTTCTTTGATCACGCTGCCCCAGATAATATCGGCGTTGTCATCGGCTTCGGCCTCGATCATTCCGATCGCGTCCTCGATCTCGCCGAGGACCATTTGCGGGCCGCCGGTCACGTTGATCAAAGCAGCCTTGGCTCCCTTGATCGAATTGTCTTCAAGTAATTTATAGTCGAGTGCGGCCCGCATCGCCTTCGACGCGGCATCTTCGCCCTCACCCTTACCGATGCCCATCAATGCAACACCCTTTCCACGCATTACGGTCGTCACATCGGCAAAATCAAGATTGATGATGCCCGGTGTCATAATGAGGTCGGTTATGCCCTGCACAGCCTGTAATAAAACGTCATCGGCGCGCTTAAAGGCGTCAAGTATGGTTATCTTTTCTTCCACTTCGCGGAGTTTGGAGTTTGGGATCGTTATCAGAGTATCGACCACGCCGCGGAGTTCGGCCAGACCCTTTTCTGCCTGCTCCATTCGTCTGCGGCCTTCGACTCCAAAGGGCTTAGTCACGACCGCTACGGTCAGGGCACCGAGTTCGATAGCGAGCGACGCGACCACCGGTGCGGCACCGGTACCGGTTCCGCCGCCGAGTCCGGCAGTGACAAAGACCATATCTGAGCCTTCGAGCACGTCGAGTAACTTTTGATGATCCTCGAGTGCGGCATTACGCCCGATGTCAGGATTGGATCCGGCACCGAGTCCGCGGGTCGATTTGCTTCCAAGCTGGATCTTCATCGGAGCCTTAGAGGCGTTGAGTGCCTGCAGGTCCGTATTTGCAACAATGAAATCGACACCTTTGATGCCGGCCTCGATCATCCGGTTAACGGCATTTCCGCCGCCGCCGCCGACACCGATGACCTTGATCCTGGCGCCTGTGATCGGCGGTTCGTCAATAAAAATTTTGATTCCGGTGTTGCTCATTATAAGTCCTTCCATTGTTATCAAGACGGTCCAATATTAGGGACGATCGTTATTTTCTGGTGCTTTTCGGGATTCAGGCAATCTAACAATATATTGTGCCTTCGGCGAATGAGCATACGACAGTTAGCGTTAAAAATCCAGCCGAGAGGTACCCTTTAGCGAAACTTATCGCGAATATTTTCAAAGAATTTGGCGACCTTCTTGCCGGGTGAGTTGCCGCCATATCCGCCATCGCGCAGTTGTCGTCGCATCGAGGTCAGGGCAAGTCCGGATGCGGTCGCCCACTCCGGGCCTTGAACACGTTCGGCCAGCCCGCCAAAATAGTCCGGATCGACGAAACCGAGACGCGTCGGAGCGTCAAAGATCTGCTCAGCGATCTCGCACATTCCGCGAACAAGTGATCCGCCACCGGTCATAACCACGCCGCCCGAGATCTGCGCCCGTGCCGAATCGGCCTCGCGCGAGATGTGCTGCAGCAATTCGACGGCACGAGGCTGCATAATGTCGCAGAGGATCTCTTTTGAAAGCCCACGGGTCTCGCTGCGGCCGACTGGCTGGATCTCGATCATCTCATCGCGTTCGTCCGCGCCAAGCAGAAATGAGGCGACGCAGCCAAATTCGTGCTTGATCTTATTGCCTTGCGGTATAGAGACCCTCAAGCCGACCGCAATGTCCTTGGTAAAGTGCATACTGCCGAACGGAAAGACCGCTGTATGCTGGACCGAGCCCCGGCCGAATATCATCATACTCGTGATCTCAGACCCAAGATTAACGATCGCGCAGCCATACTCTCGGTCATCGTCGGTCAGAGTACTCTCAGCGGCGGCAAGCGGTTCTAAAACCGTTTCCTCGACATCGAGCCCGGCCCGCTTCACGGCTTTGACAAGGTTTTGCCGGGCGGCACTGGGGCTTATCACGACGTGCACCAGAGCTTCGAGCCTCGCTCCGGTCATCCCGACAGGTTCAGTGATCCCGTCCTGCCCGTCAATGATATATTCCTGAGGTACGCGTGCGACGATATCCCAACCCGGCGGTAGCGGCATCGCGCAGGCTGACTCGATCGCCCGCTCGGTATCCTCATCCGTTATCTCCTTGTCCGGACCGGCGACGGCAACGACGCCATTCTTGTTTTCGCCGCGAAAGTGCTCGCCTGAGAGGTTGACCGTAGCCGAGTCGATCTCGACACCGCTGACCCGTTCGGCATCCGCGACAGCCTTGCGTATCGATTCCGAAACCGCCTCGGCCGACGTCACGATCCCTCGCCGCAAGCCCTTAGAATCAGCCTCGCCCACGCCGAGAACATTCAGTTTACCGTCTTCCGAAGGCTCGCCGATCACGCATCGGATGTGGCTCGTGCCGACATCCAAACCAACTGCAAGTATCTCGCTGTTCATCGCTTAAACTCCATTTACACGACCCGACTAATTGCCCATATACTCGATCACCGGATAGACGCCTCCGGAATTGACCGAACGGATCTTCTCGCCTTTGCCGGCAACGGCCTCGATCGCCGACTTAAGGCTCTTGGCCAGATTGTCCTTGGCTACGGTGATGGCGATCGTCCGCCCGGTGTCTTCGATCACCGCGGCAGGATCACGCAGATCCGCAAGGTTTACTTCCCTGACCCGATCCGCGATGCCTATGCCCTTCCATTCGTCCAACATTTTCTTGTACAGCTTGAGCCGGGCGAGGTTATCCGGGTTGGCCTTGTCCGTCTTGGATTCGTCCCATCCCTTCAGTACAAACGGCATCGCCGCTTCGATCTTAGCTGCAGGTGCAAGGACAACGCCTTCACTGTCGACCAAATAGTCGCCGCCGGCCAATTTTACGATCGCAACCGGGACGCGTTCGACCACGTTTACACGAATACCTGCCGGCAGTGCCATCGAAACTGCTGCGGCCTTTACGAACGGAAGCTTTTCGATCTTTGCACGGATCTCAGCCAGATCAGCGTGCCACACACCGGTCGGCTCGGCACCCGATGTGACGATACGGCGGATGTCATCGCCCTGCGAGCGTTCGACACCGTTGACTTCGACACTTCGAACCTTAAAAAAGGACGATGCGGTCGCCGACTTGTAGCCTAAAAGTCCAATAAATCCGATCCCGATCAATAAACACAGACTCAGAGCCAACGGTATGGCAAGCCGATTGAATCGCTGCGATGCCGCATTACGCCGCAGACTCCGCACGGATTGCGAACGCGACCTTACGGGTGTCGTCCTTTTGCGTTTCGTTGTGGTTTTTCTAGGCTTTGCCATATTTCTCGATCCAATACCTATTGCCCGGCGGAGCGTGCCTTGAGGGCCTCGACCAGATCGTCCGAGAGCCTGGTCACACTTCCCGCACCGAGTGTAATGACAAGATCGCCGGTCTGAACATTAGGCAAGACCCGTTCGATCGCTCCGTCGATATCACCAATATATGTGACATTTTTGTGTCCAAATTTCTTGATGTTCTCTGCCAGGATATCTCCCGTTATCCCTTCGATCGGCTGTTCGCTCGCGGCGTAGATATCCAGAACAAAGAGGACGTCCGCATTATTGAAAGCAACGACAAAATCGTCCATCAATTCCTGAGTTCGCGAATATCTATGTGGCTGGAAAATTACTACGTTACGCTTGCCGCCCGAACTGTTCTTTGCCGCCGAAAGTGTCGCGACGATCTCAGTCGGGTGATGTCCGTAATCGTCAACGACCGTAATGCCGTCAACCTCGCCCTTGAAATGAAAACGGCGGTTAGCGTTTTTGAATTTTGTAAACGCTTCGGCGACGACTGCGAACGGTATCTCCATTTCCAGAGCCACCGCCGTCGCGGCTAACGCGTTGTAAACATTATGTTTACCTGGTACCGGCAAATACATTTCGCCGAGGACGGTGTCGCCCTGCCAGACTGTAAATGTCGAGCCAAAATTATCATCATAACGGATATCGTGGGCCGAGATGTCAGCCTGTGCCGTCATTCCGTATGTGACGCGCCGCCGTTTGATGTTCGGGATTATGAGTTGTACGTTCGGGTCATCGAGGCAGATGATCGCCGCGCCAAAGAACGGTACCTTGTTAACAAAATCCGTAAAGCACTGAACGACGTCCTCCATTCCCTTGTACGACTCCATATGCTCTTTGTCGATGTTGGTTACGACGGCGATCGTCGGGTACAACATCAGGAAAGAACGGTCGCTCTCGTCCGCCTCCGTCACAAACCAGTCAGAACTGCCCAGACGTGCATTTGACCCGAGGGTCTCAACAACTCCGCCGACGACCGTCGTTGGATCGATGCCGGCGTGGCCAAGGATAGTCGCCACCATCGACGTCGTAGATGTCTTACCGTGGGTGCCGGAAACGGCGACGGCATAGGGCTTGAGCGTCATAAGCTCGGCCAGCATCTCCGCCCTCGGAATAACCGGTATCCCGTTTTCTTTGGCAAATACGACTTCCGGATTATCGTCTTTGACGGCCGACGAATAAACTACGACGTGGGCATCACCGACGTTTTCAGCGGCGTGGCCCTCGGTAATGGTCATATTAAACAGCGTTTCCAGCCGCTCGGTATTTTTTGATTTCTTTATATCCGAACCGGTGACGGAAAAACCGAGATTGCAGAGCACCTCGGCGATCCCGCTCATACCGATACCGCCAATGCCGATGAAATGAATATTCTTTACTTTTCGAAACATCTTTTACCTTAAGCTCTTTTAAGTCCTTCGATCAGGTCAGCGGTCACTGCGGCAGCGTCCGGCCGTGCCAATCGCCGTGCCGCTATACCCATTGCGGCCAGCTTGTCCGGGTCAGCCAGCAGATCACTGAGCCTTGCGGCAAGGCTTGCTCCGTTAAGCTCTGACTGCAAAATAATACTGACCGCACCTTCTTTTGCCATCGCCTCTGCGTTTTTACGCTGATGGTCATCGGCGGCGCTCGGCAACGGCACCATTAGAGACGCTTTGCCCGCTGCCGCCACCTCCGCACACGTTGTCGCCCCGGCCCGACTGATGATCACATCGGCTTTTTCAAATTCAGCGACCATATCCGAGATGTATGGCCGAACATCGGCACCTTCAGCACCGGCATTAATGTACGCTTCGCGTACTTTCTCAAAATCGGCCTCGCCGGTTTGGTGCGTTATACGCAATGGCGATCCGGTTTCGCGCAAAAGCGGCAACGCCTCGATCATCGCGTTATTTATTGCCCTGGCTCCCTGCGAACCACCAAAGATCAGAAGTCCGAACGGCTCTGACGGCGTTCGCGTGGGCACATCAAAGAAATCACGCCGGACCGGGTTGCCGGTAACAATTCCCTTTTCACCAAAAAAAGGAAGTGCATCATTAAAGGTCAATGCCGCCTTGTCGACGAATCTCGCAAGCCTCCGATTAGTAAACCCGGGCAAAGCGTTCGAGTCCATCACAAGTGTCGGGAAACCCATAAAATGGGCGGTCAAGAGCACCGGTCCGGAAACGTATCCGCCGGCACCGACCACGACGTCCGGCCTAAATTCCTTGAGCAGATGCCGAGCCTCGATAAAACTCCTAGGCAAAACCGATAAGCCCTTTATCTTTCCTACAAATCCAACGCTTTTGAGCCCCGCACTATGGATCAAAACAAGCTGAAAACCACTATCGGGTACGATCTTATTTTCCAGTCCGCGGGCAGTTCCGACAAATAGCACTTCCGTCGCCGCGTCGCGCGCCACCAGTTCCTTTGCCACGGCGATCCCCGGATATATGTGTCCGCCGGTCCCGCCGGCTGCGATAAGTACCTTCATTACATTATAACGCCTCAAGCGTTTCGCGTGCGTCTGCCCGATGCTCTCGGGCGAGCGACGACATCTGTCGTCACAGTCTCATCAGAAAACTTTGAAATACTCAGTAATATCCCCACCGCGATCAAGGTCACGACCACCGATGACCCGCCGTACGAAATGAATGGCAGCGGGATTCCCTTGGCAGGCATAATAGAGATCACGACGCTGATATTGAATAGAGCCTGAGCGATTATCCCGGTAATAAGTCCAATTCCGAGCAACATCCCGAACCGGTCCGGAGCATTTAACGCCGCCTTAGTTCCCCGCCAAAGCAATAGTCCGAACGTAGTGACGATCGCGAGCGTTCCCAATAGGCCAAACTCTTCGCCGACGACTGAAAAAATAAAATCCGAATACGGATATGGCAGATAGAATAGCTTCTGCTGTCCCTTTGCAAATCCTTCGCCCAAAATGCCGCCGGAGCCGATCGCATAGAGCGACTGGATCACCTGATAGCTCTCATCATCGGCGTATTTGTATGGATCGAGAAATGCGAGCACACGCTGAACGCGCCACGGTGCGATCGCGATGGCACCGACCGCTGCGAGGATCATTACACCCGCAACTGCCGCGATATGCACCATCCGTGCCCCGGCAGCAAAATATATCGCCGAAAAGATCAAACACAAAACGATGGTCGTCCCGAGATCTTTTTCCAGCATCACCAATCCGCCCAGCAGCACCAACCCGGCGACGCTGCGAAGCACGGTGGTCTTTAGTTCGGTCACCGTTGCTTCGTGCTTGGCGAGATACCAGGCCAGGAATATCGGCAACGCGACCTTAGCGAGTTCGGAAGGCTGAAAGGAAACGCCTGAAAATCGGATCCAACGCTTGGCTCCGTTGATTTCAGGGAAAAACAACACCGCGGCGAGGGCTATCGACGTGACAACCAGAATTGAGGTCACGGCGGTCTTATTATTGAGGATTCGGTAATCAAAACGACTGACGATATACATCAGTACGATCCCGATCACGACAAACATCAACTGCTTGAGAAAGTATGTATATTGGCTGCTCTCGCTCGACTCTTTCATCGCCATCATCGCCGATGCGCTGTAAACCATCATCGAGCCGAACACAGCCAGCCCGCCCGCGATAGCGAACATAAACCAATCAATTTGCCGCTTTTTAGCCATCAATAACTAAGCCCTATCAATACTTCCCTTCAACTCGGCAACCAACCGCTTAAACTCGCGGCCGCGTTCCTCATAACTGCCAAACATATCAAAGCTTGCACACGCCGGTGCGAGCAAAACCGCATCGCCGGTCTCAGCAACTCCAAAGCATTTTTTAACAGCGTCTTCAAGCGATGATGCCCGTACGATCGGCACGTGATCGGTAAGTTGCTCTGCGATATTGTCAGAATCCTCGCCGATCACCACCATCGATCTGACGGAATGCTCGATCAGCGGGATCAACGGAGCATAAGGTGCATTCTTGCCGCGTCCGCCGAGTATTAAGATCGTTTTGCCGTCGATCTCGCTGAGAGCCTCCAATGCCTTGGTGGTCGCATCGACCGACGTCGCTTTGGAATCGTTGTAAAACTGTACGCCTCTGATCTCGTCAACGTATTCGATTCGGTGCTCGACGCCCTTGAAAGCCGCGACCGTCTCTCGCATCGAGTCGGGCGAGGCACCGCACGCGAGGCCCGCCGCAAACGCCGCCAGAACATTCTCCACATTGTGCAGGCCACGCAAAAATATCTCGTCGCGGGTGGTCAAAACTTTTTCCTTGCCGCCTGACCGACAGATTAGCTCACGTCCACGCAGAAACAGGCCTTCGTCAAGCTCGCGTTTAATGCTGAACATAACGACGTGTGCCTTCAACCCCGAAGCCCATTCGGCCGTGATCTCATCATCCGCGTTCAAGACGGCTACGTTCGAGTCCGTCTGATTCATAAAGATGCGGTGCTTTGCGAGTGCGTAGTCGAAAAATGATTCGTATCGATCAAGGTGATTTGGCGTGACATTCAGGCACATCGCCACATCCGCGCGAAAATCCTTGATGGTCTCGAGCTGAAAACTCGAGAGTTCAACGACCGTCCAAGTATCGTCGTCGCTCGATTCGGCAAGGCTAAGTAAGGGCGTGCCGATATTGCCACCGACCTGCGTTTTTATCCCGGAATTTCGCAGCAGTTCGCCGACCAGTGTGGTCGTCGTCGTCTTTCCGTTCGATCCGGTGATGCCGACGATCCTGCCTTTCATAAACCGAAACGCAAGTTCGACTTCGCCGATCACCTCGCCGTCATTGCGGTCGACATACCGCGCCGGGATCGTGTTTGTAGGCACACCCGGCGATATCACAACCAGTTCGATCTGATCGAGCAACCACGAGGGCAATTGCCCGCTGATCAAACCGACGCCGTGACTTTCCTTTAAGCTCTGCGCCGCTTCGGGCCACGTTTCGACTTCTTTTTTATCGTGCAGTGCAACTACCGCACCGCGTTCGGCAAGAAAGCGTGCGGCGGCAATGCCGGACCTGCCGGCACCAAGAACGAGTGTTTTTTTGCCTTCCAACTCCATACGGACAAGTTACTGATACGATCTATCTGAGTTTGAGAGTCGCGAGACTCGCCAGTGCGAACAATATAGCGATTATGACGAACCGAAACACGATCTTCGGCTCTTTCCAGCCCGAGATCTGAAAGTGATGATGCAGAGGAGCCTGCCTAAATATTCGCTTTCCGACGCCGCCGGTTCTCTTAGTAAACTTAAAATACGAGACCTGGATCATCACAGAAAGTACTTCGAGAATAAAAACGCCGCCGATGAACGGCAGTAGAAACTCCTGCTTGGTCAGGATCGCTACGGTTCCGAGGGCGCCGCCGATCGCAAGGCTGCCGACATCTCCCATAAACACCTCGGCCGGCGGCGAATTAAACCACAGGAATCCGAGGCTCGCCCCCACCATTGCCCCACAAAATACGGTCAATTCCGACGATGCCGGGTTGTGTGTAATATCCAAACGCTCTGCCCAACGAGCATCACTCGCGACGTAGGTCAAAGCGGTCAACGCCGACATTGCGATGAAAGTAACGCTCGATGCAAGCCCGTCAAGGCCATCCGTCAAGTTCACCGCATTGGATGAACCCAATAGAATAAAGACAATAAAGACCAAATAGACAAAAGGCCCGACGTAGCTGATACTGATCGCCGGATTTGTCTCGGCGGTCGCCTTGATAAACGGAATACTCAGATTCCAGGCATAATTGGTCAGAAAATACAGCACCGCCCACACTCCGACCGCCGTTATGAGTTGTCCGGCCAACTTTTGCTTACCGGTAAGGCCGAGGCTTCGCTTTTTAACGATCTTGATGTAGTCGTCTGCAAATCCGATCGCCGCAAACATCGTAGTGGCGATCAAAGCCAGCCAAAGATAGAGGCTGTCCAGTCTCGCCCAGATCAGAGACGATAAGATGACCGACCCGATAATTAGCACTCCGCCCATTGTCGGTGTGCCCTTTTTCGCCTGGTGTTCCGCAGACAGTTCTTCGCGAATTTCCTGGCCGACCTTAAGCTCCTGCAGCTTTTTAATTACCTTATTTCCGAGAAGGAGCGAGATCAGCAAAGACGTTATCGTGGCGAGCCCGGTACGGAAGGAAACGTACTGGAAAACGTTCAGGCCCTTGATAAAGTACGACTCGCTTGTCGAGCCGTATTCCTTAAAGAGCAGATGGTATAGAAAGTAATAGAGCATTAGAAGGCCGATGCGGACTGCCTATCGGGCAGCGGAACGCGATTCCTCCAGTTCAAATTTTTTGGTCAGTATTTCGATCACCCTTTCAGTTCGCACGCCGCGAGAGCCTTTGACCAAGACGACATCGCCCGCTCTGATCAAGGATGCGAGAAGATCACCGGCGGCATCCGAGTCACTTGTAAAACTAGCTTCCTCAATTCCCGACGACATTGCACCCTCGACCATCTCCTTTGCGAGTCCGCGAACGCCGATCAGCATATCAACCGAACGCCCTGCGATCTTGATGCCGGTATCGCGGTGAATTTCAATGCCGTTTTCTCCAAGTTCGAGCATTTCGCCCGCAACAACGATCTTTCGCGAACCTTCAGGTGCTCCCTCGATAAGCGTGTCGACCATCGACAACAATGCGTCGGGGTTGGAATTATACGAATCATTGATCACTGTGAAACCGGCGGCAAACCGCAGGATCTCACCTCTTTGCGGCGGAGCGGCCACGCTGGAAAGCGCATTTGCTATCGCGCCCGGCGTCATACCGAATATGTGGCCGCAAGCGGCGGCGGCAAGTGCGTTAAGAATATTATGTTTGCCGTTGAGCGGAAACTCGACCTCAGCCGAACCGTCTGGCGTATTCAATTGAAACCGTGTGTTGCCAAACCCCGCTCGTTCGACACGCGATGCAGTCACATCCGCAGCACTGTCTAGTCCGTACGTGATCACCTGACCTTTTGAGAGACCGCTCATTGCCGCGACTCGCGGATCGTCTGCATTGAGCACGGCCGTTCCGCCCGGTTTCATTCCTTCGATCAATTCGGCCTTTGCCTTTGCGATATTCTCGATCGAGCCAAGGTGCTCCAGGTGAACCGGCAAAACATTGAGTTCCACCGCTACGTCCGGCGGAGTAATGCGGCACAGCCTAGCGATCTCATTTAGCGGCGTCGACATCCCCATCTCGAGAACGGCGACGTCAAAAGTCGCATCAGCGGCCAGTCTCAGAACAGTCAGCGGATGACCGAGTCCGTTGTTGTAGTTTTTGATATTTCGCAGAACATTGCGTCCGGATGCGGCGAGCACGTGTGCGGTCAATTCCTTTGCGGTCGTCTTGCCGGCACTGCCGGTGATTGCAACGACCGGTTTGTCCCACTCCAAATACACGCCGTGTGCAAGTCGCTGAAAGGCCGCGATAACGTCATCGACAAATATCAGTTGGTCGCGAAACGCTTCGAGTTTCACTAAATGCTCTTCGAACCGATCACGCCGAACGACCGCCGCAACCGCTCCCTTGAGCAGTGCGTCTGCGGCAAACGCCGTCGAGTCGGCAAAATCACCGTTAAATCCATTTTCGAGGTATTCGGGTTGTGATAGCGCGAAAAAAACGTCACCCGCCTTAACCTCACGCGAATCGATCACGAATGACGTGACTTCTCGTTGGAGCAAAGCGGGGGACAAATGCGGCGTTTCGCCTTTTAAGTATTCGATCGCTTTTTTTAAGTTCAACTTTCTACCAACTCAGCTTGATCTCGCCGCCAAGGATTTATCGCGGCAGCGGTGCTATCCGAATTTCGCTTATCTTTTCCCTGCCTTTTATCAGTACCTTTTTTTACATCGACCGGTTTCTTTGGCTCGGGCGACTTCGGAGCAGTCAATGCTGCCGTTTTACCCGTCTGCTTGTCGCCTGCCGCTTGCTTTTCGGCGGCCTTAGACGGCGTCACCTCAGGGATGTCCTGAGCGACGGTTGCGTCCTTGATCGCGTTACCGTCCTGTTTAACATTCATCTCCGGCAAAAGCTGCTCGGCGATCTTTGCAAATACAGGTGCTGCAACCTGTCCGCCGTCACGCGGCCCACCCTTTGGCTCGTCGATCACGACCGCAATGACGATCTCAGGGTTATCCGCCGGTGCCATTCCGATAAATGACGAAATATACTTGCTCGAATCAACGCGTTTCGAAACCGGGTCAAATTTCCACGCCGTACCCGTCTTTCCGGCTGACGTATAGCCATTCAACTGTGCCCGCCGCCCGGTTCCTGTAAGGACTACCTGACGCAACATCGTACGTAAATTCCGTGCTGTCTCGACCGAAACGACCCGCACGCCTTCCGCCTTGTTGCCGGCGATCGGCGTCTGGCCCGGCTTTCGAATTTCCTTTATTAACCGCGGTTGAATCCTGACTCCGTCATTGGCTATCGTCGCAAAAGCCGATGCCATTTGCAACGCAGTTACACCAATTTCGTAGCCAATGGACATCGACGCCAGCGAGTCACCATTCCACTTTTCGGGCGACCTCACGATGCCCGCAGTTTCGGCCGGTAATTCGACGCCGGTGCGGGCACCAAACCCCATCTGCTGCAGCATCGAGTAGAAATCATCTTTGCCGACCCTAAGGCCCGTTTTGATGGCACAAACATTACTGGAATGGGCCAGAGCCTGCGAGTAGCTGACGCTTCCGATGTGATGTGAATCAGTAAATTTATGTTTCGCGATCTCGATCATTCCGTTGCCGGCGTCGATCTGATCGTCCGGCTTAAAGAGGTTCTTTTCCAGCCCGGAGCCGTAGGTTACGAGTTTCATCGCCGATCCCGGCGTATAGACACTTTGGATCGAGTTGTTGGTTATGCTGGCCGGCACCGCGTCCCTGATCGAATTCGGATCAAAGGTCGGATAATTGGACATCGCCAATATTTCGCCGGTCTTAACCGAAAGCACGACGGCCATTCCCGATTTTGCGTTTGCGGCTTTCACTCCGTTCTCAAGTGCCTGATCCGCCTTGTATTGATACGAGGCGGCGATCGTCAGGCTGATGTCGCCCGGTTGTTCTCGCTCAAATACGGTTTCGTCATAGATACGTCCCAAACGATCGCGTTCCTGCAGTTTTTTGATGACAGCACCGTGCAAAATGTCTTCCTGGGACTGCTCGATCCCCGCCATCCCAAGGTCTTCGCTATTAGAAAAACCGATAACCTGCGAGGCCAACGCTCCGTAAGGATAACTCCGCGTTTGATCCTCAGAGTAATGCAGGCCCTCGAATCGCGGCATATCAGCCTTTTGGATCTTATCCGCGACGAGCGTCTTATTGATCCTTTGGACCGTTTCCTCATCAAGCTTTTTCAGGATCGGCACAAAACGCTTTTTGGCCGCCTTTCCGTCATTTAATTGCTTTGCGATCTGTCCCGCGTCGAGTTTGAGGGATTTCGCGAGGATCTTCGCAGTTGCGTCTATGTCCGTGATCTCGGTGGGGTCTGCATAGAGTGATTTGACGCGTATGCTCATCGCCAACGGACGTTCATCGCGATCGTAAATAGTGCCTCTCAGCAATTTGCTCTTTTTGACGTCCTGTCGCTGGACGACGGCTTTGTCTCGCAGCCACTCGTGCTGTGTTACCTGCAAATTAACGAGCCTAGCACTGATGCCGAGCATCCAAAACGCAAAAACTATCACGATGAACATAAATCGCGTATATGCGACCTGACGAGCATCAACCTTTTTCTTTCGCGGTGATTTACGTGCCATTTCTCTTTTAGTTTTTGGAGAACGCTAAGCTGACGGACCGATACAGACTCTAAATTAACGAGCGGAGACCATCGCGGTCGTTACTACGCGCGGTCGCGGAGCCTCTTCCTTCTTGGTCGTAACTGATTTTGCAATTTTCGACATCGATGCCGTAAACGCAGCGTTTACAACGGGATACTGCGACTCGGTCTTGACCGGATCCTTGATCGACGCCGTGGCAGATGCGCTATTGGGCGATGTCTTGACGAGCGAGGCAAGCTGCGGAGCTTCCCCGTTCAGGCCGGTGATGCCAAGCCGTTTGGCCGCCTGCTTGACCTGTCCGGGCGACACCGAAACTTCGCGTGACAATAGCAGTCGGCGCTTTTCCGTTTCGAGATCGTCGAGTTGCTTACGGAGTCTCGAGTTCTTAATTCCGTAGTCCATCGACCAGAAATGCTGCCCCGCGGCAACAAAGAAGCCAGTGCACACGATCACGACGGCGATGCCGATCAAAACGTAAAACTTCAGTCTCGCGGCGGGTGATGTCTTTCGGTTGCGGGTGTTGGAGCACCTTTGTTGTTCACGTTTTGTCATAATCTTTCGCTTTCGGTCTAAATCGGTCTAGTCAACGGGTTCGAGCTTTCTAAAGGCTCGCAACTTTGCACTTCGGGAGCGTGCATTCTCATTCAATTCCGGTTCGCCGGGCACGATCGGCTTTCGCGTCAGTATCTCGACCCTCTTTTTGGCACCACAAACGCATTGTGGAATGCGTGGCGGACAAGTGCACTTTCCTGACAACTTCTGAAACGCGTGTTTGACGATCCGATCTTCGAGACTGTGAAAGGTGATGATCGCTAAAACACCGTTTTCCGCAAGCACATCGGCCGCGTCCGTAATAAATCTTTCAAGTACCTCAAGTTCCCTATTGACCGCGATCCTCAAGGCCTGGAAAGTCCGTGTCGCCGGATGGATCTTGTCTTTCGGGCTGCGCTTGACCGATCTTGCGACCAATTCGGCAAGTTCGCGCGTCGTCGTTACGGGTTCGCCTCGCTGATTCCTTTCAATGATCCGCCGAGCTATGCGGCGTGAAAATCGTTCTTCGCCATACTCATATATAATGTTGGCGATATCGGTCTCGTTCGTTTCAAGTAGCAGCTCGGCAACCGTCTGTCCGCCTGATGCCGGGTCCATACGCATATCGAGCGGTGCGTCAAACCTGAAACTGAATCCGCGGGCCGCATCATCGAACTGCAAAGACGAAACTCCCAGATCGGCGATGATCGCATCGGGGCGGCCAATGTCAGACGACCTGACGATCTCGGCGATCTCCGAAAAGTTTCCCTTAGCGATATTGATCCGCGAGCCAAACCGTTCCAATCTCGCTGTAGCTATCTTGATAGCAGCGTCATCCTGATCGATCCCGAGCACCGACACATTCGGCGAGCAATCAAGTATCGCCTCGGTATGCCCGCCCAATCCGAGCGTGGCATCCACGACCGTGTTTCGAGCTCCGGCGTCGATAACGTCAAGCGTTTCCTGCAGCAGGACCGAGCTATGCGAAAATTCGGTGTCGTCCGTGTGCATCTTCAAAGAGCTATGTGACTCGCCGCGTGCTGATTCCGTTAAGCCGCTTCGGGCCGACTGGAATCCTTATATTTTATTTTGTAAAATTTGTGTCCCGAGCACCTATGCCGCCCGTCGCGACTAACCGGATACTACGGGTTTGATAAACAACTTACCTGACTGAATATTGACCGGAAGTGCTTAACTGCTTAAACACTACCTTTACAATTTTCTAAATTGGCCGTCGCCTTTTCAGTCTCCATTTCAATCACGCATCCATATATTAGGACTCTTTATTGAATTGTGTCAAGAACTATCTCAAGACTTTTTAAAAATGATTTTGTTTAATCACTTATACAACTATGCGCGCTTCGAAATTCCCATTTTGTCGTTTATGCTCCGATTGATATAGGATTAGTTTTCGCCCGCAACCGGTGCGAAATATTAAGTAGCGTGTTCATTCAACTTTTGATATTCGGTATTGTAGCGGCGGCGGCAAACATTGTCGGCGGCCTTATACTTTTTCCCTCAAAACTGCATACGACTTATAAGAGATTTCTGAAATATCTCCTGGCTCTCGGCGCGGGATTTATGCTCTCGGTGACAGTGTTTGAGATACTGCCCAAATCAATATTGCTGTGGCAAAAGAACTATCCCGAAACATCCGAAGACCTCTATGTCCCGATGTTGCTGATAATGGCGGGATACCTGCTGACACAGTTTGTCGAACACACGATCGCACCGCACTTTCACCTTGGCGAAGAGGTGCACTCTGACGAGTTGATCTCGAGCAGATCAGCATACACCGCTGTCGGCGGACTGCTGGTCCATACTTTTTTTGACGGCGTATCGATTGCAGCCGCGGCCCAACTCGACCAGAGACTTGGCCTGCTGGTATTCATTGCAGTCTTGATGCACAAGTTTCCAGAGGGATTTTCGATCGGTTCGATGGTACTCGCGACCGGCAAAGGACTGCGATCGGTGATGACGGCAACCGGATTGATGGGAGTGACGACGCTGGTGGGCGTCCTTACGTTCTATTTTGTCGGCAGCAACCTCACATCGGCCGTCGCCTATGCCCTGCCGGTTTCCGGCGGTGTCACATTATACGTCGCTGCCAGTGACCTGATACCGGAGGTCAATCACCACGGCGGCAATCGCCCTGGAGTTTCGATATCTGTATTCGCCGGTGTGGCGATCTTCTTTGCCTTCCATTTCGTGTTGCACGAGATGCTCCCGCACTAAAGATCCGTACATTTCTGAAACCTTTTCTCCGGACTTTCGTTTAACATTTGTGGAGGCAAATGGCTACGATGCGAGAACCTTTACTGGCAGGAATTCTAAGTCTTCTGATCCCGGGTATCGGGCAGATCTATAACGGCAGGGTGATAGTCGGCATTATATGGTTAGTTATAACCGGCTTTTCTTGGATCGGCACGGCCGGTCTCTTCGGTTGGGTAGTTCATCTGATCGCCTGCTGGTGTGCGTATAGCTACGCTAAGGATAATCCCGTTCGCGGCTAGAGTCTCTTCTTACGATCCTCCTCTTCGCCCGGTGTCACGCGATGCCGGGCTTTTTTTGTATTTCGATAATCAACGTAAATTGTGTAACATTATCGCTTGTTCTTATGGTACGTGAAGGCATTCCATTCGTTCTGGTTCCCGGGGCGTTCATAATATTGTTCGGTGTCCTGCAATGGTGGATACCGGCAGCGGTCTTTCTGATCGTGTGCCTGTTTATGGCGTACTTTTTTCGCGACCCTAAACGCACGGTGCCGACCGAGCCCGGGATCATCGTGTCGGCCGCCGACGGTCGCGTCACGCGTATCGACGAATCGCCCGACGGCAAACTCGTGAGCGTATTTCTATCGCCGCTCGACGTTCATATCAATCGTTCGCCGATCGCGGGCCGCATTGCGAGCATCGATTACGTCAAGGGAAAGAAACTGCCGGCGACCAGCAATAACGCAAGTTTTGTAAATGAACGCAACACGCTGGATATTTGCGATAGCGGCATCAGCATAAAATGTACTCAGATCGCCGGAATTCTGGCACGGCGCATTGTCTGTTGGCCGACAACAGGCGATAATCTTGAACGCGGTCAGAAATTCGGTTTGATCAAGTTCAGTTCGCGCACCGACCTGCTTATGCCGAGCAACGTAACGATTGAAGTCAAGGTCGGCGACCGCGTGCGAGGTGGCGAGACCGTCATCGCCAGGCTGGCAAACGAACAAAGCAACTGACGCAACTCCGTGCGGAGTCACCCGTACAGCAGTTTGCATACTTGCTCGCATCCACCTAAATGGAAGACAAAAAAGACACACGGCCGCCGCATAAAGGTATCAAAAAAGGGCTCTATGTGATCCCGACCCTATTTACGGCGGCAAACGTCGGAATGGGCTTTCTGGCCGTGCTCTGGTCGATCCGTGGATTTCACGCCGCTGTGACCGACCCGGCGACGGCAGGCATATATTTTGACCATTCGGCGATCGCGATCGGCCTCGCCATTCTGTTCGACACGCTCGACGGACGCGTCGCCAGAGCGACCCATACCGCCACCGAGATCGGCGTCCAGTTCGACTCCTTGGCTGACGTCCTTACATTCGGCATTGCTCCGACGGCACTGGTATTTGCCTGGGCCGTTGCTCCGACATTTGCCGAGGGCGGACCCGCATACAATACCGGCGTCCTTCTGCTGTTTATGTATCTGATGTGCGGAGCTTTCCGCCTGGCCAGATTTAATCTGCAGGCTACGCGTCCACGCGTCCTGGCTGAGGGCTCGGCCAAGGTCGATAAAAAGAATTTTGTCGGGCTCCCGATACCGCCCGCCGGCGGTCTTTTGGCCGCGATCGTTCATTTCTCGCCCGCACCGCTTAACTTCTACGGCCCCGAGAACTCGCGTTACTACACCATCCTGGTCTATTGCCTGATCGCGGTTCTAAGCGTTCTGATGGTCAGTAAGATCCGCTATTCGAGTATGAAAACGCTCGGAACACGTCGTACAAATTTTATGATGCTCCTCGCTTTGGTCGCGATGGGTATGGCGGTGTGGCTATATTCCGGCTACGCACTGCTCGTGATTTCGGCCATCTACGTCGGCCACGGCCTGGTCTGGTGGATTTTCCGTGCAATGTTCTCCAAACGCACCACAATGGCCTAACCCCATAGGCAAGCCCGAACTCGTGTGTGAGCTTTCTGAGCGGAAAAGTCAGACGACTTGATCACGACATTCCATTCGAGTGACGCTAAAGCGCGGATCTCGGTAGTCCGTATCGACCGTCGCAACGGTCAAATAATGACCATCGCAAGTTCCCTCTGTTCCCGCGAACGCCAAACTCTTGTCAGAACCGGGAGCCATAGCGACTGGGTTCTTTCTGGGTTCTTTCCCTTTCCGCCACGCCCTCGCCGCATCTTCACGCACCGACCGCACGCTCGTTAACACCCGATGCATGATCCGCCCCACATCATCCGTCCGCCTCTCGATCAGCAGATGAATGTGATTGGTCATCAGGCAGTAGGCTTAAAGATAAAAGGCAAGCTTCTCCTTTTGCCCGGCGAACAGCTCAACGAACTTCCGATAGTCCTCCGGCGAATGAAAGATGTCCCTCCGATCCACCCCTCTCGTCGTCACATAATAAAGCCCGCCCTCGATCCCGATCCTCGCTTTCCTCGCCATTTGCTCGATGATACTATCTCTACCAAATGAGAACCTCAATCGAGAATCGACAAAATAGCAGGCGTGACCCCGATTGCTCTTGTTGCCCTTTGATGCGGATCTGCTGCTGAACGTGATCGAACAGGTATTCGAAATGGAGAGAGAGAATTTCTTCGGATCCGGAAAGAATAAGCGTATCATTACCGCAAAGGAGGTGTTCATCCTGATCGGCAAGGAATCAGGTGCGACCATCACCGAGATGTCCAGGATCGTCGGTCTCGACCAGTCAAACGCCGGCCGCCGATTCGACGCCGCGAGACAGAAATGCAAGACCGATCCGGAGTTCGAAAGCACATGGAAGAAAGTTCAGGAGCAGTACAAACAGAGAATCGCACTATCGCATGTCTGATGCTATGAAGTGTTGACCTCGCGGGAGTCGAGTTTTTGTGTAAACTCGAATTCTGACAAAAGAATAACAACCCGCGAGATCAACAATGGCAGTATACATTGGGGTTGACTTTCATCCATATGAGCAGACGCTTGCTTTTGTGGATGAAGCGGATGGAGAGATCAGATATAAGCGGTTTCTTCATAGCGATAAGGCGGGGATAAAGGCGTTTTACCGCAAGTGCGGAAAGGACGCGGTTATTGGAACGGAGGCCACGGGATCGCTGTGGTGGTTTGAGAAGTTGCTCTTTGACAATGGAATGACGCTCAAGATCGGAGACCCTAGGATGATCCGTCGAGCAGCATTATCGAGACACAAGAACGACCACAGGGATGCGGAGACGATCCTGGATCTATTGATGCGCGGGACATTTCCGGCGATCACGCCGAGGAACGAGCAGAGCCGGGAGATGCTCGATCTGCTGAACTATCGTCACTCTTTGGTGAGCAAGCGGACATCGGTGGTGAATCAGCTGCAGGCGTTCGCACGATCGAAGGGCTTGCCACGGTTCCGTTTGCCGGCGGTAAAGGCGAGAAAGAAGATCGAGGAGGTTGAGACGACACAGGTCGAGCGGCTTCTGGTCAGCTCTCGATTTGTTCTTTGCGACGAGCTGACACGCCAGATCAAGGCCGTGGAGGCGAGGCTCGAGGAAGAGGCGAATAAGGAAGAGCGTGCTCAATTGCTAATGACACATCCCGGGATCGGGCTGATCAACGCCATGGCACTTATTCACACGCTCGGCGATGTTCGACGCTTTCGCCGTAAGGAAGAGGTCGTGGCATTTGTAGGACTCGACCCGCTCGAGAAAAGCTCGGGCGAGACGAGGCGGATCGGTTCGATCAGCAAGCGAGGTTCGCGGCTCGCAAGGTACCTGCTCGGGCAGGCAGCCCAGGCAAGTCGCGATAAGAAGATACGGAAGTTCTATTCCGAGGTTAGCCGTCGTAGAGGCCGCCCGAAAGCAAAAGTTGCAGCGGCCCGTAAGCTTCTGATTAACTGTTATGTCATGCTTCGTGATGGCATCAGCTACGAGGAGTTTACACGGCGGGGCGAAGTTGGTTTGTACGAGGGGTCAGGAGAGGTGACGGGGAAACCCGCTCAGTCTCTGAAGGTCTGATGGTACGGCCAGCCATCTCGATATAGTTCGAGATGAGCCGATCAGGTTTCATGTAGCCAGCCGCTCGAACGAAGCTGTGCACGAATAGATGATGGCATTCGCTAATTACAGCGGTGCGTATCTGAAAGAATCTAACTAATAATGGAGGCGCCGGTTGTTCTCTTTTGTCACCCAATCAAACGCACCAACCGCATCCAAAAGATGCCACAAAAGCGTCCCGCATGTGCAAAAAATGGCTGCGATTTGTGGCGCCAATTTTGGCACGTTAGAGGCAGTTGCATTTCACGGTGTTCGTTTGAGAATTACTGAATGCAGAACACAGATTGTCCCAATTCAGATGGGATCGCAATACTCGGATACCGGGAATTGTATTGTGAAACAGCACGAGATCTCGCTAAACGCAACAAACACGGGCGTTACAGCGCTTCCGGGCAGGGTTAGCGATGAACCTGAGGAAGAAAGTGGGAATGCAAAACAAAATTGAGGGTTAAAGTCGCTAAACAAAGTACTTAAGTTGTTTCGAGAATTCGCCCATGCTCCAAATTAATTTGAAACACTTTCCGCCCGTAACTCAGAGTGAAACGCACGGCTGCGCGTAAAACAACTCGCAAACAAGCTGTTTCAAATTAAACTAAACTAATTAGCAGGACACTCAGCTTTACTTAAAAAGCCTTTAACGTTTGGGGCTGAATTCGGCCGCATGGATCGATGGAGCGGCGTTTGCGGTGTTCGTGGTGATCGAGGTCTTTTTCGTCGTCAGGGTATTTACGCAACGCGGCGTTGAGCATTACCTTACTGGCGTCAGAAAGCACATCGATGTTGCCGATGGTATGAAGCACAAAATCACATACGCTGTGGATCAGGATGGCAAAGATACCCGAAAATGCAACGATCGCGATACCGCGGCGAAATAGATTATGGACCGCAATTCCCTTTCGTGCGCTCCGGTAAATCAGGAACAGGAATGCTAGCCCGATCAACGCTCCGACGATGCCAGCGTCAGAGGCGCAGGAGATGTGCATTGTGGGCCTGTTCGACGCGTTCCGGTCCATCCAAATCATCGTAGGGCATTGCTAAGCCTGGGCAAAAGCCCCGAGGCCCGCACTGGGCAGCAGATTGCCTGATATCGCACACAAAGTGACTGCCCAGATATGCGTGCGATTGGTGATGATGTCCTTGGAGGCAGCAGTTTCGACAAATATAAACAAAGGCGTTTCCACCGCCGACAAAAGGTGCTCCGACGATGACCGCACCGATCAATAGTAGCGAAAGAGCGATGTCCAATGCGACCTTCTGACTCCGTGAGGAAAGGTGGTGAGAGAAGAAAAGGTCAGCAAAGATCAACTCCCATGACACCAACGATAAAACCGCCGCGCGAACCGCTTAGCGAGTAGAGCCACCGCACATCAACGTGATGCCGGTAATGTAAAGCAGCTTTTATCGCGGCTGACAGCCCCGACAAAGAGCAGGCCGAGAGCGGGATGCTCGCCGTCATTTCGATATACGCCTTGAAATTATGCCGGTTGACAAACGAACCGAATGGCGACGGACGCTCCAGTATGCCATAGATCTTGGTTGGCGACAGCACCGGTTACGAATATCGCAGAAAAATGCGAAAACTGCTCGAATATGGTGATCAAAACGGCAATTCGCTTAAGGCGTGCGGCGCTGTCGATGTAGGTGAGAGCGAGCGAGAGAAAAATGCCCAGGGCAATGAAATGCAGTCCCGTCGCCTCACTCGCGAAGGGAGCAAGCGAGATGGTCCGCGGTATGCCGCTCAAACCGAACCGTTTCGGCGATCGAACCGAAGGGATGATCTGAAGAAATGCGTACGCCGCCGCAAGGTGAAGCCGGTATTTGGATAAGGCTCGTGCTGCGTATTTGACGGAACTGCCTGTAAAACCGTCGATCACCCAAATGATGAACATTCCGGCGATCCACAAAGTAAACAAGTGCGATCGTCGGCTGGTGGACCGTACCGTATGCGAGCGTCGAAACAATCTTTTCCCCGACCAAAGGGAAAAGATTGTCTTGTTAGCAGCAGTCAATGTAATTTCTCTTAATTGATCTTTTTCAATTCAAAATCGTCGTACCAGAGGGTTCCCGTGATCGGACAATCATCGCCGCGGTACGCGCGCACGGTGCGAATGGTGACGCCGTAGCAGTTGTCCGGTGCGGTAAAGTCAGAGGGCGCTGAGCTTCTTTTGCCAGTCGTTAGTGCCGGCCGCAAAGACCGCCGGAGTGGTGATGATCTTGTCATCATTTCCATGAACGATCTGGATCTGCGGCCCCGCCGCCGCTCTTTAGATTTTCGGTGCGAACCCAAAAGCTGAGTTTGTATGCTCGGCCCGGTTCGACCACGACTGTTGGCCAGACGTTGTAAGGATTTCGATTTTTGAATGTGCGAAAGCAGCTTGAGGCTGCGGCCGCCGGAATGGCAGACCGACGTATCGCTGGAGGCGTCGGAAGCTTCCGGATCGTTGCGAAAGATGCTCTCCGGCAAAGCGTGTGTCTTTCCGTCGCCGACGCCGCGTTCAAATCCGCCGTTGGTGACGGTATTGAAACAAAGCGTCCGTGTCCATTCAGAGTTGCTTGGCAAACTCCAGTGCCTCCAGGGAAATGACGCTTTTCGTATAGACCCTGGGCGATGACTGAAATAAATTGCGGATGCTCTGCCTTTGCAGCGTCATCAAGTTTGTTCCACATTCGGAGCAGGTCAGCCCGGCACAGCCGCGTCCCATTTACCGGGCAACGCCAAACTTGCGTAAACATCGGATTTATCTGCGATCACCTGCTCGGATTTGACTGGATCTTTGCCAAAATATTCCCAAGCGAGCGAAAATACCTGTTCGCGATACGTCTGGTTATTTTAAGTAACTACCTTTAACTCGGCAAACGCCTCGCATCAGTACGGCCCTGCCGCAGAAGAGAAGTTGCCAAATTGCCATCGCGGGAAACGTGTAGGCCCGGAGCAAGTGAGATCGCCTTTCATAGCAGAAGCCTCCGCCTTTTCATTCATCTCGGCCTGTTCGTATGCACGGCCGAGTTCGATCCACACCAGCGAAAATCGTTGGGCGAGAGCCGTACAGTGTCCTCGTACATCTTGATCGCGGCATTGGTGCTCTCGGGCGAGAAAATATTATGTTGGACGCAGGCCGCCAGCCACAGCGTAATCGGATCGGACGGGGCCATCGAGCAGGCCAGGTCCGCAGCACGGCAGTAGCATTTGGGTCGGTGACCGGTGTCAAAGTTCGGCGATCATTCCGCCCAGTTAGCGCCGTACTGCCATAACCGAAAACAGGCGCGAAGATAACCGCCGCGATCAAGATGATCTTGGCTTTTGATGTCGAAGCGCTGTCGGATCTGAAGTCAAAATTCTGGCATTCATGGATCGCGTGTCTTGCTCAAAAAACGCGTATGGAATCTGGCGACCTGCTTCTTGATCCGGTTTCAACTCCAGGATAGATCGGCAACGCAAGCGTCTCGACCGCCACCTTTTCCGCCTCGGGCCGATCGCCGGCACTATATCCGAGATATACCAGCTAATCTTGCAGATAAAGGCGGTACGGGGTAATGTCTCTCAGGTTCCGAATTCCCTTCTCCGGTCAGATAATGACATGATTCGTCACGGCGTCCGGGAATGCGTATAACATATTGGTTATAAATATGTTTAGCTATGGACCTTTCAAACGAAGAGCCCGAATCTGCTCCGGTCAAACCGGCGTGTTCCTCTGTATCTATGCCCCATTTGCCACAGCATATCGGCCCATTTATCAAATGCGGAAAGTTTTACACGGAGCACAACACCCTGGAAACCGTCGAGACGCGAATTTAGGCCAACGTATTGCCGGTATGTACAAAAAATCCGATCCGTGTACACGAAGCGCAAGCAACTTTTAGCGAGAACGTCATCATTGGTCGCTACTAAATCCGCCGTCGCCCTTTCCCAAGAGATTCTTAGACGGATACGAGCTAAGCTCCATCGTACCGATGAAGCTCCGGCACGAATACCGTTCTGCTACGGCGCAGATCGCTTACAGGCTGCGTCTTCGACGATCGCAATATTACGCCGCGATCGCTGATCTCACGAAGAAGAGCGGTCATATCGGCACATGACCATAAAGATGAACGGAAACGATCGCTTTCGTCCGGTCCGTGATCTTTGCCTCGACCTGCGAGACGTCAGGGATGTATAGCAACCGGATCGATATCGGCAAAAACCGCTATGAAACCAAGCCGTGTGATCGCACTGACGGTTGCAAAAAACTGTACGGAGTGGTAATAACCTCGTCGCCCGGACCGACATCGAGGGCCATAAGGGCGAGCAATGGAGCATCGCTACCCGACGCACATCCGATCGCGTATTTGGTGCCGCAATAGCCGGCCAATTCGCATTCGAGTTCGGCAACTTCGCCGCCAAGGATAAATCAACAGGTCGAGCACTCGTCCCAACGCCGCCTCGATCTCCGGTCGAAGGGCATCGTTTTGCTCTTTAATGTCTAGTAATGGGACTTTCATTCTGAGAGTCGTTGGCCCGCCGCGGTAATTGGTGGCATTAAAATCGACGGCCATTATCGGTATGCCTTGATTCTACGCAAACTATCGAGAATTTGCATTTTGTGCCTTTCTTTTTAGCCTTTAGCGAATGATGAAAGATAGAACATCCCAAGCCGCCGAGATCATAAAGCGTCTAAAGAGGCAATATCCCGACGCTCATTGCACTCAACCACACGTCGCCGTTTGAACTGCTGATCGCGACGATCCTTTCGGCTTAGTGCACCGATGAACGCGTGAACATTCGTCACGTAGCCTTTTTCGCAAATATCGCGGGCCATTGGACCTCATTAACGTCAGGCAAGAAGAATTGGACAGAGATATCCACTCGACCGGTTTCTTTCGAAATAAAGCTAAGAATATACAGGCGGCGTGTCAGCGGATAATCGATGAATTTGGCGGCGGGATCACCCAGGCTATGGATGAGTTATTGACGCTTGCTGGCGGCGTCGCCCGCAAGACTGCGAACGTCGTCCTGAGCAACGCGTTTGGGATCGCCTCGGGCGTCGTTGTTGACACTCACGTTGGCCGTTTGTCACAGCGGTTAGGGCTGACAGACGAAAAGACCCCTGAAAAGATTGAGAAAATTTATCTGACGTAGTGCCCAAAAAATACTGGGTTATGTTTCCGCATTGGATGATATTTCACGGCAGACAGATATATGAGGCTCCGAAAACCGGATTGCGGGAATTGTGTATTAGCGGATATTTGCCCTTCCCTGGCGTTTCAGGTGTGAGCGAGGCCGTTCAATTGTCAGGCCACTGTAACGCTTCATCGAACGATTCTGTAACTAGCGGTCAGGCACCTCGATTGTTGGCCGCAATTTCGCCCATTTTGGTGACTTGGCCAGCAGGCAGAACGAGAGCGACCCTTTTATCGCTGCCGAAAAGGCTGGCAATCATCTATCCGCCCTCAAATCGTTGAACTTCTGACAATTGCATTTTAAGTTCCACGCAATCGATCAGTACTTTCTCAAGATCAAATTGTCCGCTTCCTTACGACAATAATCAAAAAATCAAACATCTGCTCGTACGAGTATGACCCTTGAGCTGTGACCCTTATGTAGTCACTATTCATAGACGTGCTGGATATGTATGTCATTGTGTCAGCCAATGATAAATGGATGCATTGAAATGGTCAATCACAAAATGCCCGCACATTTAAAGCACGGGCATTTGGTTTGAAAACGTCAACACCTGAAGGGCGAGTGGATCACCCGATACTAACGCTGGGCCGGAGCCTTTGGCATATCTGCCGCAGAGAAGCGCGGAAGCATCTCATCCTGCATCGCCAACATGGAAGCAGCGGCTGCAATCACAATTGCCGACGACTTTACGTCGAAATCGATCACGCGCTCATAGGTATCCAGATTGGTATGCCACGTATCGGTAAAGTACTCGATAGGATCCTGGGCAACGCCAATGCCCGGAAGTCGGCCGCACTAAACGACGTGGATCGGATCCGCCAAACTCCTGCTCGTTGAACTGATCGCACCCGCTACGCCGAGATCGGCAAACGATGCCATAGCGTCGCGAAGAACGGTCGGATCTCGGCCGGGCCGAAAATACTGAATCCACGAGCACGTCCCGTTCCGCTGTCGGTATTAAAGTAACCGTTGAATTTGGAAAATTCGGTTCCCGATGCTTCAGCAGTTCAAAGTGCTCCCCGACATACGCTTGAGAACCGAAGCAAGCCCTGCTCTTCACCGCTCCATAACGCGACTCGGATAGTTCGACGTGGTTTGACGCCGATCGCCTTCAGGATGCGGGCGGCTTCCATCGCCGCTGCACAACCGACGGCATTGTCGGTCGCCCCGGTGCCGAATGCCAAGAATCAAGATGTCCGCCGAGCATTACGACCTCATCCTTTTGATCAATTGCCGAGGATCTAACGACAACGTTGTAGCTGGTCTTACCCTCGGGCGCAAGGCGATTGCGAACCTCAAACTGCGGGTTTACCGGCGTGCCGTGTGCGATCAGACGGGCAATGCGACCAAAATCTTCGTTTTCGCATAACTACGGTCAGCTGTACTTGGTGATATCAAGAAGCTCCTGTTATTAAAAGCTCCGGATCAGGCCGTGGTCCACCAGCGGCGTCATTTACGCAAGGCAACCTTGTTAACAACCAGAAAGGCATCAAGCTGTTCATTGATCTGAGCATTCGTCAAAGCATTTGGTTTCCGGGGTGGAAGTTGGACCTGTCCCTCGACCGAACCTTGCCCCTGCAGAAACCGATTTGGGATCGAACCGTTGCTTGGCAGTTGCGTCCAGAATTCGGCAGGTGCCGGTTCGATCGTTACCGAAATAACCGCAGGTTTACCGACCGAAATTATCTTCTTCCCGACCTTTGCCGACATTCCGGCAAAGTATGCCGTAAGTTCTTCCTGAGTCGGTCGATCCGGCAGCACCATATGAACAGCGAAAGCCGAATTTACCACGCCCTTTGTCGACGGCGTCCACGCCAAAACTTCAAATATCAAAGTGTCTTGGACCGGCGAGATCATTAATAGCCCGGTGGAACGCTCATTGACCCAGCCAGGATGACCGAAATCCCAAGGCTCGCGCGCCGCATTCGAGAATCCCCAAGAAGTCATTTCTTTGACTGCCCAATTTGCCGCCACCAACGTGGTTAGGACTACCGGTGAGCCGCGGGCCGTAGAGGTCAGTAAAGTAATGAAGTGTGTTGAATATTGCTGGTACCCCCCATAGCCTCTTTTTCTGATCGTTCCACCTATCTACAGGGCTGTGGATGATCCAATTGCAAAAATTGGCCAAGAACTATCGATTACCAAAACGAAAGTGGCCAGGAAGCATTCTAACTTGGGATTTCGGTTTCATAGCGATTCAACGGGCTTGCTTGACGATTGTGCAACGCAGTTGCCAATATGTTCGAACTCCAAATTTTAGAAGTTTATACCGAAAGTACGATGATAATGCTCCAACATACCAGTAGTGGTGTTTCCAGATAATCGAACGCCTTTGAAAAAAGTATTGACCTGCAACAGGTTCCGGGCGTAATATTTTCAATATAGGTGCAATTTGATCAATGAGATTCCCAGGCTGACCCCAAAATCAGTTTCGATAACTGGAAAGGCGGCTTTGACGGGGTGGACACGGCGTGCTGCCTTTCCGCCGCAAAAGCACCACGCTGAGGTCCTCGCAGCTATGGCTTTGGAAGATTCGCCAAATTTGCGGAAAATGACGAAAGTGGCTTTTACTTCGTTTCCGCTTGGATCTCGACCTTGTTCGGGTTGATGTAGCCCCACGGTCTTTCCTTCACTATTCATAAGATTTACTACGATCCATCCTTCTCATTTGCCAGCCTGGTATAGCTTTTGAAGCACCTCATTCTGCTTTCGCCACAAGACATTTGGTCAAGATTAGGCTGAGCAACGACGCTGAAGCCTTCACTGCTTAATTTTGCCGTCTTAACAACGTCAGCTAGGTCGGTCCCTGAGAAACTTAGTGTCTTAACGCCGACACTGGATACGTCCGGTTACGTCAAAGTAGTTTCCCCAGACGAAGACGCCGACCGACGCAGCAACCATTAATAAGGCGGCGACCATAAACCACATATTTATCCCGCTGCACCGCGTCTAAGACCCGAATTGCGAAGCCTCGGATTTCCCGATACGGCTTTGGCCTGGACAATGTCATCGGCAGAGTCCTCGTGCAAGGTCTCAGGATCACTCGGTTCCTCAACCGCCTCCTCCATTGGCAAGCTCTTCTGATGCGGTCTGATCTCGGAGAAGGTTTACCAACTCAAGCGATCTGCCGGCAGCCTCAGATACGATCTGATCACGTCAATGTCGCCAAATCGGTCGTGGAGACGTCTGCGGCACTTGATCTCCACGCCGCTCTCGCTCGATCAAATCCGACATACTTGTTACCGATCCGCACATTACATTCAATCGCTGCGGAGGTAACCGATGGAGCAAAAAAGAGTTCAGCAATACTTTCCTTAAACAACCGGAGTCGCCCAAAGAAATCGCTTCGAATGAGATCTGTCAAAGTTTTCTGCGAATTCGGCTTCTTTAGTTAGATCTTCAAAGCTCAAGAGAGGAAGAGGGCGATGTTAGATTCCTCACCTTCTGCTGAATACCACAGAGGTATGCTCGACCATTCAGCATGTAGAGTTTTAATGTGCCCCAGCATTTGTCTCGTGAAAAGAGCAGCATTCGCTGTTCGTCCTCGGCTTCAACCTTTGTAAATAATCTGGTAATTATAAAATCAAACTTACCGCGGACGGATTCTGAATACGGTAGATTACGGTGAGAATCTCGCGGGTCAAGCATTGCCCGCGAACTGAGCATCGGTTTACAGTTCTCGCAATATCGGCGAATATTTGTAACTGATATTTCACGATCCCGTTTAGCCAAGGCAGAGCACCAAGCTTCAGTTTCGCGTAGAAGGTCAAATTCGGCCTCTTTACTTTCTTCGGACTCAACGTCCTCGGCTAATTGAAGGAAATGATGAAGAGCCTTCTTTGCATTTTAGGTCATCATAAGGGCGTGGCACGATCTTCATACATTCCGCGCTCGACGGCCGATAGGATTGCGTCAACCATTTTGAGACTCGTCATTTCCCGGAGCCGCTCTTTTCTGAAAACTTCGCGTTCCGTGTTGGGTTTCTGATGTCGACGGTTTCGGATGTCATTTCCCGCAACAAGATTAGGGATTCGAATGGTTCATCCGGCTAGGGCTCGCCGGTTCCAGCTCACCTTTGGCGACATGTGGTCGGTTCGACATTGGATTGGAACCGGATCAGCCTGGGGTTCGAGGAATCAATCGGTGAGGACATTTTCCAATCGAGGGACATCGGGACACTATTGAGCGCGATATCGCCAACTCTACGATGTCTCAATGGGTCTACCGATTACCAGCATCAAACCGCATCCGGTCGATTTCGGAACGGATACATCACGGTCAGTTTCGATAACGGTGCTTTCAAGAAGATTTTCTTCTTTAAGTTCGACGACTAGGTCTTCGAATACGTTCATTGCGATTTACCCCTTGGTGGTTGAGGATTTCGATGGATGAGGCGGGTAGCCTTTTGTCTAAGGCAGGAACTCCCATGTCTCGCCAGTTTGTGTGGTCTCGTACTTATAGGTCACTCCTTCACCCGTGACATTCTCGTCGCAGTGATAGTGTATCCATGTCGAGTTCGCGTATTAGTGGGTCCGCCGGGGTCATTATCAATCGCAAATTTTCCGCGATTGATCTGATTTCCTGCAGTGATGCCCAAACTTCGACTGAGTAGGTTGTTCAAATTCGCCTTTAACCGCCCAAAACGATTATTTTTTTGCGAAGACTCAGGCCAACTTGCGTCGAACCGATCATCACTCATGGTAACTAAGGTAGTTCCGTTTTCGGCCGCTCGCAACCCCTTTTGCAGGGCTGGAGCCGCCATAGTTGCGATGATTCCGATGGCCGACGACGACCAAAAAGCAACTCGATCAACGAAAATCCACTTTCGCTTGCTTCCTCATCTTGAACACCTCTAAAATACGTTCGGATATTGATAATGTGACGGAATTTATGGCAACTGCATTTTGACAACTCGCGGCACCTTTTCCCGGTTAAGATGACCTGATCGTTTATCTTTTGTGTGTCGCATCTGCCATTTGCATTCAAAAATCCGTTCACCCGAATTCGCTTCAATGTTCAGGGTTTGTGCCAAACAAATTTCCCGTCGACAACACGACAAAAACCTGTTGGAGCACCTTTGTTTATTGCCTCTTTGAATTTCCGTTGATTTTATTAGACTAGTTGTTTTTGTTGAGCGTTGGGCGGCGATCCATTTTTCTCGGGTCGTATAGCAGGTTAGTACGGCATTTGAGCGCAGTATAATTGAACAAACAATCGAAACCTACGGCATCGATAATTGGGAGCCGATTATTTTGGCGTTAACCGAAAAGGTAACCTTATCGTCCGTTCGCCGGAAAACGAAAATCTTACCGCCGACATTAAGGAAATAATCGACGACCTTCAGAAGCGGCATCAACACGCCCATCTTGCTTGGTTTCCCCAACTGATATTCGGCCAGATCCGCAAGCTACAAACGGCTTTCAAAAAGTCGATCCGCGAATTTGAATATGCAGGCGGCCACCTGTGTGTTTTCCCGATGAAGGTCAATCAGAACCGCGCTGTCATCGAGGAGTACCTGCGCGAGGGTTCGCGTTACAACTTTGGCCTCGAAGCCGGCTCAAAGGCGGAGCTTTACGCCGCATTGGGGCTTGAACAGGCAAAGGACAGCCTGCTGGTACTCAATGGCTTTAAGGACCGCGACTTTGTACAACTTGCGTTTGCCGGTGCTGCCGCCGGCAAGAATGTTGTCATCGTCATCGAGAAAATGAGCGAGCTCGACCATACGCTGTCGCTTGCCGGTGAAGTCTCCTGGCTAAATCCCGACGTAAAGATCCCGATGATCGGTGTCCGCGTTACTTTATTCAAAGGGCTCGGGCAAATGGGAAAATCGGGCGGGCGGCGAAATTCGGCCTAACAACGACCGAGATACTCGAGGTCATCCGAGACTCCAGGACGCCGGTCGAATCGATATGCTCCGGCTGCTCCGTTTCCACATCGGATCGCAGTTGACCGACATCAAACGGATCAAAAACGCGATGAAAGAAGCGGCCCGAACCTACGCCAAGATCCGGAAGATGCAGATCCCCATCGAGTATCTCGACGTAGGCGGCGGCATGGCGGTCGATTACGACGGTTCGCGAACGTCATTCGAGTCATCGGCTAATTACAACGCCCGCGAATTTGCCAATGACGTCATTTACGTCATCAAAGCCGGTTTGCGATGACGAGAACGTCCCGCATCCGACCATCATCCAGGAGTCGGGACGCTATCTTTCGGCGTACCACGCGATCCTCGTAACCAACGTTCAGGACGAGATCGAAACCGTGGTCGAGGACCTGCACCGAAATGACATGGACGTGATGATCCGGAGGTAGTCCAGGAACTCTTTGACCTGCGCGAAACGATAAATGCCAAGAACTATCGTGAGTATTATCACGACGCCCTTGAACATCGCGAGGAGCTTTTCACGATGTTCAACCTCGGGTTGATCTCGCTTGAAGCCAAAGGGAAAGGCGAGGTCCTCTTTTGGGACATCTGCGAAAAGGCCGATCAGTTCGCCCAGTTAAAAAATACGTTTCGAGGAATTCGCTGATCTTCGGCGGCTGATGTGTGCAAAATACCTAGCAAATTTCTCAGTTTTTCGCTCGATGCCGGACAATTGGGCACTCGAACAACTATTTCCTATCATCCCGATACATAAACTCAACAAAAAGCCGACGGAATATGCTACGCTATGTGATATAACCTGCGATTCCGACGGTATTGTAGATAAATTTGTCGATTTGCACGATGCAAGCCCGTGCTGGAACTGCACAAACTGGTCAAGGGCGAGCCGTATTACCTGGCCATGATGCTCGTCGGTGCATACCAAGAAGTGATGGGCAATAACCACAACCTCTTCGGCGTACCGCACGAGGCTCACATTTTTATCGGCGATGATGGCTACATCATCAAGAAGGTCATCGACGGTGCGACCTTGGGCGAATCGCTGGAACATCGGTCGATACGAAGCGTGCGGTTGCACGACGCTTTTCGAAGGCGGTAATGCTGCGAATAAAAGAGGGTGCTCCCCGAGACCGAGGGCAGTGACTTGATCGAGTTTTGCGAAGAGCAGGTGCAAAGTTACACCTATTTGACGCCAACGGCACGAACGAAAAGAATAAGGATTTTCCATTATCGGAGAATCGTTAAGTTAATTCATTGCGGTATGGTAGCTCAAAAAGAAAACAAGGTCTTCGAAGTTTTTGACGGTTCCGACGCGGCCGGTCCCGATTGACCGCGACCGTTCGGTCGCAGGCCTTCTGGAAAGAATGGAAGGTGCCGGATTCGGCGCCAAGCAGCTGGCCGAGGCTCTATCGCATCTGGCTCGATATGCTGATGACAACTCGACCATCTATCTGTGCGGTTCGGGCAATTTCATCACATCGGGGATGCGTCGATTGCTGGCCTACGTGATCAAGAATCGTTTGTCGATGTCATAGTGATGTCCGGCGCGGTACTTTATCACGACATTCACGAGATTCTGGGCCGCAACCATTTTCAGGGGCATCCGATCATGTCCGATGAGGATCTCGAAGCCAATGATGTTATGCGTATCGGCGACATTCTCGCCAATCGCGAAGAATACCAAGAAGCGGACGAATGGATCGGCAGCGTGGTCAATCAGCTTGACCTTACGCACACCTACTCCATCCGCGAGTTCCTCCATCTTATGGGCCGCGAACTCTCTGAGATCGCCCATGAGGACGGTCTTTTGACCTCAGCGTTCAAGGCACGCATTCCCGTCTTTTGCCCTGACCTTGGCGGTCGAGCTGTCGATTGGGATTGCTCGCGCGAAGTTTGAAAGAAGATCAATATCTCGTTCGACCTGACGCAAGATACACTGGAGATGATGCAGATCGCTCAACGCCGCAATTCGGGCATCATTACGCTTGGCAGCACCAGCAGCCAAAGATGGTCAATGTCGCCGAGGTTTCGTCATACATCACGCGAACCAATGTCCGCGGCCACAAGTATGCGATCTCGATCCTGACCCATTCGGCCCGCTGGATATCCGAACACCCTCGTTTGGCGGCAACCATGCCTCGACGTTCGGCAAAATGCTAGGCGGGGCGACTACTGCATATGTGCCGTGCGACCCGTCGATCGCGCTTGCCGATGATAATCACGGCACTATCGCAAACCGCTGCGAAATTCATGAAAGGCCGTAAACGCCCAACTTTAGCTTTGGGACGCGAACTGGTAATTGACGTACCGTAATATGAGCCAATCCACATCTGAAGCCGATGAATTTTGGCGGTATCGACGACGCAAGTATTCGGCTTCGATACCGCTGAGGTTTTGATACTTCCTGTTTCATACGGGGAACGGTTTCATACGGCACCGGAACCGGTGCCGGTGCCATGGCGATCGTCGATGCCTCGCTGCAACATGGAACTTTACGAGGAAGAGACCGATACCGAAACCTACAAGATCGGCATCCACACTCTGCCCGAATTCGGCTCACGTCCGACGCCCGAACAAATGATGGGCGATCTTTACGAAGAAACACGAAAGCTCCTCGAAGCTGATAAATTCCTATGCATGATCGGCGGCGAGCACTCAGTCTCTGCTCCGGTCATCAAAGCGCACAATGAGAAATTTGCCGGCCTGAGCGTACTGCAGATCGATGCTCGCGCTGACCTCCGCGACCAATATGACGGCACAACATTCGCACGCCTCGATCATGGCCGCGTGGTCAAGGATCTGCGTATACCGTCGGTCAGGTCGGCATCCGCTCGGTATCGGCTGAAGAAGCCCGCGCTGAAAGGCGGGCTGCCGACGAAGATCTTTGGGCTGAGACATTGCGGGACGCACAGATTGGATCGACGACGCGATCAACTCGGCTCACCGACGACGTTTACTTGACCATTGATATAGACGGCCTGGACTCAGTATCATGCCCACGACAGGCACTCCGGAACCGGGCGGTTTCGGTTGGTATGGAAACTTTGGCCTTATCCGCAACCTGCTGAGGAGAAACGAGTTGTAGGCATGGACCTGGTCGAATACTCGTACGACGAGAACTATGACTCCCCGGTATTTCTTTGTTCAAAGCTAGTTTATAAATCGCTCGCATATATTTTTCGGAGACTCGAAACGCTAGAAACAGTCTCCTGATACACAAAACTCGCCCGTCCCTTATTTCGAACCTTCAGGTAACTTCGTCGTATTTTAACTTTACGGTCATTGATCCCCGGTCAGAAAATTGGCATTACTTATTTTTCTCAATACCTTTGGAGAATTGTCTAGATGTCAGAAGTCAATTCACATGGTTTCTTCCGTCGCACTTTGTTGCGGTTTCATTGTTTCGGCTTGTAAGACCGGCATACTTGCGGCTATGAATCACCGCGTCAAATGTCAGCTCCAATCCCGCTGCGCCCCTCGTTGATGGACGTCACACAGCATCTTCACACCCGGACGTCGTCGACAAGACATCCCCGGCGGTAGTCAGGATCAGGCCGAAAACAAAGAAAATCAACAGTATCAGCCAGATCCGATAGTCATCCATTCGGTGATGAGATGTTTCGTCAAATGCCGTTTGAACCGCCACAAATAACGGCCGAGTCAGCGCCCGCTGATCGAACGCGGCCTCGGCTCTCGCGTCATTGTGACCTCGGACGGCACGATCCTTACCAACCATCACGTTGTCGATGGTGCCGAAAAGATTACTGTCCTTGATGAGCGATAACAATGTCTTATGAAGCCAAAGATCGTTGGGTCAGATAGGCTGAGTGACCTTGCGGTACTCAAGATCATGCTCAAGGACTTTCCTTTTTGACTCTGAAATTCGGATTGGCGTTCGCGTCGGCGACATTGTACTAGCCATAGGTAATCCGCTGGGGAATCAGCCAGACGGTAACGGCCGGCATTATTTCGGCGAAGGTCGGCGGACGGACTCAAGTGACGGTAGCTTTGAGGATTTTCTCCAAACTGATGCACCGATCAATCGCGGCAATTCGGGTGGCACATTAAACCTTAACCGGCGAACTCGTCGGCATCAACTCGCAGATACTTTCACCGGGTGGTGCAAGGGGCGGTGACATCGGGATTGGATTTTCCATCCCGTCGAATAAGCTACAATCCGTGATGGAGCAACTCTTGAAGGACGGCAGAGTCATCGGCGGCATGTTGGAACTCAACATTCAAAACGTGACGGATAATCATCCAAAGCTCTTGGACCTAGGATAAAGGTCCGGCATCTTCGTAAGCAATGTTAAACCGGGTGGTTCTGCAGATAAGGCTGGCGTTAAGCGCGGCGACGTAATCACCGCGATCAGTGGTGAAAAGCTTGAGGACAGCAATTTCCTGCCGCGAAACAAGGTCGCTCGGACATCGCCTGGAACGACCATTAAACTGACCGTGATCCGTGATGGCAAGGAAATCGAACTTACGGCAAGACTAGACGAATTAAATGCCGACGATCAATCGAAAGGTTCGAATCCAAGGCTGAACCCCGGATCTCCGGAATCGAGGAGCGATCAGGGCGGTAAGCTCGGTCTCAAGCTGGAAGCCTGTGACGCCAGTAATAGCAAAGCAATTAGGACTTGATTCAAATGATGGTCTCGTAGTCGCAGATATCGACCCGAACGGCCCGGCCGCTACGGCGGGAATCTCTCGCGGCGATGTAATACTTGAGATAAATAAACGACCGATAAGTTCGGTCGCGGATTTCAAAACCGTAATTGACGCATCGGCCGGCAAACCGATCCTCAAACTGATCACAAGGCGTGGGCAGGGCGATCTACCTTACAATAAGGCCAGTATGACGGTGATTTTTTCATTGACGCTTAAACTGCCCGAACGCTGTTCCGAGGCGTTTTTTATCTTCCAGACGCAATTGTGATATAAACTTCAACTATGTGGAGCAAACTTTACCTTATGGGCTGATTGCAGTTTCCGTCGCCACAGGGTTGGTTTTTCTTACTATTCCTGGAGTTGGTTTACAGAGCATTGGCCTCCCGATCGCGCTGCTATCGAGGGTTGTTCTTTTAATTCAGATATCGCTTGGTATCTTCTATGGGTCTCATTTGTCCTGCTTATATTGGTGGGAAATGCGATTTTGTGGACAGCTAAAAGCTCTTGGGCAGTTTGGTCCAGTTTCTTTATTTTGCCGCTTTCATTCCTGATGCGCTATTTCTGGCTGGAGGAGGAAGCATTCAGATTCAGAAAATGACCGGACTTGGTAACGGTGCATTTTCAGGTGGGACCCCACTTGGTGTGCGATCATTGTCGTTGTGGCATGACTAGCTATTCTGGAAGTAATCACTTTTTGATCATACGACTGAATCTAAAGTTATATATGGTTAAATGCAGCAAGAAACCATGACCCAGAATGTAGGATCAGCGAAGTCTATTTAACTGTTGATCCTAAAACACCAAAACGCCCAGCTCCACGCTGAACCGGGCGTTTCAGAACCATGGTCGGGACGGCACAAGATTTGAAACACGCGACCTCTCCCACTTTTAAGCAACCTAGGGGTAGATCAATGACTTGTCAGAATCGCTCAAAGCGCTTTAGAAACAGGCTTTTTCGCTCAAGCGACAACCTATGAAAGAGTATGCGTCGGCAAAACTGCAACCATCTTGCAACCAACTTACCGAAATTAATCCCAACTAAAATGTCGATATGATGTCGTGCGAGAACGGAAAGATAGCACATTTTCATCTAAAATGAACTCTAATTTGTCGCATTGGTGCTTTGTGACATTTATGTTATCTCAAGAAGTGTCGCCAAACACCGCCCGTCGTAGCCGTTCTCGCTCATTAATAAACTACTTAAGGCTCTGGTATCGGATTACCTTTCCAAATCAGTATCTAATGGGACACACATAGC